>NZ_JBEXKB010000021.1:0-132725 GCF_040609455.1 Kitasatospora sp. NPDC004669
CTGTACATCCCGATGGTCTCGGGGGCCATGGTCAGCACGAAGCCGGGGCCGACCTTGGCCTGCAGGGCGTGCAGCGCGTCGCCGAGCGGGCCGGCACCGTGGGGGCCCGGGATCCGGACGACCCGACGACGAACAGGGGGACCGCCCCGGGCGGCTGGGCCACCCAGGGCGATCCCCCTGTCGTGTTCTGTCGTGCTCTACCGCACTACTGCTCCACTGCTCCACCGCGCCACCGGGCTACTGCCCGATGTTCGACGAGTCGCGGTACAGCCGCCGCAGCTCTTCCTCCAGCACCTTGACCTCGTCCAGGCGGGGGTGGCTCTTCGGAGCGAACAGGCCGTCCTTCTCCCAGCGCTCCGGGTCCAGGCTCATGGCCGACACGTTGAGCCAGCCGCGGGAGCGCACGGCCTCCAGCTGCTCGGGCAGCGCGTCCTCCAGGGCCAGGTAGAAGATGACGTGGGCCAGCTCCTCGATGCGGTCGATGCCGTCGCGGACGCTGGTCAGCACCTCGCCGAAGGCGGGCGTGGTGGGGCCGGGCAGGTTCTGGACGAAGAGGCGGGCGAGCGTCGGGAGGTCGTCGTAGTAGTCGATGTAGTCGAACTCGAAGACGCCCCGGTAAGCGGGCGACCAGGCCTTGAACAGGTTCATGATGGCGCCCTGGGTCGCCACCACGTGGGCGCCCAGCGAGCTGAGCGTGGTGCTGGCGGACTCGTCCAGGAAGGTCTTGCCGTAGAACTGCGGGTCGGAGAACGCCCAACCCACGTAGTAGTCCCAGATGGTCTTCAGCGACATGATCATCGGGTTGTGGTGGAAGGGGTAGGAACCCTGGATGTTCAGGGTGAGCCCTTCGGCCAGCGAGAGGAACCAGCGGTTGGCGTACCGGACGAAGCCGTCGTCGAAGGAGCCGGCCTGGTCGCGGCCGATCATCTCGGTCACGAAGCTGTTGGCGTAGCCGATCAGGTTCGACCCCACTGAGTAGTAGGGGTCGGCGAAGACCGCGGCGTCGCCGACGCACGCCCAGCGGTCGTGCGAGAACACCTGCTGCGAGGAGTGGCTGTAGTTCTTCAGGACGCGGAAGTCGAGCACGGGGAGCTCGCGGATGGCGGGTTCGAAGCCGGGGACCCGCTCGGCTACGAAGTCGATCGCCTTCTCTATCCGGTTGTACCCGGTGACCGGGTGGAGCTCGTCGGACACCACGATGCCGACACTCGTGTGGTCGGGCGCCAGCGGGATGGCCCAGACCCAACCGCCCTCGAACATGAAGTGGTTGGTGGAGTGCCAGCGGGGCTCGTGGATGCGGTCGTGCCAGACCGTGTGGTCGGCGGCGACCGCCTGGTCGGTGTCGAGGCGTCCCTCGAGCCGAAACCACACCGAGTTGTGCGGCTTGGGGTAGCGCTTGGTGAGCCCGAGTTTCCGCTGGAGCAGCCGGAGGCGCCCGGTGGCGTCGACGACCCAGCGGCAGGTGACGGTGGTGGACTCCTGCTCGCCCTCCCCGTCGGGCTGGTAGGTCACCCGGTGCGGCGCGTCCTGCTCCCCGAGCTCGATGTCGAGGACGCGGACGCCCTGCTGGAGCTCGGCTCCCGCGTCGGCCACCACCACACGCAGGTGCTCCTCCAGGGAACCCCGGTTGAGCTGGTAGGACTTGGCCGGCAGCCAGCGGTTGACGCCGAACTCGGATTCCTGGTGGAGGCCGGGGCGGTCGCCGTAGAAGTACCGCAGACCCAGCTTCTCCAGGTGGTGCTCCTCCAGGTAGTCGCGCAGACCGATGACCGAGGCGAAGTAGTGCGCGCCGACCTCGACCGTCGACTCGCCGACCTTGAACGCGGACAGCGGGATCGGCGACCGCTCGCGCTCGGCGACGAGGACGCTGAGCGAGGGGTAAGCGTCCCGGAGCTGCTTGGCGAGGCAGAGCCCGGCCAGGCCGCCGCCCGCGATGACCACGTCGTAGTCGACGCCCGTGAACATGGAATCAGTACCGCCTTGCGTGCTCAAGATGTCTCCGCCTTGGTGTTCTGAAGGTTCTCGATGATGCGGGCCAGACTCCGGATGGTCCTTCCGGTGTAGGGGTCGGAGTTGTCCAGCTGGACTCCTAGTCGCTCCTCCACGCCGGACACCAGGTCCATCACGCTGAGGGAGTCGCCGCCGAGTTCGAAGAAGTCGTCGTCCAGGCCGATGCCGAGGGGCGCGAAGATCTTCTGCCAGATCTCGAGCAGGGCGGCCTCGACGGGTGTCGCGGGCTCCGGTGCGGGACCGGCCTGGCCGGTGGCGTCCGCGTACCGGGCCGCCAGGGCCGTCTCGTCGACCTTGCCGTGGCCGGTGAGCGGCACCGCGTCGATCGGGATGATCGCCGACGGGACCATGTACTCCGGCAGTTCGTCCTTCGCCAGCGCGCGCAGCCGGTCGACGTCCGGCGCCGTCGGTCCGACGACGAAGGCGATCAGCCGGGGCGTCTCGGAGTCGGCGTCGTGGCGCAGCAGGACGACGTGGTCGACCGCGTCGTCCTTGGCCAGTACCTCGGCCACGCTGCCGAGTTCGACGCGCCGGCCGCGGATCTTCACCTGGTGGTCCCGGCGCTCGACGAACTCCAGGTCGCCGCCCTCGTGCACCCGGACGACGTCCCCGGTGCGGTAGACGCGCTCGCCGTCGAAGGGGGGCGCGGAGGACACGAAGAACCTCTCCGCGGTCAGCTCGGGGTTGCCCAGGTAACCGCGGGCCAGCCCGGCGCCGGACAGGTACAGCTCACCGGTCCCGCCGGGGGCCACGGCTCGTCCGTCCTCGTCGAGCACGAGCGCCCCGGTGTTGGTGATCGGCTGTCCGATGAGCACCTGCCGGTCCGTCGCGCGCAGCGGGTGGACGGTGGAGCACACCGAATTCTCGGAGGGGCCGTATTCGTTGAGGAGAGCCACCTCCGGAATGCGCCGGAAATGCTCGCGGACCAGGCCCGAGGTGAACCGTTCCCCGGCGACCGTGACGCTGCGCAGGGCCTTGGTTGTCTGCGCGTCGATACCCGGGAGAAGCCGTTGGTAGAGCGCTGGCGTAATGAGGAAATGCGAGACGTTCCGATGCTCCAGCAATTCGACCAGATAATACCGGTCGGTGATCCGCTCCCGGTCCGGCGTAAGGAGCCGGGAACCAGCCGTGAGGGCGCAGAAGATGTCCTCGACGGAGCTGTCGAAGGACGGCCGCGGAATCGCCAGCGTCACGTCGTCCGGACCGAATCCGTAATACGAATTGCGCCAGGTGATCGTGTTGACGATGGAGCGGTGTTCGACGGCGATCCCCTTGGGCGTCCCGGTGGTCCCCGAGGTGTAGATCACGTACGCGAGGTCCGCGGGCGTCGACGCCGGCGCGGGGTCCACGTCCGGGGTGTCCAGGGCGGCGCTCATGACGTCCGTCACGAAGAGCTCACCGCCGAAGAACATCGCACCCGCTGCCGCCGAGGACTCGATCACCATCACCCGGGGGGCCACGTTCTCGACGATCCGGTGCGTCACGGCCGGCGGGTTGTCCGGGTCCAGCGGGACGTAGGCGCCCCCGGCCTTGAGGGTGGCGAGCACCGCGACGATCACGCTCGTCGGATGCCGCACCAGGATGGCCACCCGGTCGTCCGGCCGGACGCCGCAGCCCTCCCTCAGGTGATGCGCCAGCCGGTTGGCCCGGCGATTGAGTTCGCCGTAGCTGATGAATTCACCCTCGTACTCCAGGGCGATATTCTCGGGATCCCGGCGGACACACTCTTCGAAAAGGTGATGCAGGGTCCCCGGATCGTCGGGGCTCGTCGGCATAAATTCCCCCTGTGGTATCATCTGAAATTCGATTTCGGTAGCCTATCCGTTACCGATCGAATGATCAAGGGGGGTTCGGTCCTTCTCCGGAGTTCACTGCGGATGAATCGGGCCGTTATCGGAGTTCGTTTGCTATCGATTGATGGCATGCAGGATCGTGTCGATCGTCGTGGCGGTCAGAGTCTGCGGGAAGAAATGCCCGCCCGGCATCGCGGCGAGGTCGAAGGGCCCGGCGTACAACGTCCGCCACTTCGCCGCCTCGTCGCCCGTCACGACGGGATCCTCGTCTCCGTACAGCACGGTGACCGGCACGGTCAGCGGCGGTCGGCGAAGCGGGGGCCGGAAGGCGGCGTGTGCTCCGAGGTCCGCGCGCAGGGCCGGGAAGAAGCGCTCGCGGAACTCCGGCAGCGCGAGCCCCGCGGGATTCGCGCCCAGTCGCCGCCACAGCTGCTCGATCTCGTCGTCGTTGCCGACGGGCTGCAGCGCCGTCAGCCCCGGAGCGCCGGAGGCGAGCAGGACGAGGTGCGCCGGCGGCCGCCCTTCCTGCGTCAGGCGATGTGTCAACTCGTGGGCCAGGAAGGCGCCGAAGCTGTGGCCGAGGAGGACCAGCGGCTTCGGGAGCGCCAGGATGTCCGGCAGGACATCCGCGACCAGCTCGTCCACCGAACCCAGCGTGGCCTCCCGCCCGCGCTCCTCGCGTCCGGGCGCGACATGGGCGTAGAGGTCGAGCCAGTCGGGGAGTTGGCGTCGCCACGGGGCGAAGGTTGTCGCCCCTCCTCCCGCGTACGGGAAGCAGACCAGGGCAGCGCGACGGGCGTCGCCCGTTCCGGGCGTCGGCGGACCGAAGCGGCGCAGCGGCATGCTGCCGTGGCCGGGGCTGTTCTGCATGTGTACTCCACCCGAAAGGTTCCATGACGGGTACTGCGGTGAAGGATGTCGGGTTCGCGTCATGACATGGCGTGCGCGGGGCTTGGGTCGAGTGGACTTGGGGGATGCCGCGTGCGGCCTGACCGGGAAGCACTGTGGGCTGCTGCGTGGGTCCGCGACTGGGCTGAACTCGCCCCCGCCTCGCGACTTTTCATGTCTATCACAGTTCAGGGATCATGAACCCGACTACTTTGCGTGACTTTCCCTCTGCGGATTGTGGCTTTCCGTGGCCTTAGCGTCACTCCTGGCGAGCAATCAAGGCGCGGGTCGGGTGACGCGGATCACGTGGAGTGGTGCGACATGGACATGCTTCACTGAGGCGAAAGTTCGTGGACCGGGGGAGGTGCTCCACGTGCGGGGCGGGGCCGCGAGTCGTCGGGCGTGGGCTACCGCTCGGCCGCGAGGTCGATGAAGAGGGCGGCGGATCAGCCGAAGCCGGGGGTCGCGCGGGGTGCGCGGATGCCGGTCAAGGGGTTCCAGTACTCGTAGAGGCCGCCGGCGCCGCGCGCCATGGCCAGGGTTCGGTAGCAGAGTTCATCGGCGGTGGTGGGGAAGCCGGAGCGGCGCAGACCCTCGATGAGGAGGTAGTTGATGTTGGCTGGCGCGGACGTCTTCCCCGGCTCCGGGTCGGCCGGGGCCCGCTGCCGCCGATCTGGTCGGTGATCGCGTCGGCGACGCGGTCGGAGAGGGCGTCCCAGTTGCGACTTGAGCGGATCTTGGGCGTGGTGAAGATGAGCTGGTTGTTGTCGACGGCTGAGAGCGTCCAGCGGATCTACATGAAGCGTTTGTCGATGTAGGCGTCGTCCTCGTGGAGGACGAGGGCTTCGCGGCGGCGGCAGCCGGAGCCGATGAGCAGCTCGGTGAAGTTGGTGATGAGGGGGGTCGACACCGTGGGCGTAGCGCAGGAACTCGGCGGCTCGGTCGGCGGTCCACCGGGGGCGTTCGGCGCGTCGGGGCCGCGGGATGACCATGCGGCGGGCGATGTTGCGGCGCGGACGGCTCGGTGTTCATCTCCACCATCTTCGGCCTGGCCGAACCGAAGGTCGGCGCTGCCAGCCAGGCGTTGGTGAACGCGGCGCGGTCTGCACCCTGCTCCACCGGCCCGTCCCCACGACCACGACGCCCTCCGCGCCCGGCTGAAACACGGCCGCCGAGGACGCGCGGCCGTCGAGCTCGCCGGGTTCGGTGGGATCCGCTTCGGGACGGACCCGGAGGAGACCGCCCGGCGGGCGTCGGAACTACTGGCCGTCCCGGCGACGGTCCGTGAGGTCAGCGTGCAGGCCGTCGAAGGCCGTGGCCACGTCGGCTACTGCGAGGTGGTGGTCGGGCGGCGCGGATTCTGGGGTGCCGGCATCGCGGACGAACCCGGCCGTGCGGTCGCGGAGGCGTCCCGGGCCGCGGTCGGCCGGGTGCCGCGGGGACTGCTCGCGCAGGCCGGCCACGGTCGGCAGCTGGACCTCGTCGGCGCGTGGGTCGTCGGCGAGGTGACCGAGGGGTCGGCGGCGCCCCGGCGCCGGCCCGGCTGGATGCCCAGGACCGTACCGGCGCGGACGAGTTGACGATTTCCGTCAGTCGGTGCGGCGCGGCAGGAGGAACGCGACCGGCGCGGCCGCCAGCAGCAGGGCGGCGGCGGTCAGTATGACCGGGCGGGCGGCGAGGACCTCGGCGAGCGAACCGGCCAGCAGGTAACCGGCCGCGTCGCCCAGGGCGTTGGCGGAGGCCATCCAGGTGAACGCCTCGGTGCGCCCGCCGGCCGGGACGCTGCCGCCGAGGATAGTGGCGCCCATGGTGGCCGCCGGGGCGATGGCCAGGCCGGCGACGAACATCAGCGGCACCAGCCCGGCGAAGCCGGAGGCCAGGGAGACGCCGGCGAACCCGATGCCGCCGAGCGCCATGAGCAGGCCGTACTGGGTCCGCAGCGACCAGGACCAGGAAGCGGCGCCGTAGCCGAGGTCGCCCACGACGCTGCCGAGGGCCCAGGCGGTCAGCAGCACGCCCGTCCCGGCGGGGCTGTCCAGTTCGACCGCGCGGGCGGCGGCGCCGACCTCGACCATGCCGATGGCGAGCATCTGCGGCAGGGCGGTGGCACTGATCATCCAGACCGTACGGTTGGACCGCAGCGAGGTGCGCGGCTCGCCGGCCGCCGGCCGCGGTCGGCGGCGCACGGGCGGGAGCTGAGAAAGAGGAAGGTGCCGGCCGGGGTGAACACGGCGCCGGCGAGGAGGGCGAACTCCGGCGCGGCCCAGGCGATGGCGGCGCCGACCAAGGCGGGGCCGGCCACGAAGGTGACCTCGGTGCTGATCGCGTCGAGGCTGTAGGCCGTCGCGCGGGTCTCGGCCCGGGCGAAGGTCTCCGCCACGAGGGCGCGCAGGGTCGAGGAGATCGGCGGCTGCGCGGCGCCGGCCAGCAGCGCCCCGGCCCACACCCCGGCGACCTGCCCGTACACGGCGGCGGTCACCAGCAGCACCACTCCCAGCGGCCCCAGCACGGCGCAGACCGTGAGCACGGCTCCGTGCCGGTCGATCAGCCGGCCGAGCGCCGGGCTGGAGACCGCCGAGGCGAGGCCGAAGCCGGACACCACGGCGCCGGCGACGGCGAAGCTGTCCAGCCGCCGCTGGAGCAGGAGCAGCAGCGCCATCGCGTACATGCCCTGGGCCAGCCGGGCCACGAAGGCGCCGATCATCGCCCGGCGGACGCGCGGCTCGGCCAAGACGGCGGTGAAGTGCCGCAGTCCGTGCGACGGCCGGGAGTCGGCCGTGGGGGCTTCGGTCGGATGCGACGTCTCGCGGGTGCTGCCGGCGCTCACTGGGCGGCCTCCGGGAATCCGTAGCAGATGAGGCGCACCGGCCGGCGTTCGGCGGATCGGCGAGCGAGATCAGGATTCAGGCCGAGCACCTGATGCGCACCAAGCAGCGGCTGATCGACATCACGGCCGAGCGCACCGGCCGCTCGGTCGAGGACATCAGGAGGGACTCCGACCGCGACAGGTGGTTCTCCGCCGAAGAGGCGGTGGCCTACGGGCTCGCCGACCGGGTGGAAGGCTCTGTCGGCATTCCGGGGACGGCCGTGACCGCGGGGTAGCGGTAGCCGACCGCCCGGGGTCGGCGGCGTAGGGCGCCACGGCCGCCAGTGACGTCCCGAGTCGACACCACCAGACGCGACTTCTTCGCATTAAGCTGTGCGTATGAGTGCCCGAGCGACCACACGCCCCGGCGGGCGCAGCGCCCGCGTCCAGCAGTCCGTGCACCAGGCCGTCCGGGATCTCGAGGCGGAACTGGGGCGGGACGCGCTCACCGTGCCCCTGATCGCCGCCCGCGCGGGAGTCACGCCGTCCACCGTCTACCGGCGCTGGGGGGACCTGCGGGAACTGTTGTCCGACGTGGCCGTCGAGCGGTTGCGCCCCGACGCCCCGCCGGCCGACCACGGCAGCCTGCGGGCGGACCTGGAGGCGTGGACGGTGCAGTTCGCCGAGGAGATGTCCTCGACGGCCGGCCGCACGTACATCCGCGACGCCCTGCTGGGCGACCCCGAGCACGGCAACGCGGCCCGGTGCTCCGACTATGCCGCCGAGCAGTTGAAGGCCATCGGCGTGCGCGCGGCCGGGCGCGGGGAGGCCGTGCCCGACGTGGAGACCCTGCTGGACGTCGTCGTCGCCCCCCTGATGTACCGGATCCTGTTCCGCCCCTCGGACCTGTCCGCGGCCTACGCCGGCCATCTGGTGGCGGCGGTGCTCGGCCGCGCCACACCCCCTCTCGCCACCTAAAAGCTAAATATTTGCGTTCCGGGACGACGCGGGCCTAGAGTGCTTAATGCAAAGCATTCGCCTTAAGGCTCAGAGGTGCTTCCATGACCAGCGTCACAGCCCTGCCGTCCCGTCCCCGCCACCTGCCCGTGCTGAGCCACCACGGTGCCTTCCGGCTCCACGCCTCGGTCCTGGTCGGCCTGCTGGCCGCCTCCAGCGCGCCGACCCCGCTCTACGCGCTCTACCAGGCCGCATGGCACTTCTCGGCCATGACGCTGACCGTCGTGTTCAGTGCCTACGCGCTCGCCCTGCTGGCGGCACTGCTGACCGCGGGCACGCTCTCGGACCACCTGGGCCGGCGCCCGGTCCTCGCCGGGGCGCTGCTGGCGGAAGGCGTCGCGATGGCCGTCTTCGCCACCGCCCAGGGGGTGCCGGCGCTGATCGCCGCCCGGATCCTGCAGGGCCTGGCCACCGGCGTGGCCACCAGCGCCGCCGGAGCCGCCCTGCTCGACTTCGAGGACCCCGACCGTCCGGGCCGGGCGACGGCCGCCAACGGCATCACCCCCGTGGCCGGCATGGCGGTCGGCGTGCTGGCCGCCACCGCCCTCGTGCAGTACGCCCCCGCCCCCACCCGCACCGTCTACCTGCTGCTGCTCCTGCTCTTCACCGCGCAGGCCGCCGCAGTCCTGCACACCCCCGAGACCGCCCGCCCCCACCCCGGCGCCTGGCGCTCACTGCGCCCCGCGATCACCGTCGCCCCCGCCTCCCGGCCGGCCATGGCGCTCGCCGCGCCCGGCGTCGTCGCCGCCTGGGCACTGGGCGGCTTCTACTCCTCCCTCGGCCCCTCGCTCGCCCGGCTCATCGCCCCGCACGCCGCCCGCGCAACCGGCGGCCTGGTCTTCTTCACCCTGACGGCCGCGGCCGGCCTCGCCGGCCACACCGCCCGGGCGCTGCCCGCCCGCACCGTGAGCCTCGCCGGCAGCGCGCTCCTGATCCCGGGGGCCCTGCTGACCCTGGGCGGCCTGCACCTGCACAGCCTGCCCGCGCTGTTCGTCGGTACCGCCCTGGCGGGCGCGGGCTTCGGTGCCGTCGCCCAGGGCGCCCTGCGCCTGCTGCTGCCCCCGGCCGCCCCGGACGAACGCGCCGGCACGCTCGCCGCCTACTACGTCCTCAGCTACCTGGCCATGAGCGTCCCCGCCGTCCTCGCCGGCCTGCTGACCAACCTGTACGGTCTGCGGACCGCCGTCTCGCTCTACGCCGTGACGGTCATCCTGCTGACCCTGATCGGCCTCACCCGCGCCGTGCGGCAGCCGCGCACCGCCTGACCGAGTCCTGCCTTCCCGCAACGCCCCGCCCGCCCGAAAGGACCCACCGATGAGCACCGCCACGCCCCGTCAGGCCACCTCCTTCGCAAGCACGGGATGGAGCCTCGGCGACATCGCCGTACGGCGCGTCGACGAGATCGAACTGCCGCGGCAGACCGGACCCTGGTTGCTGCCGGACGCCACCAAGGAGGTGCTGGACGAGGCGTCGTGGCTGCGCCCCGACTTCGCCGACGCCGACGTCCCCCGTCTGGCGAGCCACAGCTTCGCGGTGGAGGTCGGCGGGCTGCGGATCGTCGTCGACACCGGCATCGGCAACGCCAAGCCACGCGCCAACCCGGCCTGGAACGGTCTCGACACCGACTTCCTGGAGCGCCTGGCGGCGGCCGGCTTCCCGCCCCAGTCCGTGGACCTGGTGATCACCACGCACCTGCACACCGACCACGTCGGCTGGAACACGCGCCTCGTCGGCGACGACTGGGTCCCCACCTTCCCCAACGCCCGCTACCTCACCAGCCGCACCGAATGGGACCACTGGGCCGCCACCGACCTGGACGAGGCCCGCCGCCAGATGTTCCGCGACTCCGTCACCCCCGTCCGCGACGCCGGACAGTACGACCTCGTGGACGTGCCCGAGCAGGGGCGCGAGGTGGCGCCGGGCGTCTTCCTGGTCCCTGCCCCGGGCCACACCCCGGGGCAGGTCGCCGTGGAACTGCGCGGCAGCGACCGCCGGGCGCTGATCACCGGCGACAGCATCCACCACCCCGTGCAGCTGTCCCACCCGCACGTGAACAGCTGCGTCGACATCGACGCCACCCAGGCGGTCCGCACCCGCGGCCGGCTGCTCGACGCCCTGGCGGACACCGACGCGTTGCTCCTGGGCACCCACTTCCCGCAGCCGACGGGTGGCACGGTTCGGAGGGAGGACGGGCGGTACCGGCTGGTCGCCGAGCCGGGGAGGGGGATCCCGGCCGTCGGGATCTCGGCCGCCGGGGTCTGATCGTCGAGGTCTGACCGCCGGCATCCCATCGCCCCCGCTGTTCCGGTTTCCCGCTGAGAGGCCCGCCATGCCCGTGCCCGACCCGCGCTTCAGCATCCTGTCCGAGGACTTCGCCGCCGATCCCTACCGGTACTTCGCCCGGCTGAGAGACCGGTCACCGGTGCACTACGAGCCTGCGATCGACAGCTACTTCCTCTCCCGCTACCAGGACGTGCAGCGGGTGCTGACCGACCATGAGGCGTTCACCACCGAGACGCTGCAGGAGCGCGCCGAGCCGGTGATGCGCGGGCCGGTCCTCGCGCAGATGACCGGGGCCGAGCACACCGCCAAGCGAAAGATCGTCGTCCGGGGCTTCACCGGGCCGGCCCTGCAGGAGCAGATACGCGCGATCCACGCCAACGCCGCCGAGCTCGTCGCGCCGTTCCTTCCCCGGGGACGGATGGACCTCGTCAACGACTTCGGCAAGCCCTTCGCCGTCCGCGTGACGCTCGACGTCCTCGGGCTGGACCGGGAGGACTGGCAGCAGGTCGCCGCCTGGCTCGGCGGGGTCGGCGAGTTCATCACCGGCATCGTCCTCACCCCCGAACGACGTCGGCACTGCCTGGACTGCGCCGAGCAGTTGGAGGCCTACCTCGTCCCCGTCATCGAACAGCGGCGCCGCCACCCCGGCGAGGACCTGATATCGAAGCTGGGCACGGCCGAGTTCGACGGCATCGCCATGAGCACCCGCGACGTCACCGCGCTGGTCGTCAACGTTCTGGTCGCCGCCGTCGAGCCCGCCGACAAGACCCTCGCCCTGCTCTTCAAGCATCTGATCGACCACCCCGAGCAGCTGGCACAGGTCCGCCAGGACCCGACCCTGCTGCCCGCCGCGATCGCCGAGACGCTGCGGTACACCCCGCCCGTCCAGCTCATCCCGCGACAGGTGGAGGAGGACGCCGAGTTCGCCGGCACCGTCGTCCCGGCGGGCGCCACCGTCTTCTGCATGATCGGCGCGGCCAACCGCGACCCGGACGTCTTCACCGCCCCGGACACCTTCGACCTCCACCGCCCGGACCTGGGCACCGCCCGCTCCTTCACCGCCGCCGCCCAGCACCTCGCCTTCGGCACCGGCCTGCACCAGTGCGTCGGCGCGGCCTTCGCCCGGGCCGAGATCGAGACCGTGGCCGCGCTGTTGCTGCCGTTGCTCGACCGGGTCCGGTACAGCCCCGGGTTCGCCTACCGGGAGACGGGGCTGTACACCCGCGGGCCCGCCTCCCTGGCGCTGGACTTCAGCCCGTCGACGCCGTCCTCCGCGCCGACGCCGTTCACCCCGTCGGTGCCGTTCACCCCCTCGACATCGACGAATTCCGCCGCCGACGCAACCCGTCGGCACGTCCGGCGCGTTGTCTAGGTTCGCCACCGACGTGCTGGACACGCCACCACCGCGACGAACCCGTGGCGCGGTCCGGACCGGACCGGTCGGAGCAGGGCGGGCGCCGGCGCGTACAGCGCGGGCAAGACCGCCGCCACGCGTGCCTCGTGCCGGTGCCGGTCACCACGGGGCCTGGAGCGGACTTCCGGACGGCGTCGTCCGGTACCGGGATGGGAGGGGGATACCGCCATGGTGTCCGTCGGTGAGAGGCTGAGCAGCGCGCGAGTACAGGCGTTCATCGGCCGGGACGAGGAACTCGGGCGCTTCGCGGAGGCGCTGGCCGGAGATCCGCAGGCGCCGTTCGCGTTCTACCTGTTCGGGCCGGGCGGTATCGGGAAGTCGACGCTGCTGCGGCACCTGGCGGACCACGCTCGTGCGGCGGGCCGACCGCTCGTCGAGCTCGACGGCCGTTTCGTCAGCCGGGACCCGGCCGCCTTCGAGCGTGCGGCCGGTCCTTTCCTGGACGTTGCCGGCACGGTGCTGTTCGTGGACTCCTTCGAGCACTGCCAGTGGCTGGAGAGCTGGCTGTGGCACCACTTCCTGCCTCGCGCCGCGGACGATGCCCTGGTCGTCCTGGGCGGTCGGCTCGCGCCGCAGCCGCAGTGGACCGCCGACCCCGCCTGGGCCGGGCTCCTGCACGTGACCGAACTGGAGCCGTTCTCCGAGGAGCAGGCCCGGAGCCTGCTGACCACGGCGCAGATCCGGCCCGAACTGCGGGAACGGGTACTCCGCTTCGCCGGAGGCAATCCACTGGCCCTGTCCCTCGCGGCGGCAGCGGGTTCGACGGGATGGAGCAGGGAGGAGGTCTGGGCGCCGTCGGCGGACGTCCTGCGAACCCTGCTGACAGGGTTGATCGGAGAGGTGCCGTCGGCGGCCCACCGCCGTGCCCTGGAGGTGGCGGCCCAGGCCTATGCGACCTCCGAGGAACTGCTCGCCGCGGTGCTGCCCGAGGAGGACACCCACCTGCTCTTCGCCTGGCTGAGGGACCTGCCCTTCATGGAGTCCACTCCCCGGGGGCTCCACCCGCACGACGCCGCACGCGAGACGCTGGCCGCCGACCTGCGCTGGCGGGCTCCCAGTGCCTTCGTGACGATACGCCAGCGGTTGGCGGAGGAGTACCTGCGCCTGTTGCGCGAGGCACCCGAGGAGCGGGTCTGGACCGTCACCGACGAACTCTTCTACCTCTTCCGAGAGGGGGAGATCGTGGCGCGGCTGCGCACATGGTCCCGTGAGGACGAGGTGCACGACCGTCCGCTGCACCCGGACGACCTCGACGTCATGCTGCGCATGGCCGTGGAGACCGAGGGCCCGGCTTCCGCGGACCTGGTCCGCTACTGGGCGCAGCGCCAGCCGCAGGCCTTCAGCGTCTACCGTCTGGTGAGCACGGGCCGGATCGTGGCGTTCACGGCCCGACTCGCTCTGCCGGCCCCTGCCGACCCCCTGGACCTGGCCACCGATCCCGTCGTCGCGGCCGCTTGGGCACACACCGACGCCACCGCGCCGGTCAGCCCGGGTGAGCACATCGGCATAAGCCGCTTCTCGATCTACCCCGAGCGGTACCAGGTCCCCTCGCGCGTCATCGACCTGAGCAGTTCCCGCGCCCAGGCGGAATCCGCCCGAGCGCGCGGTCGCGCATACGGCTTCGCCGTCTGGCGGGACGCCGATGCGTGGTCCGCGCGCGTCAAGGGCAGCCTTGCCGACACCGGTGCGCGACCACGGGTCGGCGAGCACACGTACGGGCTGTTCGGCGTCGACTGGCGCGAGGTGCCCGTCGAGACCTGGCTTCGCCACTTCATAGCGGCCACCGATGTGCCGGCCCCGTCCGGGCCGTCGGGCTTCTCGCGCACCGCGTTCGACCAGGCCGTCCGCGAAGCCCTGCCGCACTGGCGCGACCCGGCCGCCTTCGCCGTCTGCGCCCTGACCCGCACCCGCCTGGCGGCGGACTTCACCGACCCCGTTGCGGAGCTGCGTGCCCTGCTGCGCCAGAGCGTCGACGACCTCGCCCGTGACCCGCGCGGTGTGCGCGCCCGGGAGGCCCTGACGGCGGGCTACTTCTCCGGCGCGCCCACCCAGGAGGCCGCCGCCCGCCGCCTCGGCCTTCCGTACGGCACCTACCGGCGCCACCTGCGCCAGGGCCTGGACCTGCTCTGCGAAGCCCTGTGGCAACGGGAGCTGCACGGCCCCCGATAGGAACGGCAGGCGCACGCCTTCGGCGGGAGCGGGTGGACAGGTGCGGACAGGAGTGGACATCGGCGGCTCCTGCCGGGCCTGGATAGTGGACACCGCCGCACACGAGGCTGTGCGCCATGAACCCCCACCCCACACAGCCGGGGCAGACGCCGTCAGCCCCTCGGCGGGCGGCCGTGCTCTCGGTGCTCGCCGCAGCCCAGTTCACCGTCATGCTCGCCACCTCGATCGTGAATGTCGCGCTGCCGCAGATCCGCGCCGGGGTCGGCCTGTCGGACAGCGGCACCACCTGGGTGGTCAACGCCTACGGCCTGGCGTTCGGAGCGCTGCTCCTGGCGGGCGGACGGGCGGGCGACCTGCTCGGTCGCCGCCGGGTGCTGATCGCCGGCCTCGCGCTGTTCGCGGCTGCCTCGCTGGCAGCGGGACTGGCCGCCTCCTCCGTCGTGCTGATCACGGCCCGCGTGGTTCAGGGCCTGGGCGCCGCCGCCATCGCCCCGGCCGCGCTCGCCCTGGCCATGGACCTGTTCCCGCCCGGCTCCGGGCGAGGCCGGGCACTGGGGGTGTGGGGCGCGGTCTCCGGTGCGGGAGGAGCGGGCGGCGTCCTGCTGGGCGGCGGGCTCACCCAGGCATGGGGCTGGCCATGGGTCTTCCACTCCGTCGCGCTCGCGGCGGCGCTGGTCCTGGTCGCCGTGGCGGCCCTCGTCCCACGGACGGCCGGCCGTAAGGCCGGGCGGTTCGACCTGGTGGGCACCGCCACCGTCACCCTCGCCCTGACCTGCCTGGTCTGGGGGCTGACCACCGCACGCGGCGCCGGCTGGACGGACGGCGGGGTGCTGGGCGCCCTCGGTGCCGCCGCCACGCTGCTCGCGGCCTTCGCCGTGATCGAGCTCCGCCGGCCGAACGCGCTGGTGCCGCCGAGACTGTTCACCACCGGCCGGGTGGCTGTGGGCAACCTGCTGATGGCCCTGCTGGGGTCCGTGTGGATCGCGCTGTTCTTCTTCCTGCCGCTCTATCAGCAACAGGTCCTCGGATCCAGTCCCCTGGCCACCGGAGCGGGCCAACTCCCGCTCGCCGCGGCCAACATGCTCGGCTCCGCCCTCGCCCCACGGGTCTCCCGGCGGATCGGCGCCGCCGCGACCGTGACCACGGCCCTGCTCGCCGAGGCCGCGGGCCTGCTGTGGCTGTCACGGATCAGCGCCGACGGGAGCTACCTCACCGACGTCGCGGGTCCGAGCGTCCTGGTCGGCCTTGGCCTGAGCATCGCCTTCGTCCAGCTCACCGCATTCGCCGTGGACGGCGTCCCGCCGCAGGACGCGGGCCTGGCCGGCGGACTGGTGAACACCACCCGCCAGGTCGGCGGTGCGATCGGCCTCGCCGCCCTGGCGACCCTCGCCGGCTCCGTCACCGCCCACGCGTCCACGCACGAGCCGCACCTGGAGGCCCTCACCGCCGGCTACCGGGCCGCCTTCACGGTCTCGGCCGCCGTCCTGGCCGCAACGGCCCTCCTCGCGGTGATCCTCACCCGCTGCACCGGCCCGCGGACCGCAGCCGGCTCCACGCGCCCGGCCGCCGATCCGCGAACCCCACGCATCTCCCGACTCTCCCGAACCCGCTGACCCGATGGATCAGCCACACCACCGACACGTGCCATCAAGAGAGGAAACACAGCTGTGATCACCATCGACGAGACCGCCCCCGTCATCGTCCGCCTGAGCACCGTGATCGACGCCCCGCTCACGACGGTGTGGGAACTGCACACCGACATCGCGGCCTGGCCCACCTGGAACACGGACGTCGACCAGGCCGAGCTCAACGGCCCGCTGGCGCCCGGCAACTCCTTCAGCTGGCGGACCCACGGCCTGGACATCACCTCCACCGTCCGCGAACTGGTCCCCGGCGAGCGGATCGTCTGGGGCGGCCCCGCGAACGGCATCGAAGGCATCCACGTCTGGACGTTCGAGCGGAACGGCGACCAGGTCACCGCCCGCACCGAGGAGTCCTGGAGCGGCGCCCCGGTCGAGGCCGCGGCCGACGACCTCGGCAAGGCCCTCCACGACTCCCTGCAGACCTGGCTCTCCCGCCTCAAGGCCCGGGCCGAGCAGACCACCTGACGAAGCAGCACGACATCCGACCGGGCGTCACCGATCGCCCGCCCAAGCGGCACACCTACCGAAAGAGGCCTCCGCCATGACCACCGACAAGCCCTACCTGACCGGCCACTACACCCCCGTCGCCGACGAGGTCACCGCCACCGAACTCACCGTCGAGGGCACCCTGCCCCCGGAGCTGACCGGCCGGCTGCTCCGCAACAGCCACAACCCCAGGCCCGGCGTCACCCCCACCCACTGGTTCAAGGGCAGCGGTATGGTCCACGGCATCCGCCTGCGTGACGGCCGGGCGGAGTGGTACCGCAACCGCTGGGTGCACACCCCCGCCCTGGACGGCGCCCCCTACATGACCGACAAGGGCCCGGACCTGACCGCCAGCGTCGCCGGCACCCACATCATCGAGCACGGCGGCCGGCTGCTCGCGCTGTGCGAGGCGAACCTGCCCTTCGAGCTCACCCCCGAGCTGGAGACGGTCGGCGCCTTCGACTTCGACGGAAAGCTGCGCGGCGCGATGACCGCGCACCCCAAGGAGGACCCGGTGACGGGCGAACTCCACTTCTTCGGGTCCTCGCCCTTCCCGCCCTTCCTGATGTACTACGTCGCCGACGCCAAGGGCGAGATCGTCCACAGCGCGGAGATCCCGGGAGCGACCGCCTCGCTCAAGCACGACTTCGCGATCACCCGCCGCCACGTGGTCTTCATCGAGGGCAACGTCACCTTCGACCCGAACGAGCACTCCGGCATCCCCTACGGCTGGAGCGACCAGCAGCCCGCCCGCATCGGTGTCATGCCGCGCGGGGAGGACGGCGCTCGGCACATCCGCTGGTTCTCCATCGAGCCGGGCAACATGCTGCACGTCTCCAACGCCTACGAGGACGGCCAGGGCCGCATCGTCCTGGAGGGCCCCACCGTGGACCGTGCGGGCTTCCAGCTCTCCTGGAACTGGTGGGTCGGCGCCCCCGGGCGCGGCACCGAGCCCAACGCCCGCTCCTACACCCGCCGCTGGGTGATCGACACAGCCGCCGGCAGCGTCGACGAGCAGATCATCGACGACCTCGCGGTGGAGTTCCCGACCCTCAACGAGGAGTACCTGGGCGCCGAGAACCGCTACCAGTACGCCATCTCCTTCCCCGACGAGAAGGGCTACGGCGGCTACGGGGTGGTCAAGTACGACCGCACCACCGGCGCTCGCCGCATCCACCAGGTCGGCGACGCCCGGATGCCCAGCGAAGCCGTCTTCGTCCCCGCCGCGGCAGCCACCCACGAGGACGACGGCTACCTGCTCACCGTGATCTCCGACCTCAAGCAGGACGCCTCGCAACTGCTGGTCCTCGACGCCTCCGGCCTCAACCGGGTCGCCATCGTCCACCTGCCCCGACGGGTGACCGCCGGAATCCACGGCTCCTGGATCCCCGAGACCGCCCTCGACGGGAACCAGGACTGACCACCACCGCCCACCCCGGGGGACCGGCGCGGCCCGTCCCCCGGGGTGCCGAACATCTCGAAGACCTTCCGTTCCAAGGAGTGACCATGAAGCCTCTGCTGTTCCCGAACGACGCCCAGTTCTGGTACGAGACCCTGCGGTCGTTCGGCCACATCGCCTACGGTGGGGCCGACTTCGGCGAGGTCGTCTCGACGGGCCTGCGGATCGTGGAGGGCGACTACGACAGCTGGCACGACGAGTGGCTGGCCACCGCCGACCGGGTCTCCGACGAAGCCCGGCGGGCCCTGGAAACGGGCCACCCGGTCAGCGCCCGGGACGGGTTCCTGCGGGCGTCGAACTACTACCGGTCGGCGGAGTTCTTCCTGCACGGCAACCCGTGCGACCCCCGCCACGACCACGCCTACGACCGCAGCGTGGAGTGCTTCCACGCGGCGGCGGCGCTGTTCACCCCGCGGATCGAGCCGGTCCGCATCCCCTACGAGGGCGGCACGCTCCCCGGCTACCTCTACCGCGCCGACACCACCGGGACACCGCGACCGACCCTGATCATGCACAACGGCTTCGACGGCACCGCGGAGGAGATGCACTACTTCGGCGCCATGGCGGGCGTGGAGCGCGGCTACACCGTCCTCGTCTTCGACGGACCGGGGCAGCCCGGGCCGCTGCACCACGACGGACTGGTCTTCCGGCCCGACTGGGAGAACGTCGTGGGCCCCGTCCTCGACTTCGCCCTGACCCTGCCGGAGGTCGACGGCGACCGCATCGCGCTGCTCGGCAACAGCATGGGCGGACTGCTCGCCCCCAGGGCGGCCGCGTTCGACCACCGGCTGGCCGCCGTGATCGCCCTCGACGGCGTCTACGACCTCGGCCAGGCGGTCACCACCATCGTGCCCGGCGACCGCGCCGAGGCCGAACGGCGGCTGCGCGCGGCCTCGG
Organism: Kitasatospora sp. NPDC004669; assembly: GCF_040609455.1. Lineage (NCBI taxonomy): Bacteria > Bacillati > Actinomycetota > Actinomycetes > Kitasatosporales > Streptomycetaceae > Kitasatospora > Kitasatospora sp. NPDC004669. The sequence goes on from NZ_JBEXKB010000021.1 coordinate 18,866, forward strand.
ACCTCGAACTCGACGCCCGGCTCGACCACTTGATCGCCACCGACCCGGTGATGCGGTGGGCGCTGAACCACGGCATGTACGTGATGGGGGCCGACACCCCCCGCGCCTTCGGTGCCGCCTACCTCGACTACCACCTCCGCGACGGCATCGCCGAGAAGATCGAGTGCCCGGCCCTGATCTGTGAGGCCGCCGAGGACCTGTTCTTCGCCGGACAGGCCCGGCAGCTCTACGACCGCCTCACCTGCCCCAAGACCCTGCTCGAGTTCACCGCGGAAGACGGCGCCGACGCGCACTGCCAGGCGGGAGCCCAGCGACTCGCCCTCGCCCGGATCTACGACTGGCTGGACGACACGCTCCACCACCAGCCCGCGGCCAGGTAGGAACGTGCCGCCGCGGGGTTCGGCATGCTCCGGGCCCGCGCGGGCCGGCCCTGACGGCTGCGCCCGCGTGGGCGCAGCCGCTGCCGGGGGTGGAGGCTCGACGTGTCGATCACCGCCCGGATCGGATGGTTGCCTGCTGCGATCGCAGGTCTACTGAGCGGCGGCCCTGGAGCGTGAGGTCTCGATCTCGGCGTAGGCGTCGGCCTTGTTCGCCCAGTGGGAGCCTTCGACGGACTTTCCGGGTTCGAGGTCCTTGTAGACCTCGAAGAAGTGGGTGATCTCCTGCAGGTCGTGCTGGGGCATGTCGTCGATGTCCTGCAGGCGGGCGAAGCGGGGGTCGTGGGCGGGCACACAGAGGATCTTCTCGTCCGGCCCCTTCTCATCGGTCATGACGAACATGCCGATGGCGCGGCAGGTGATGCCGCATCCCGGAAAGGTGGGCTCGTCGACGAGGATGAGGGCGTCGAGGGGGTCGCCGTCTCCGCCGAGGGTGTCCTCGATGAACCCGTAGTCGGCCGGATAGCGGGTGGCCGTGAACAGCATCCGGTCCAGGCGGATCCGTCCGGTGGCATGGTCCATCTCGTACTTGTTGCGTGACCCCTGCGGGATCTCGACGATCACCTCGAAGTCCATGCCGCTCTCCTTCGCGATCCGTGGCGTCCGACGGCGTCGGCAGCACCATCTTCGAGGGGATCAGTCGCCGTCGCATGCCGGGTACGCGATTGCCCTAACCCCCGTGGAGACCTCCAGTCCCCGGGGTTAGCCTCGGTCTGAAGCTCCCGGCGGCCGATTCGCGCGCCTGGCGCCCAGGCACGACGTCAAGGAGGACGGAATGGCTGGGATCTTTCATGCGGGCGCATCCGTCGCGGCCGCGCCCGTGTTGACCGGGTCGGGCCGAACGCTGCTGGTGATCGTCGCGGTGATCGGGGCAGGAGCCCTGGTGGTGGCCTGGGCGTTCGTACGCCAGGTCCTGGCCGCGGACGAGGGCACCGAGACGATGCGGCGGATCGCCGGGGCGATTCAGGAGGGTGCGAACGCCTATCTGAGGCGTCAGTTCCGCACCCTGGGCGTCTTCGCCGGGGTGGTGCCCTTCGTGCTGTTGCTGCTGCCGGCGGACAACTGGGGGCAGCGGATCGGGCGTTCGGTGTTCTTTCTGGTCGGGGCGGCCTTCTCGGCGACGACGGGGTACGTCGGGATGCAGCTCGCGGTGCGCAGCAACGTCCGGGTGGCGGCGGCGGCCCGGGCGGGGACGGCGCCGGTGCCGGACGTCGAGTCCCGGGATGGGCCGACGGCGGCATCGATCGTGCGAGGGGTGTCGCACCGGGCGATGCGGATCGCCTTCCGTACCGGCGGGGTGGTGGGGATGTTCACCGTGGGGCTGGGCCTCATGGGGGCGGCGACGGTGGTGCTGATCTACCAGGCGAACGCGCCGAAGGTGCTGGAGGGGTTCGGCTTCGGTGCGGCGTTGCTGGCGATGTTCATGCGGGTGGGCGGTGGGATCTTCACCAAGGCCGCGGACGTGGGCGCGGACCTGGTGGGCAAGGTCGAGCAGGGGATCCCCGAGGACGATCCCCGCAACGCGGCGACGATCGCCGACAACGTGGGTGACAACGTGGGCGACTGCGCGGGGATGGCGGCCGACCTGTTCGAGTCCTACGCCGTGACCCTGGTCGCCGCGCTGATTCTGGGCAGAGCCGCCTTCGGTGACAACGGACTGACCTTCCCTCTGGTGGTGCCCGCCATCGGGGTGATCACAGCGGTCCTCGGCATCGAGACGGTCTCCCCGCGGCCCACGGACCGCAGCGGGATGACCGCCGTCAACCGCGGCTTCTTCGTCTCCGCCGTGGTGTCCCTCGTTCTGGTGGCCGGCGCGGTCTTCGCCTTCCTGCCGGCCCGCTTCTCCGGACTGCACGGGGTGCCTGCCGAGATCACCCGGCACGCGGGCAGCCCGCGGGCGTTCGCCCTGGCCGCGGTGGCCATCGGGATCGTGCTGGCCGCCGTCATCCAGCAACTGACCGGCTACTTCACCGAGACCACCCGCCGCCCGGTACGGGACGTGGGCAAGACCTCGCTGACCGGGCCGGCCACCGTGGTGCTCTCCGGTGTCGCGCTCGGCCTGGAATCGGCTGTGTACTCCGCCGTGGCCATCGGAGCCGCCGTCTACGGCGCCTTCCTGCTCGGCGGCGGCTCGCTGATCCTGTCCCTGTTCGCGGTCGCGCTGGCCGGGACCGGACTACTGACCACCGTCGGTGTGATCGTCGCGATGGACACCTTCGGCCCGGTCTCCGACAACGCCCAGGGCATCGCGGAGATGTCCGGAGACATCACCGGCGCCGGTGCCCGGGTGCTCACCGAACTGGACGCCGTCGGCAACACCACCAAGGCGATCACCAAGGGCATCGCCATCGCCACGGCGGTGCTCGCCGCCACCGCGCTGTTCGGCTCCTACACCGACACCATCACGACCGCCGAGGCGCAGATCGGCCCGGCCGCCCACGGTTCGAGCCTGAGCCTGGCCATCGACCAGCCCGACAACCTGGTCGGCCTGCTGGCCGGCGCCGCTGTCGTCTTCCTCTTCTCCGGTCTGGCGATCAACGCCGTCTCGCGCTCCGCCGGCGCGGTCGTCTTCGAGGTCCGGCGCCAGTTCCGGACCAGGCCCGGCATCATGGACGGCACCGAACGGCCCGAGTACGGCCGGGTGGTGGACATCTGCACCCGCGACGCGCTGCGCGAACTGGTCACCCCGGGCCTGCTCGCCGTGCTGACCCCGATCGCCCTCGGCTTCCTGCTCGGCGTCGGCCCGCTGGGCTCCTACCTGGCCGGAGCGATCGGCGCGGGCACCCTGATGGCCGTCTTCCTGGCCACCTCGGGCGGCGCCTGGGACAACGCCAAGAAGCTGGTCGAGGACGGTCACCACGGCGGCAAGGGCAGCCCCGCGCACGCGGCCACCGTCATCGGCGACACGGTGGGCGATCCCTTCAAGGACACCGCCGGACCGGCCATCAACCCGCTTCTGAAGGTGATGAACCTGGTCTCCCTCCTGGTGGCGCCCGCGATCGTCGAACTCAGCTTCGGCTCGCATGCCGACCCGGGCCTCCGGCTGGCCATCGCCCTGCTGGCCCTGGCCGTCGTCGTCCTCGCCGTGTGGGTCTCCAAGCGCCGGGGCATCACCGTCGGCACCGACGAGACGCCCACCGGGACCCGCGCGCCGGAGGAGCCCGCGCCCGTCCGGTGACCGGTCGCCGGCCGACGTGCGCGCCCGGCGGCGCCGGTACGGGTACGCCGCGCCCCGCGCGTGGTGTGGGCCTAGGCTGGTCGGTAGGAGCCACTCAGCGGAAGTCCCCGTCGCCCATCAACCGGGGGACGGGTGTGACCGCACTGGAGGTGTCCCATGGGGTCTCCTGCTTCCTCACCGACCGGTGCGAGCGAGAAGCCCGCAGTGCGCCACTGCTGTCCGAGCGGCACGGTGACCTTCGCCGGTGTGCTGGTGTTCATCCTGGCGCTCTTCAACGGCCTGAACGGCGTCGCCGCGATCAACCGGTCGCACGTCTTCATCGCCGGCGCCCACATCGTCGTGGGCGATCTGCGGGCCTGGGGCTGGACTCTGCTGGTGCTCGGGATCCTGCTGGCCCTGATCGCGGCCGGCATCCTGGCCGGCAGCCAGCTGGCGCGCTGGGCCGGCGTGGCCGTGCTGTCGCTCAACGCCTTCTCGCACATGTGGGTGGTGGCCAGCTACCCGCTCTGGTCGGTGCTGATCATCGTGCTGGACATCCTGGCGATCTACGCGCTCTGTGTGCACTGGGGCGACCACGGGCACGAGGGGGCGACGCGGTAGCTTCCCAGGACGGCCTGCACTCGGGCCCGCACTTGATCTCGTCGAGTGCGGGCCCTCCGGGGTCTCGCGGATCTTGCCGGGTACCGCGCCGCCCGGCACACGCCCTCGCCGCACGGCGCCGGCGGACAGGTGGCTTCGCCCACACCCCGAGCGCGGCCCGGCCGGCAGTGGCGGGACGCCTCGGGATCGCCGGTGCCGGCAGCCCGGAGAACCCCCGTCGTCACAGGTCACACCGCACGTCGTCGTCGGCAAGGCGCCCGTCGGCAGCCATCGTTCGGTAGATCCGGCTTCAAATCAAGAGCACGTGTTTCACACATCCCCCTCATTGGGTGGCCCCGATGCTCTAGATTGATTTTCGCTTCGCACGGTTGGACGCGAGGTGACGTAAATGATCTACCGTCCGGCGCTGCGGACAGCCAGTGGTCGTGTCCCCCGCGGCGGGCGTCGGGTGATCAATTCTTGGCGCCCGAGTGGGGGCTTTGAGTGTGGAGAGCAACCGTCGGCGGTTTCCCGCGCACCTCGGGATTCCGGCAGGGCGGGCGAGTCCGCTGCGCCTGGGCGGGATGTTCAAGTAGCGCTGCAGTAGCCGGTTTGCCATTCACGGGGGGCAGGGCCTCCCGGAGGTAGGAACAGCGCGGCACGGGAGGCGGGGCCTCCCAAGGGGAGGAACAGGTGCGGGAGGCTGCGGGCCTCCCGGGGGGAGGAACCGTGTGGAGCGAACACGTCGAACCCACTGGTGACCTGGAAGGGGCTGTGGAGCAGGGGGAAGGGGAATTAGTCAGCCCGTCGCTGTCGGCGCGGGGGCGTCCGATGAACGGGAAGATCAGCCGGCCCGGGATCGACTGGGAGCAGCAGTACCGCCGTACTGTGATCATCAGCGATACCGTGGCCACCGCCTTCGTGGTGGCGGCGATAGGCGGCTTCTTCGGGGTTCGGGACGCGGCCAACTGGCACGAGAAATGGGGAATTCTCGCCTTCGGCACCGAGCTGCTGGTGCTGGGAGCGCTTGGGACGACCCGGTCGTGGGCTCCGGCCGTGCTCGGCCAGGGCGCCGAGGAATTCCGTCGGCTCGGACGCTCACTGTTCACGGCGGCCGTCGTACTGGCGCTCGGCGGGATCGCCCTCACCTCGCACAACATCAAGCTCTGGATCTTCGTCGCGATCCCGGCGATCACGCTCATCACCATGACCGAGCGGTATCTGCTGCGCCTCTGGCTGCACAAACAGCGGAACAAAGGACGGTGCCTGCGTCCGGTGCTCGCTGCCGGGAGCCCGGCCACCGTTCGCGACCTGATCACCCGAACCCGCAAGTTCCCGCACCTCGGCTGGCGGGTGGAGGCGGTGTGCACGCCGTACAGTCTCGGGCCGGGCGGTGACCGGCTGGACGGAGTGCCGGTCGTCGGCCGACTGACGGACGTCGCCAACCACGTCCGCCGCGACGGCTACCGTGTCGTCGCGGTCACACCGGACCCGTACTGGACACCGGACCGGCTGCAGCGGCTGGCCTGGAACCTCGAAGGCGGCGACGCCGAGATGGTCGTGGCCCCCGTGCTGATGGAGGTGGCCGGCCCGCGGCTGCACGTCGATGCGGTGCTCGGGATCCCGATGCTGCGGGTCAGCATGCCGGCCTTCACCGGGGGCCGCCGGGCGGTCAAAGAGGTCGTCGATCGGTTGGGCGCCGCGGTCCTGCTGATCCTGTTCGCGCCGCTGATGGTGTTCGTCGGGATGCTCGTGCTGGCGGACAGCCGGGGCGGGGCGTTCTACCGACAGCACCGGGTCGGCAAGGACGGCCGCGAGTTCACCCTGATCAAGTTTCGCACCATGGTCGCCGGGGCCGACCGGGCACGTGCCGAGCTGGCCGACCGCAACGAGGGCGCCGGCCTGCTCTTCAAGCTCCGCCGGGATCCGCGGGTGACCCGGGTGGGAGGAGTGTTGCGCCGGTACTCGCTCGACGAGCTCCCGCAGCTTCTCAACGTGCTCACCGGCTCGATGTCGCTCGTCGGTCCGCGGCCTCCGTTGCCGGAGGAGTCCGCTGCGTACGGCCCGGAGATCCGGCGGCGGCTGCTCGTCAAGCCCGGGCTCACCGGCCTGTGGCAGATCAGCGGACGCAGCGACCTGCCGTGGGAGGAGGCGGTGCGGCTGGACCTGCGGTACGTGGAGGACTGGTCGCTCGCCCTGGACACGGTGATTTTGTGGAAGACGCTGCGCGCGGTGCTTCAGGGGCAGGGGGCCTACTGATGCGTGGGGGGCGTCGTTCGATCGGCGCGCGGATGGCCGGCCAAAAGGGCCTGCCCGAGGGGAGGAACGGGTCATGAGGATCAGCGTCTTAGGGCTCGGCTACGTGGGCTGCGTGTCGGCCGCGTGCCTGGCGAGTCTGGGTCACGAGGTCATCGGGGTGGACGTGAACCCGGTGAAGGTCGACCTGGTCAACGACGGCAAGGCCCCGGTGGTCGAGGAGCGGATCGGCGAGCTCATCGCCGAGGTCGTGCGGTCCGGAGCGTTGCGCGCCACCGGCGACGTCCGCGAGGCGATCATGGGCAGTGAGGTGTCGCTGGTCTGCGTGGGCACGCCGTCGGAGCCCAACGGCAGCCTGTGCACCACGTACCTGGAGCGGGTCACCGAGCAGATCGGTGCCGCGGTGGCCGAGCGGGGCGGGCGGCACACCGTCGTGTTCCGCAGCACCATGCTCCCGGGCACCTGCCTCGACCTGCTGGTGCCGATCCTGGAGAAGCACCTCGGCGGCACGGCCGGGGTGGACGTCGGGGTCGCGGTCAACCCGGAGTTCCTGCGCGAGGGCACGAGCGTGCGGGACTTCTTCGATCCGCCCAAGACCGTCATCGGCGAGCTCGACCCGGCGAGCGGTGACGTCGTCGCGGCGCTGTACGACGGACTGCCGGGCGAGGTGTTCCGGGTGCCCGTCCCGGTGGCCGAGGCGATCAAGTACGCGGACAACGCGTTCCACGGCCTCAAGATCGGCTTCGCGAACGAGCTGGGCGCGGTGTGCCAGGCGCTCGGGGTGGACTCGCACCAGGTGATGGACGTGTTCCTGGCCGACCGCAAGCTGAACATCAGCCCCGCCTACCTGCGGCCCGGCTTCGCCTTCGGCGGCTCCTGCCTGCCCAAGGACCTGCGCAGCCTGGTCCACGCGGCGCGCCGGGCCGACGTCTCGGTGCCCATCCTCTCCCACGTGCTGCCCTCCAACTCCGACCACCTCCAGCGCGCGGTGGAGCTGGTCGAGCGCACCGGCAAGCGCCGGGTGGGCCTGTTCGGCCTGTCCTTCAAACCCGGCACCGACGACCTGCGCGAGAGCCCGCTCGTCGAGCTGGCGGAGCGGCTCTTCGGCAAGGGCTACGACCTGCGGATCTACGACCCCAACGTGAGCCTCTCCCGGCTGCTCGGCGCGAACCGCGAGTACATCGAGACCCGGCTGCCGCACCTCGCGCAGCTGCTCGCGGAATCCGTCGACGAGGTGCTCGACCACGCCGAGGTGTGCGTGGTCGGGACCAGGGAGCCGGCCGTGCTGTCGGCGTTGCCCCATGGCGACGGCCCGATGATCGTCGACCTCATCCGCCTTCCCGACGCCGAGGCGCGCCGGACCGAACCGGGGTACACGGGCCTTGCTTGGTGACACGTCGTTTGATGACACGGTCGGCGGCGACGGGCGGGCCCGTCGCGCGCTGATCCTGGTGGAGAACCTGTCGGTGCCGTTCGACCGGCGGGTGTGGCAGGAGTGCACGACGCTGCGCGACGCGGGCTGGACGGTGGACGTCATCTGCCCGCGGGGGAGCAAGCGGGACACGGAGCCGGAAGCGGTGATCGACGGGGTGCGGATCCACCGCTACCCGCTGCAGGCGGCCACCGGAGGGCCGGCCGGCTACCTGCGGGAGTACGGATCGGCGTTGTGGCACACGGCCCGGCTGGCCCGCAAGGTCGGCCCGGTCGACGTGGTCCACGCCTGCAACCCGCCCGACCTGCTGTTCCTGCCGGCCCTGATGATGAAGCGGCGCGGCGCGCGGTTCGTGTTCGACCAGCACGACCTGGTGCCCGAGCTGTACCTCTCCCGGTTCGACCGCGGGAAGGACCTGCTCTACCGCGCCGTGTGCGCGCTGGAACGGTGGACGTACCGGGCCGCGGACGTCGTGCTCGCCACGAACGAGAGCTACCGGGACGTCGCGCTGCGCCGTGGCGGTCGGCGGCCGGAGGACGTCTTCGTGGTGCGCAGCGCGCCCGACACCGATCGGTTCCAGCCGGTGCCGCCCGAGCCGGAGCTGAAGCGCGGCAAGCCCCATCTGCTGTGCTACCTCGGCGTGATGGGCCCGCAGGACGGCGTCGACTACGCCTTGCGGGCCCTCGCGAAGCTGCGCGACGAGCTCGGGCGGACCGACTGGCACGCGGTGTTCGTCGGCGCCGGCGACACCTTCGACGCGATGAAGGAGCTGTCCCGGCAGCTCGGGCTCTCGGAGCAGGTGCAGTTCACCGGGCGCGTTCCGGACGCCGACCTGGTGCGCTACCTGTCCACCGCGGACGTGTGCCTCTCCCCGGACCCGCGCAATCCGCTCAACGACGTGTCGACCATGAACAAGGTCCTGGAGTACATGGTGATGGGCCGGCCGATCGTCTCGTTCGACCTCCGGGAGGCGCGGGTCTCCGCCGGTGACGCGGCCGTCTACGCGCCCGCCAACGACGAGGCCGAGTTCGCCAGGCTCATCGCGCTGCTGATGGACGATCCGGAGAAGCGGGCCTGGATGGGCAAGCTCGGCCAGGAGCGGATCAGCGGGCCGCTCTCCTGGCGGAACTCCCAGCGATCGCTGCTCGACGCCTACGCCGCCGCCTGCCGTGACCGGCCCGCGGGGTCGGCGCGCGGCCCGTTCCGGGCAGGGAGAAGGCCTCGCCGTTGAGCGACGAAACGATACGCCTGGTCGCGATCGGTCGGATCCTCCGTCGGCGCTGGCGGCTTCTCGCCGTCCTCGCCGTGGTGGGTGCGCTCGTCGGTTACGGCACCTCCTTGCTGATTCCGCCGAGTTACACGACGTCGGCATCGGTCCTGCTGCCGGGGGTGTGGCAGGACCGCGAGCTGCTGACCCAGGCGGAGATCGCGACCAGTTCGGTGGTGGTCGACCGCGCGGCCGCCACGCTGGGCTGGCCCGGGGACAGCGGCAGCAAGCTGCAGGACCGGGTGAGTGCCAGCGCCGCCGACGGGAACATCATCAAGATCTCCGGCACGGCCGACACCCCGGAGCACGCCCAGCAACTCGCCGATCAGGTGGCCCAGCAGTTCGTCGCGTTCGCCTCGCACGTCGCGGGCGACAGCACCGACCCCGAGGCGGCGCAGCCCGAGGCGCTGCGCCAGCTGGTGCTCCAGGCCGGCCGCCGCATCAGCGACCTCGCCGCCGCGGCCGGTCCGGGGCAGAGCGTGGAGAGCGTGGAGACCCGCACCGAGCTGGCGCAGCTGCGCACCACGCTGCAGGACGCCATCAAGAAGCTGGACCAGGTCGACCCGGCCGCCAACAAGGCCAACATGGTCGTCATGGGGTCGGCGCCCCGGCCGTCCGGCGAGGCACCGCCGACGAGGATCCAGCTCATCGCCGCCGGGGCGCTGCTGTTCTTCCTGCTCGCGGTCGTCGGCCACCTCACCGCCGCCCGGACGAGCCGCCGGCTGCGCACAGAACCGGAGATCGCCGCGGCGCTGGGCTCGGCGTTCCTCGGCACCGTCGACGTCCCCGGTGACCGGTCCGCGCACCGGCCCGGGGGCCGTGGCCCGCGGGCCCTGGTCCGCCGGCTGCTGGGCACGGACGTCCGGTGGGACCTGCCGGCCCCGCGCGCCTGCGGCGACGAGGCCGGCCGGCAGATCCGCTACCGGCGGGTGTGTGCCCGCCTGCGGGACCAGCTGCCGGACCCCCGGCGGCTGCTGGTCGTCGTCCCGGAGGGCGACGAGACGGCCCGCCGGGCCGCCGGGCAGCTCGTCGCCGAGGCAGCGGGCGATCCCGTGCTGCGGGCGGTGGACGTGTCGGTGTCCCAGCCGCTGGTGCCGGACCGCGACGACGAGTCCGGTGCCCTGGTCGTGCTCAGCGCGGGCGACTGGACCGCCGGGGAGCTCGCAGGCATCGCCGGGGCGTGTGCGGACGCCGGGCACGAGGTCGTCGGTGTCGTCGTCGCCGAGACGGTCCTGGACCATCCGACGCGCTCCGCCGACCGTCAGCCGGAGGGCGCCACGCCGGTGCTCGCGGTCGGCGACGACGCGAGGAGAGGTCCGGAGTGACGACGAGTACGACGCCGGAGCCGGCGGCCCCCGTTCCGTTGCTGGACCTGCAGTCGCTGGTGGTCGCGGTGCGCAGGCGCCGCCGCCTCTGGTGTGCGATGGCGCTGCTCGGGTTGCTCGCAGGCGCGGCGCTGGCCGTCCTGCGGCCGCCCGCGCCGAGTGCGACGGTCAAGGTGCTGGTCGCCCATCAGGCGGACCAGCCGAACGACCCCGGAACGCTGATCCGCACCGACGCCGCTCTGCTGCAGACCACGGGGATCGCCGGCAAGGCCCTGCAGTCCCTCGGGTCCTCGGAGAAGCCCGAGGACTTCATGCGGGACTACGGGGGCACCGGCCTGACCAACAACCTGCTGCAGATCAACGTGACGGGCCACAGCGACGCGGAGGCGGTGGCCCGGGCCAAGGCGCTGGCCGACGCCTTCGTCGCGGACCACGTGCGGCGGATCAAGGAGGCCGCGGACGCCGAGGCCAAGGCCCTGCTCGACCAGCGCGACCGGCTGCGCGAGGAACTCGCCCAGGTCAACAAGGCGATCGGGGACGCCTCGCAGCAGAGCGACCCGAAGACGGCGGCGAACCGGGAGTCGCTCGACGCCAGCCGGGCCGAACTCAAAGCGAGGATCACGGACTTCAGCCAGCGTGCCGCCGAGGCGGGCGTCGGCATGCCCCGGCTCGTCGCCGGCACGCAGATCGTGGACGCGCCCCGGGCCGTGCGGCAGTCGCTGCCCAAGACCGCCGCCACCAACGCGGCGATCGGGCTCGTCCTCGGGCTCGTCCTCGGGCTCGCGGTCGCCGCGGTCGGCGCGGTGGTGGCGGACCGCCCGGTGCTGCGCCGGGAGATCGCGGCGGACCTCGGCGCCTCGGTCATCGCGGAACTGCGCAGCGTGCCCCGCAGGTCGGCCGGCCGATGGCAGCGCCGGCGGACCCGGGCGGCCCGGACCCGGCTCACCACGACCCTGGCCCGCAGCGTGCGCGGCTCCGCGGAAGCGGTGTCGCTGCTCGAACTGGGCTGTGCGCGCAGCACGAGCGCGATCGCCCTGGACCTCGCCGGTGCGCTGGCGGCGGAGGACGAGGGGCCGGTGGTCGTCGTCGACGGCCTGCCCGGCCCGCAGCTCGCCAAGCGCCGCGCCCGGCCGGGGGATCCGACCGTCGTCGTCGGCGAGCGCACCGGCGCCGCGTCGCCCCAGGAGCGCCGGCTCGGCGTCGGGTCGGTGTCACCCGGCACGGCGTGGACCGACCTCCAGTACCTCGGCACCCGGACGGTGCTCGTCGTCCGGGCCGGGCACGGCAGCGCCGCCTGGCTGCACACCGTGGCACGCCAGCTCGCCGACCAGGGCATCCCCGTGATCGGTGTGGTGCTGATCGACCCCGATCCGCGTGACCGGACCGACGGCACGCTGTGGGACGGGCCGCACACCGCGCTGCGCGGCCGGAACGAGAGGCCGGCCCGGCGGAACCGGACGGGCCGGCGGCGGACGGAGCGACGACCGATGTGGACCGCACGGGTCCCGGACAGCGATCAGGAGGCGAGGTAGGACATGTGTGGCATCGCAGGCACGTACCGATGGCCGGACGGGAAGGCCGTGACCGACCTGCTCACCGACACCCTCGCCCACCGCGGTCCGGACGGGGCGGGCCGCTACAGCCACCCCGTCGGTGACGGCGACGTGCACCTGGGGCACCGCCGGCTGGCCATCGTCGACCTGTCCGAGACCGGCGCCCAGCCGATGGTCTCGGACGGCCTCGTGCTGACGTACAACGGCGAGCTGTACAACGCGCCCGAGCTGCGTGCCGAACTGGCGGCCGCCGGGGTGCGCTTCCGCGGCACCTCCGACACCGAGGTGCTGCTGGAGGCCTGGCGGCGCTGGGGCACGGACTGCCTGCCCCGGCTGCGCGGCATGTTCGCGTTCGGGATCTTCGACGAGCGAACCGGTGAGCTGGTGCTCGCCCGCGACCAACTCGGCATCAAGCCGCTGTTCCTGGTCCGGCGCGGTGAGGGCCTGGTGTTCGCCTCCGAGCTCAAGGCGCTGGCCGCCGCCACCGGCGGGTCGCTGGAGGTGGACCACGCGGCGCTGGTGGCCTCACTGCTGTACTACTGGGTGCCGGACTCACGGTGCGCGTTCCGCGAGGCGGAGAAGCTGCCGCCGGGGAGCTGGCTCCGGTGCCGGCCCGACGGCCGGGTGGAGCGCGGCCGGTTCTGGCACCTGCGGGACGTCGCGGCCGAGGGCCGGGAGCGGGCCCGGAGCGGCGAGCGGCCGGATGTCGCCGCCATCGTCGAGGAGTCGACCCGACGCCACCTGCTCTCCGACGTACCCGTGGCGACCTTCCTCTCCGGCGGGCTGGACTCCAGCTACCTGACCGCGTTGGCGGCCCGCGACCAACCCGGGATCTCCGCCTACACGATCGGGTTCCGCGCCGAGGACGCCAGGTTCGAGGCGATGCCGGACGACCTTCGTTACGCCCGGCAGGTGGCCGAGCGGTTCGGCGTCGACCTGCATGAGATCGAGATCGCTCCGGACGTGCTCGACCTGCTGCCGCAGATGACGTACCACCTGGACGAGCCGATCGGCGACCCCGCCGCGATCAACACCTTCCTGATCTGCTCGGCCGCCAGGGAGGCCGGGGTCAAGGTGATGCTCTCGGGGATGGGTGCCGACGAGTTGTTCGCCGGTTACCGCAAGCACCTGGCCAACCAGCTCGCGCTGCGCTACCAGCGCGTCCCGCGGCCCCTACGGCGTGGCCTGTCCGCGACCGTGGACCGGCTGCCGGTCGCCACGGCCCGCCGGGGGTTCCGGTCGGTGCGGTTCGCGAAGCGGTTCCTCTCCTTCGCCGATCTGCCGGAGGAGACCGCGTTCCGGCGCAGTTACACCATGTACGACCAGGACGAACTGCTCGCCCTGATCAACCCGGACTTGGCCGGGACCGTCGAGGACGTGCTGACCGAGCACGCGGACGTCTACCAGGACAACGACCTCGACGACTTCGTCAACCGGATGTGCCTGGGCGACGCCCGGATGTTCCTGCCGGGCCTGAACCTCGCGTACACGGACCGGTCGAGCATGGCCGCGTCGACCGAGGTGCGGGTGCCCTACGTGGACGTCGAGGTGGTCAAGGCGGCGTTCGCCGTGCCCGGCGATCGCAAGATCGTCGGACGCCAGGGCAAGGCCGTCCTCAAGGAGGCGGCCACCTCGATCCTGCCCCGGGAGATCGTGTACCGGCCCAAGGGCCTGTTCAGCGCCCCGCTGCGCGCCTGGATGAGCCGGGATCTGGCCCCGCTGGTGCGCGAGGTGATCAACGACGGCGTGCTCGTCCAGTCCGGGTTCCTGCGCCGCGACGCGCTGGCGCGGCTCGTCGCCGAGGACGCCGCCGGGCAGCGGGACTTCTCCAAGCACCTGTGGCACGTGCTGACCCTGGAGTACTGGTACCGCGGCGCGACCTCCGGCTCCAACGCTCACTTGACGGCTTAGGGCTCACTGAACGGCATAGAAGCAAGGGGACTTCCGGTGAAACAGGTTGTGCAGAACTACAAGAGCGGCGAGCTGTCGGTGCTCGACGTGCCGGTGCCGGGGTGCAAGCCGGGCGGGGTGCTGGTCCGCAGCGCCTTCTCGCTGATCTCCACCGGGACCGAGATGATGAAGGTGTCCGAGGCCGGCATGTCGATGGTGGGCAAGGCCCGCTCGCGTCCGGACCAGGTGGCCAAGGTCATGCAGAGCGTGGCCACCAACGGGCTGCCCGCCACCTACCGCAAGGTGATGGGCAAGCTGGACTCCTACACGCCGCTGGGCTATTCGCTGTGCGGGGTGGTCGAGCAGGTCGGCGCCGGGATCGACGATGTGAAGGTCGGCGACCTCGTGGCCTGCGCCGGCAACGAGCACGCGCTGCACGCCGAGTTGAACTGGGTGCCCAGGAACCTCTACGCCCAGGTGCCGGACGGCCTCGCGCCGCAGCACGCCGCCTTCGGCACCGTCGGGTCGATCGCCTTGCAGGGTGTCCGCCAGGGCGAGCCGCAACTCGGCGAGGTGGCGCTGGTCATCGGCCTCGGGCTGATCGGGCAGCTGGTGGTGCAGCTCCTCGCCGCCTCGGGGGTGCACGTCGTCGGGGCCGATCCCGACCCGGTGCGCTGCGAACTCGCCGAGCGCCTGGGCGCCGTGGCCTGCGGCGATCCCGCGTCCGCGGCCGTGGAGACCGCCGTCGCCGAGCTGACCGGCGGTCACGGGGTGGACCAGGTGTACCTGGCCGCCGGCGGCGGCAGCAACCAGCCCGTGGAGCTGGCCGCCCACTTGAGCCGGGACCGCGGCCGGGTCGTCGACATCGGCAAGTGTCGCCTGGACCTGCCGTGGAACGCGTACTACGAGAAGGAGCTCGACGTCCGGTTCTCCCGCTCGTACGGCCCCGGGCGCTACGACCCGGAGTACGAGCTGGAGGGGCGGGACTACCCGATCGGCTACGTGCGCTGGACGGAGCGCCGCAATCTGGCGTGCTTCCTCGACCTGATGGCCCGCGGCCGTGTGGACGTCGGCCCGCTGGTCTCCCACGTCGCCGACTTCGAGGACGCCGTGGAGACGTACCGGCGCCTGAAGGACGGCGAGTTGAAGGCCGTCACCGCGCTGTTCCGCTACCCCTCGGCGGAGGTGGAGGCGCCGGCCCCGAAGCTGGAGGTGCCCGCGGTGCGGCGCCCCGCCGCGCAGGCCGCCCCGGCCCGTAGTTCCAAGTCCCCGGTGCGCCTCGCGTTCGTCGGCGCGGGCAACTACGCGACGTCGATGCTGCTGCCGCACCTGGCCCAGCGCGAGGGCGTCGCGCTGTCCACGGTCGTCACCACCACGGCGCTGTCCGCGGCCAACGCGCAGCGCAAGTTCGGCTTCGCCCAGGCGACCACCGATCTCGACGCGGTGCTCGGGGACGAGTCCATCGACGCCGTGTTCGTGGTCACCCGGCACAGCTCGCACGCCGACCTGACCCGGAAGGCGCTGCTCGCCGGCAAGACGGTGTTCGTGGAGAAGCCCCTGGCCCTCACCGAGGACGAACTGGCCGGCGTGCTCGCGGCGGTGGAGGAGTCCGGCAACGACCGGCTGCAGGTGGGCTTCAACCGCCGGTTCGCGCCGCTGCTGCGCGAGGCCAAGAACCGCCTGGGCGCCCGGACCGGACCGGCGAGCCTGCGCTACCTGGTCAACGCGGGCCGCCTCCAGCACGGCAGCTGGTACCTCCAGCAGGGCACCGAGGGCTCGCGGTTCGAGGGCGAGGGCGGGCACTTCATCGACACGGCGAGCTGGCTGCTGGGCGCCGACCCGGTCGCGGTGTACGCCGTCGCCCCGTCCGGCAACGAGGACCTCCAGGTCGTCCTGCGCTACCCGGACGGCTCCACCGCCACCATCAGCTACGTCACCTCCGGCGCGCCCGCCTTCCCCAAGGAGACGCTGGACCTCCTCGCGGACGGCAAGGTGCTCAAGCTCGACGACTTCGTCCGCGCCTCGGTGTACGGCCGCAAGCGCTGGGTCAGCTCCCGGCTGCCCAAGGCCCGGGACAAGGGCCAGTCCAACGAGCTGGCCTCGTTCATCAAGGCCGTGCGCACCGGCGGGCCGATGCCGGTGCCGCTGGAGTCGCTGGTCGCCACGACGGCGGCCACCCTGGCTGTGCAGGCGAGCCTGGCCGGCGGCGCACCAGTGACCCTGGCGAGGTCGCTGTGACCATGAGCGCGGGCTGGTACCTGCGGCGCCTGTCGGCGATGGGGCCGCAGGAGGTCGCAGGCCGGGTGGGCGACACGCTGCGCCGGCGGCGGTGGCGATCGCTGACGCCGCCGGGCCCGGCCGTGACCGGCGCCCGGTTCACCGCCGTCCTGCCCGCCGGGGCGATCGACGCGGTGCTCGCGGACGCCGCCAAGCGGCTGGTCGCCCAGGCGGACCGGCTGATGGACGGCCACGCCGAGTTCTTCGGCGTGGAGCGCGAGGACATGGCGGCCCCGGACTGGTGGCTCGACCCGAAGACCGGGCGCTGGGCGCCGGGCGGCTACGCCTTCGACGTGCCGTACCGGGACGAGGACACGGTTGGCGACATCAAGCAGATCTGGGAGCCCTCCCGGCACCAGTACCTGACGGTGCTCGCCGCCGCCTACGCGATCACCGGCAACGAGCGCTACGCCGAGCGCGCGGCCGCTCACCTGCGCTCCTGGTGGCAGGCCAACCCGCCGCTGGAGGGCGTGCACTGGGTCAGCGGCATCGAGCTGGGCATCCGGCTGCTGTCCTGGGTGTGGGTGCGCCGGCTGCTGGACGGCTGGTCGGGCGCGGCCGCCCTGTTCGAGGACAACCCGACGGCGCTGCACCAGATCTGGCACCACCAGCGCTGGCTGGCCGCGTTCCCCAGCCGGGGCTCCTCGGCGAACAACCACGTCATCGCCGAGGCGGCCGGGCAGTTCGCCGCGGCCTGCGCGTTCGACTGGTTCCCCTCCTCGCAGCGGTGGCGCTCGGACGCGCTGCGCTCGCTGGACCGGCACCTGCGCGCCAACACCTTCCTCTCCGGCCTCAACCGGGAGCTGGCCACCGAGTACCACGGGCTCGTCCTGGAGCTCGGCCTGGCCGCGGTGGCCGAGGCGGACGCCGCCGCCGTGCCGGTCCCCGCGACGATCCGGCTGGTACTGCTGCGGATGACCGACGCGCTCGCGGCCGTGGTGGACAACCGGCTGCGCCCCCCGCGCCAGGGGGACGCGGACGACGGGCACGGCCTGGTCGTGGACGGCGCGGGCACCGACCGCTGGGCCTCGCTGCTGGCCACCGGCGGCGCCGTGTTCGGCCGCCTGCCCTGGTGGCCGGAGGTGACCGCCGCCGACGCGCGCACCCCGCTGCTGGCCGCGCTGATCCGCCCGTACGGAAACGACGGTTCGGTGACCCGCCCGGCGAGCCGGCCGGTGCACTTCCCCGACGCCGGGATGACCGTCCTGCGCGGCGGCGAGGAGATCTGGTGCCGCTGCGACGGCGGCCCGCACGGGTTCCTGTCCATCGCCGCGCACGGCCACGCCGACGCCCTGTCCGTGGAGGTCCGCCACGACGGCGTCGAGGTGCTCGCGGACCCGGGGACGTTCTGCTACCACGGGCAGCCCGAGTGGCGGCGCTACTTCCGCTCGACCCTGGGCCACACCACCATGGAGCTGGGCGGCCGGGACCAGTCCGTCTCCGGCGGCCCGTTCCTGTGGACCAGGCACGCCCGGACGAAGGTGCTGGTCGCGGACACCTCCGACCCGGCCGTGGCCCGCTGGTGCGCCGAGCACGACGGCTACCAGCCCTCGGTGCACCGCCGCCGGGTGGAACTCAACCGCTCCAGCCGGGAGTTGCGGATCACCGACGAGGTGATCGGCCAGGGCGGCGACGTCCGGCTGGCCTTCCACCTCGGCCCGGCGATCACCGCGAACCTGACGGGGAACCGGGCCGTACTGACCTGGACCCGGGACGGCGAGGACCGCTCCGCGGTGCTCGACCTGCCCGGTCAGCTGACCTGGCGGGCACACCGCGGCGAGACCGACCCGCCGCTGGGCTGGTACTCCGCCGGCTTCGGACGCAAGGAACCCGCCACCACGCTGGTCGGCACGGGCTTCGCCGACGGCGCACAGGGGTTCACCACCGTGCTCGGGTTCCGGGGCTAGGGGGGCGGGTGGGGATCAAGAAGCGGCACTGGGGGGCGCTGGCGTCGGTCCTGCTGCTGGCGACCGGCTGCACGAGCGGTTCGGACGCCCGGCCGGAGCCGACCGCCACGCCATCCGGGGCCGTGGCCGCGGCCCGGGTGTGCGCCACCCCCGAGGCCGGGCCGGCGAACGCGCCGGCGGGCGCGGTGACGGTCGACCCGGCGGTGGTCGGTGACCTGGCGGCGAAGACCAAGAGCAGCCCCCCGAACACCACCTTCTGGCTCCAACCGGGGACGCACAGGCTCGAATCGGACCGGTACGCCCAGATCATCCCCAAGGAGGGGGACAGCTACCTCGGCGCGCCGGGCGCGGTGCTCGACGGGGGGAAGACCAACGAGTACGCGTTCGGCGGTACCGCCGGCAACGTCACCATCCGCTACCTGACCGTGCAGGGTTTCGTCGCGCCGCAGAACGAGGGCGTGGTCAACCATGACTCGGCCGACGGGTGGGTGATCGAGCACGCGACGATCCAGAACAACTCCGGCGCCGGGCTGATGGCCGGCGTCCACCAGCGGGTCCGCGCCAACTGCCTGCGCGGCAACGGACAGTACGGCATGAACGCCTACAAGGCCGGCGCCCCGATCAGTGATCTGGTGGTCGAGGGCAACGAGATCACGGCCAACGACACCGATCAGTGGGAGCAGAAGCAGCCGGGCTGCGGCTGCACCGGAGGCGTCAAGTTCTGGGCCGTCAACGGCGCCGACGTACGCGGCAACTGGGTGCACGACAACCGCGGATCCGGGTTGTGGGCGGACACCAACAACAACGACTTCCGCATCGAGGACAACGTGCTGGAGGCCAACGACGGTGCCGCGCTGATCTACGAGACCAGCTACAACGCGGTCATCCGGAACAATGCGATCCGGCGGAACAACTGGGTCGAGGGCCGCAAATCCGCCGACCGCGGCGACAACTTCCCTTATCCGACCATCTACCTGTCCGAGTCCGGCGGCGAACCACGGATCCCGGCCCGCACGGACAAGATCGAGATCGACCGGAACGTGTTGGAGGACAACTGGTCCGGGATCACCCTGTGGGAGAACGCCGACCGGTTCTGCAACAGCCCGGCCAACACCTCGTCGGGTGACTGCACCCTGCTGGTGAAGAACACCGGCCGCTGCGCACAGCCGACGATCGCCACCCCACCGCTCTACGCCGACTGCCGGTGGAAGACCCAACGGGTGGACATCCACGACAACCGCTTCGTGCTGGACCCGTCCGTCGTCGGATGCACGGTGAAGTGCGGCCTGATGGCGGTGCTGGCCAACTACGGCACCTATCCGGACTGGTCGCCGTACAAGGGCGAACCGGTGGCCGAGGCGATCACCGGCAAGCAGCAGAACCACTGGCACGACAACGCCTACCTCGGACCATGGAGCTTCGTCGCCCACGACCCGAGCCGGATGCTCGACTTCGGGCAGTGGCGGGGCGCGCCGTACCAGCAGGACCCGGGCAGCACCTTCCAACCACGGGCCGGTGGTTGAGATGAGCCGGGACCTGACGTACGACAGGCTGCCGGGCGGACCGGATGGGGCGGCGGAGCCGCCGACCGAGTCGGAGGTGACCGCGGGCACGCGGCCCGGCGCCGGACCGCGCCCGGCCGGCACACCGAAGACCGTCGAGCTGGTCTGGGGGCTGCTGATCCTCAACACGCTCGGCTCCGCCGGGGCGCAGACCATCATCCCGCTGCCCCGCTCCCTCATCCAGATGGCCACCATGGGCGCGCTGGTCTCCGCGTTCGCGCTGGCACTCGCCCTCAATCTCCGGCTGCGCATCCGAGCCAGCGCCTTCCTTTTCCTGCTCACCCTGATGCTGGTGCTGAGCGTGATCTCCAGCGCACACCTGGAGTCCGGGTTCGGAGCGCTGTTCCGATGCTTCCGGCTGGCCCTCTTCGTCAGCACGCTGTGGCTGCTCAGCCGCTGGTGGGACGGCAGCCAGACGTTCGTCCGGTACCACATCCGGATGTACTTCGCGGTGCTCGCGACGGTGGCCGCCGGCCTGGTCGTCTCACCGGGCGCGGCCATGCCCGAGCTCTACGGCGGGCGGCTGGTCGGTGCGTTGTGGCCGCTCACCCCGCCGCAGATCGGACAGTACGCCGCGGTGATCGTCGGGCTCACCGTGCTGCTCCTCCTGGACCGCCGGACCACCGGGGCCGGCGCGGCGGCGGTCATCGTGCCGTCACTCGTCCTGCTCGCGTTGACCCACACCCGGACGGCCACGCTCGGCCTGATCATCGGCCTGGCGTTGGCGATCGGCTCGCTCATCCTGACCAGCGCCGCCGCCCGACGGTTCTTCGCCTGGGCGGTGGTGTGCGCCACCGTGGCCGCGGTGGGCTTGAGTTCGCTGCTCCAGGCGTGGTTCCTGCGCGGACAGAGCCAGGAGAACTTCTCCAACCTCACCGGTCGGGCCAAGGTCTGGGACGCCCTGCTGGCAGCGCCCCGGACGACCACGGAGCAGCTGTTCGGCATGGGCCTGGGCGACAAGTCGTTCGGCGGGCTGCCGATCGACAACAGCTGGCTGGCCGTCTACAGCGAACAGGGTCTGACCGGCGTCGCCGTCGTGGCGGCGATCTTCATCGTGCTGGGCGGCGTCGCGTTGCTGCGGCCGCCGTCGCTGTCGAGGGCCTGCGCGATCTTCCTGATCGGCTACTGCGCGATCGCGTCGTACACCGAGGCCGGGCTGGGCGACGCCTCGCCGTACCTGCTGCACCTGACCGTGGCGGCCTCGCTGCTGGCGGCGCCTGCCGCGGCCGCTCCCCTCCCGACGCCCGAAGCCCCTCGACGACGCTCAGGGCCTGTCCGGCGGATCTTGCCGGGCCCGACAACATCCGCCGGACAGGCCCTACCGCAACGGGCCCAGAGATCGGAGGGAACGTGAGCATGCGCATCCTCGTGGTGCACAACCGCTACGCCTCGGCGCAGCCGAGCGGGGAGAACAAGGTCGTCGACCAGGAGGTGGGGCTGCTGCGCGAGGCCGGCCACCGGGTCGAGGTGTTCGAGCGGCGCAGCGACGACATCGCCGCCCGGTCCCTGCTGGGCAAGGTCGCGGTGCCGCTGACGGTGCCGTGGAACCCGGCGGTCCGCGCGGAGCTCGCCGCCCGGCTTCGCACCGAGCGGCCGGACGTGGTGCACGTCCACAACGTCTTTCCCCTCCTGTCGCCCGCGGTGCTGTCCGCCTGCGCGGACGCCGGCGTGCCCGCCGTCGCCACGCTGCACAACTACACCCAGATCTGCCCGCCGGGCACGCTGCAGCGGGACGGCCGGCCGTGCACCGAGTGCGTCGGGGCGTCACCGCTGCCCGCCGTCCGGCACGGCTGCTACCGGAACTCCCGGCTGGCGACGGTGCCGCTCGCGGTCAGCCTGTCGATCAACCGGCGGCGGTGGTGGTCCGGCGTGGAGCGGTTCTTCTGCATCTCCGCGGCGCAGCGCGACGTCCTGGCGCGGGCCGGCATGCCACCCGAGCGGCTGGCGGTGAAGCACAACTTCGTGCCGGACCCGGGCGCCTGCCGAACGGGCGCCGGCGAGCATCTGCTCTATCTCGGCCGACTCGCGGAGGCCAAGGGCGTGCGGCTGCTCATGGCCGCGTGGGACGGGATCGCCGCGGACGGCGGTGTGGGCGTGCCGCTCGTGGTCGCCGGCGCGGGGCCACTGGAGCGAGAGGTGACCGCCTGGGCGGCGGGCCGGGACGACGTGCGGTACGTCGGCCTGTACGACCCGGACCAGTGCCGACAGGCCGTCGCACGGTCGGTCGCCGTGGTGGCTCCCTCGACGTGGCTGGAGGCGTTCGGCCTGGTGGTCGTGGAAGCGATGGCGGCGGGGGTACCGACCGTCGCCGCCGGTCACGGCGCCTTCGTCGAACTCGTCGAGGACGGCGTGACCGGGCTGCTGCACCAGCCGGGCGAGGCGGCCTCGCTCGCGTCCTGCATACGCCGGATCACGGCCGAGCCGGACCGCAACCAGGAGATGGGCCGGGCGGCCCGGCGCCGTTACGAGCAGGGGTTCAGCCCGGCCGTCGGGCTGGAGCGCCTGGTGGAGGGGTACCGCACCGCGATCGCGGTGCGGTCCGGCGGCGCGGACAGCGCGTCGCCGGTAGGGAACGGAAACGCTGGCTCGCGGCGGGGCACCCGCGCGAGCAGGAATGGGGGTAACAGATGACACGATGCCGACTCTGCGGCTCGGCGGCGATGGGGAGCGTCGTCGATCTGGGGGCGACCCCGCCGTGTGAGAGCTTTCTCGCCGCGGACCAACTGGACCAGCCGGAACCGGCGTACCCGCTGCACCTGCGGGTCTGCACCGACTGCTGGCTCGCGCAGATCCCTCCGCTGATCACGCCGGAGGACACGTTCACGCAGTACGCGTACTTCTCCTCCTACTCGACCTCCTGGGTGGAGCACGCGCGCACGTTCGTCGCCGATGCCGTACAGCGGCTCGGTCTCGGCCCCGACGACTTCGTGGTCGAGGTCGCGAGCAACGACGGCTACCTGCTCAGGCACGTGGTGGACCGGGGGATCCGCTGCCTCGGCATCGAACCGTCGGTGAACGTCGGCGCCGCGGCGCGGGACGCGGGTGTGCCCACGCTCACGGCGTTCCTGGACCCGGCCGCCGGCTCGGCCGTCCGCGCCGAGCACGGCCCGGCGGACCTGGTCGTGGCCAACAACGTGTACGCGCACATCCCCGACGTGGTCGGGTTCACCCGGGGGCTGCGCGCCCTGGTGTCCGACGACGGCTGGGTCTCCATCGAGGTGCAGCACCTGCTGACCCTGATCGAGGAGAACCAGTACGACACGATCTACCACGAGCACTTCCAGTACTACACGGTCGCGTCCGCGATCCGGGCGCTGGCGAGCGGCGGACTCGCGCTCGTGGACGTCGAGCTGCTGCCCACGCACGGAGGTTCCATCCGGCTGTGGGCCCGGCCGACCGAGGTGGCCGGCGAGCCGACCCAGCGGGTGGCCGACGTGCTGGACCGGGAGAAGGCCGCCGGGCTCCAGGAGCTGTCCGGGTACACCGAGTTCTCCGCCCGGGTGGCCAAGGTGCGCCGGGACCTCCTGCGGTTCCTCATCGACGCGGCCGAGCGCGGCGAGACGGTCGTCGGCTACGGCGCCCCGGGCAAGGGCAACACCCTGCTCAACCACTGCGGCATCCGGCCCGACCTGCTCCCGTACACGGTCGACCGGAACCCCTACAAGCACGGCAGGTTCACCCCGGGTACCCGCATCCCGATCCTGCCGCCCGAGCGGATCGGCACCGACCGGCCGGACTACGTCCTCGTCCTCCCGTGGAACCTGCGGGCCGAGCTGGTCGAGCAGCTGTCCTTCGTGCACGAGTGGGGCGGCCGACTGGTCTTCCCCATCCCGGAACTGAGCATCGTCGAGGTGAAGCCGTGAAGGTTGTCCTGTTCTGCGGCGGTTACGGGCTGCGGATGCGCAGCGGAGCCTCCGACGACATGCCCAAGCCGATGGCGATGGTCGGCCCGCGGCCGCTGATCTGGCACGTCATGCGCTACTACGCGTACTTCGGGCACACGGAGTTCATCCTGTGCCTCGGGTACGGGGCCCACCACATCAAGAACTTCTTCCTCAACTACGAGGAGACGACGTCCAACGACTTCGTGCTGCGGGGCGGGCGGACCGAGCTGTTGTCCACCGACATCTCCTCCTGGACGATCACGTTCGCGCAGACCGGCATCGATTCGCCGATCGGCGAGCGGCTGCGCCGGGTGCGGCACCACCTGGACGGCGACGAGATGTTCCTCGCCAACTACGCCGACGTGCTCACCGACGCCCCGCTGCCGGAGATGATCGACCGGTTCGCCCGGCGCGACGCCGGTGCGTCGATGATGGTGGTGCCGCCGCAGTCCTCGTTCCACTGCGTGGACCTGGGCGAAGACGGCCTGGTGGGGGGCATCACCGCGGTGAGCGAACTGCCGCTGTGGGAGAACGGCGGCTACTTCGTGCTCCGCCAGGAGGTCTTCGACCACATCCCGGAGAACGGAGACCTGGTCGCCGACGGATGTTCCCAACTGGCCAAGCGCGGACGGCTGGTGGCGCACCAGCACCGCGGCTTCTGGAAGCCGACCGACACCGTGAAGGAGCGGGCCGCGCTCGACGCCGCCTACGCCCGGGGCGACCGCCCGTGGGCCGTGTGGGAACGGGACGGCGCGGGGGCGAGCGCGACCGGCGGCGGGGGCGGCGCCGGGGCGAGGACCGCGTGATCCGGCTCGGGGCCGGGCGCCTGGACCGGATCGTCGCGGTGGGGGCGCACTGCGACGACATCGCCATCGGCGCCGGCGGCACGCTGCTGACGATGTGCCTCGCGCGGCCGGGTCTGCGGGTCGACGCGCTGGTGCTCTCCGGCGGTGGCGGCGAGCGGGAGCAGGAGGAGCGGGCCGCGCTCGCCGCCTTCTGCCCGGGCGCCGACCTGCGCCTGACCGTCCTCAAGCTGCCGGACGGGCGGCTGCCCGCGCACTGGGACGAGGCCAAGGCCGCGGTCGAGGAACTGCGCGGGCAGACCGAGCCCGACCTGGTCCTCGGCCCGCGGACCGAGGACGCGCACCAGGACCACCGCGGCCTGGCGACGCTGCTGACCACCGCGTTCCGCGACCACCTCGTGCTCGGCTACGAGATCGTCAAGTGGGACGCCGACCTGGGCCGCCCGGTGGCGTACCAGCCGCTGTCTCCGGAGATCGCCGAACAGAAGGTGCGGCTGTTGCAGGAGCACTACCCCTCGCAACGGCACCGGCCCTGGTACGACCGGGAGGCCTTCCTCGGGCTGGCGCGGATCCGCGGCATCGAAAGCCACGCGCGCTACGCCGAGGCGTTCGCCGCCACCAAAGTCACTCTCAATCTGGGCACTCTCAATCTGGGGGGATGAACCATGCGCGTACTGCTGACCGGACACCAGGGCTACCTGGGCACCGTGATGGCCCCGGTCCTCGCCGCAGCCGGGCACGAAGTCGTCGGGCTGGACGCCGGCCTGTTCGCGGACTGTGTGCTCGGCCCGACGCCCGCGGACCCGCCGGGGCCGCGGGTGGACCTGCGCGACGTCACGGCCGAGCACGTGGCCGGGGTGGACGCCGTGATCCACCTGGCCGCGCTCTCCAACGACCCGCTGGGCTCGCTGGCGCCGGACCTCACCTACGACATCAACCACCACGCCTCCGTACGGCTGGCCGAGCTGGCCCGCGACGCCGGCGTGCGGCGCTTCCTGTACGCCTCGACCTGCTCCGTCTACGGCGCCGCCGGCGGCGACGACCTGGTGACCGAGGACGCCCCGCTGCGCCCGGTGACGCCGTACGCGGAGTCCAAGGTGCGGGTGGAGGACGACCTGCACGCGCTGGCGGACGGCGACTTCAGCCCGGTGTACATGCGCAACGCCACCGCCTTCGGCTACTCGCCCCGGCTGCGCGCCGACATCGTGCTGAACAACCTGGTGGGCCACGCGCTGCTGTCCGGCGAGGTGCTGGTGCTCTCCGACGGCACCCCCTGGCGCCCGCTGGTGCACGCCGCCGACATCGCCCGGGCCTTCGCGGCCGCGCTGGTCGCGCCGCGGGAGGCGGTGCACGACCGGGCGTTCAACATCGGCAGCGAGGTCAACAACGTCACGGTCGCCGAGATCGCCGAGCAGGTCGCCGAGGCGGTGGCCGGCGCGAAGGTGCGGATCACCGGGGAGAACGGCGCCGATCCGCGGTCGTACCGGGTGGACTTCTCCCGGTTCCGCGCCGCGCTGCCCGGCTTCGACTGCGAGTGGACGGTGAAGCAGGGCGCGCTCGAACTCGCCGACGCCTACCGGAAGTTCGGACTCACCCGGGAGAGCTTCGAGCGCAGCTTCACCCGGCTGGCCGTGCTGCGCCAGGCCTCCGAGGCCGGCACCGTCGACGACACCCTGCGGTGGCGACGATGAGCGCGATCGGCGAGGAGATGCACGACCTGGTGGAGCGGATGTACCCGCTCTGCCGCAGCATCACCGGCGACGGGGTGCGCGCCACCCTGGACATCGTCGGCGAGTACCTTCCGCTGCAGGTGCACGAGGTGCCGACCGGGACGCAGGTGCTCGACTGGACGGTGCCGCAGGAGTGGAACATCCGGGACGCGTACATCGCCGACGGCGCCGGCAACCGGGTCGTCGACTTCGCCGCGTCCAGCCTGCACGTGCTCGGCTACAGCGTGCCGGTGGCGGCGACCATGCCGCTGAGCGAGCTGCGCGGGCACCTGCACACCCTGCCGGACCAGCCGACCCTGGTGCCGTACCGCACCAGCTACTACGCACCGGAGTGGGGGTTCTGCCTGTCCCAGGAGACCCTGGACGCGATGCCGGACGGCGAGTACGAGGTGCGCATCGACTCCACGATCGCCGACGGCCACCTCACCTACGCCGAGCACGTCGTCCCCGGGCAGGTCGCCGACGAGGTGATCGTCTCCTGCCACGTCTGCCACCCGTCGCTGGCCAACGACAACCTGGCGGGCATCGCGGTGGCGACGTTCCTGGCCCGGGAGCTGGCGCAGCAGACGCCCTGGTACACCTACCGGTTCATCTTCGCCCCCGGCACCATCGGGGCGATCACCTGGCTGGCCCGCAACGCGGAGCGGGTGGAGCGGGTCAAGCACGGGCTGGTGCTGGCCTGCGCCGGCGACCCGGGCCGGCTGACGTACAAGCAGAGCAGGCGCGGCGACGCGGAGATCGACCGGGTGCTGCGGCACGTCCTGACCGCATCCGAACGACCGCACCGCGTCACCGAGTTCACTCCGTACGGCTACGACGAGCGGCAGTACTGCTCGCCCGGGTTCGATCTCGGCGTCGGTTCGCTCACCCGGACCCCGTACGCCGGGTACCCCGAGTACCACACCTCGGCGGACGACCTGGACTTCATCTCCCCGGAGGCGATGGCGGACACCCTCGCCGTCTGCCGCGAGGCGTTCGCCGTGCTCGACCGCAACCGGCGCTACCTCAACCTCAGCCCCTACGGCGAGCCGCAGCTGGGCCGGCGCGGGTTGTACGACTCGCTCGGCGGCCGCAGCGACGCCAAGCAGGCCCAGATGGCCATGCTCTGGGTGCTCAACATGTCCGACGGCGAGCACGGCCTGCTGGACGTCGCCGAGCGCTCCGGGCTGCCGTTCGACACGGTCGCCGCCGCGGCCGGCGCCCTGGAGGGCGCCGGGCTGATCAAGACATGACGCGGATGACCACCGAGGGGGTGAAGACGACGACGGCCGGTCCGTCCGGGAAGACCGGGCGGACCGGGCGGACCGGACGGACCGCCAAGCGGGGCGTGCTCGGCCGGCTGTCCTGGGGACTGGCCGACCAGGCGGCCTCCAGCATGACCAACTTCGCGGTGGGCATCTACGTGGCACGCGAGCTGGGGGTGACCGCGTTCGGCGTGTTCAGCCTGGCCTGGCTGACCTACGGCGTGGTGCTCAACGTCGCCCGCGGGCTGGCCACCGACCCGCTCGTGGTGCGCTTCAGCGGCGTGCCGGACGCGCCCTGGCGCGCGGCGGCGGCCCGGTCGACGGGTGCCGCGCTCAGCGTCGGCGCCACCCTCGGCGCGGTGTGCCTGCTGGTCGGGCTCGGCCTCGGCGGCAGCGTCGGGCCCGCGTTCGCCTGCCTCGGCGTCGTCCTGCCGGCGCTGCTGCTCCAGGACTCCTGGCGGTTCGCGTTCTTCGCCGCCGGTGCCGGGAAGAAGGCGTTCGCCAACGACCTCGTGCAGGGTGTCGCGCTCGTCCCGGCCATGCTCCTGGCGGCCCACGCGGGCAGCGTGGCTGCCTTCGTGCTCGCCTGGGGCGCCTCCGCCGCGGTGGCCGCCGGGTACGGCTGCCTCCAGTCCGGCCTCCGGCCCCGGGTGACCGAAGCCGGCGGGTGGCTCCGCGAACAGCGTGATCTCGGCTCCCGGTACCTGGTCGAGAACGTCAGCCTCAGCGGCGCGAGCCAGCTGCGGGCGTACGGGCTCGGCGCGATCGTCGGGGTCGGCGCGGTGGGGGCGGTCCGGGGCGCCGAGCTGCTGCTCGGCCCGTTCCTCGCCCTGCTGATGGGGCTGTCGCTGGTCACCGTGGCGGAGGCGGCCCGGGTGCTGAGACGGGCACCGCACCGGCTCGGCAGGTTCTGCTTCCTGCTGGGTGGCGGGCAGGCCGGCGCCGCCCTGCTGTGGGGCGCGGCGCTGCTGCTGATGCCGGGTCGGCTCGGCGAGCTCGTCCTCGGCGACGTCTGGCACTCCGCCTCCCAGCTCATCGTGCCGGCCACGCTCGGCGTGGCCGGCGCCGGCCTCGGCAGCGGCGCGGCGGCCGGGCTGCGCGCGCTCGCCGCGGCCCGGCGCAGCCTGCGCAGCCAACTCTTCGCCTCCGCCTGCTACTTGGGCGGCGGGCTCGGCGGAGCCGCCGCGGCCGGTACCGCCGGCTCGGCCTGGGGCGTCGCCATCGCGACCGCCTGTGGCTCGGCCGTGTGGTGGCTGCAGCTGCGGGCCGCCCTGCGCGAGCACCACCGCGCCCCCATCCCCGAAGTAGAGGACGACATCCCCGAAGTGAGGACGACATGACCGCCGTTCCCCGGTTGAGCATCGGGCTGCCCGTCTACAACGGCGAGGAGTACCTCGCCGAGTCGCTCGACGCCCTGCTGGGCCAGACCTACGAGGACTTCGAGCTGGTCATCTCCGACAACGCCTCGACCGACGCGACCCAGGACATCTGCCGCAAGTACGCCGAGAAGGACTCGCGCATCCGGTACCTGAGGCTGCCCCGGAACATCGGCGCCGCGCCCAACCACAACCACGTGTTCACCGAGTGCCGTGGCGAGCTGTTCAAGTGGGCCTCGCACGACGACCTGTACGCCCGGGACCTGCTGCTGCGCTGCGTGGAGACGCTGGACGAGCGGCCGGACGTGATCCTCGCGCACTCCGGCCAGGCGGTCATCGACGGCGACGGCCAGGTGAAGGTCCCTTACGAGTACGGGCTCGCCACCGACTCGCCGCACGCGCCGGAGCGCTTCCGCAGTCTGCTGTTCGAGCCCGGTGGCGACGACTTCTACGGGGTGATGCGGGCCGACGTGCTGCGCCGGGTGAAGCCGCACGACAGCTACCACCACGCGGACCGCACGTTCGTCGCCGAGATCACCCTGCACGGGCCCTTCCACCAGGTGCCGGAGCTGCTGTACTTCCGCCGCGACCACCCCACCCGCGCCGAGCGGGCGAACCCTTCCATGCGTTCCCGGTGCGTCAACCTGGACCCGCGCCGGGCCGGCCCGCTGCACCCGACGCCCCGGCTGCTCGCCGAGTACGTCTGGGGCTTCGCCTCGGCGATCCGGCGGGCGCCGTTGTCCCCGGACGACCGGCGCGCGTGCTACCGCCACCTGGCCGCCTGGATGACCAGCCGGCTCCGGCCGGGCGCCGGTGAGCGGGTCGAGGACCGCGCCCCGGTCGAGCCGGCCCTGCTCACGGTCTCCGTCGACGCCCTCGTGGCCGGACGTGAGGGGAGGCAGGCATGACGTCCGCGGACGGAACCCCGGTGCGCGTCGGGGTGTTCGGCCTGCTCGGCTCCGGCAACCTGGGCAACGACGGGTCGCTGGAGGCCGTGCTCGGCTACCTCCGCACCGAGCACCCGGAGGCGGTCGTGGACGCGCTGTGCGGCGGACCCGAGGTCGTCACGGCCCGGTACCGGATCCCCGCGACGCGGCTGCACTGGTACCGCGGGGAGTACCGGACCGCATCGCGGGCGGGCGCGATCGCGGCAAAGGGTCTGGGCAAACTCGTCGACGCCGTCCGCACCGCCGCCTGGGTGCGCCGGCACGACGTGGTGATCGTGCCGGGCATGGGCGTCCTGGAGGCCACGCTGCCGCTGCGGCCGTGGGGCTTCCCGTACGCGCTGTTCCTGCTCTGCGCCTCCGGCCGGCTGTTCGGCACCCGGGTGGCGCTGGTCGGCGTCGGCGCCGCCCCGATCGGCAACCGGCCCACCCGGGCCCTGGTGCGCTGGTCGGCGCGGCTGGCCGCGTACCGGTCGTACCGGGACGCCCTGTCCCGCGACGCGATGCGGGCGATGGGCGTGGACACCGCGCGGGACGAGGTCTACCCGGACCTCGCCTTCGCCCTGGCGACGCCGTCGGCGAGCGCGCCCTCCGGTCCGCCGGGCCCGGTCTGTGTCGGCGTCATGGACTTCCACGGCGGCAACGACGACCGCGCCCGGGCCGAGGAGATCCACCGGCGCTACCTCGACGGGACGACCCGCTTCGTCCGCGCGCTGGTCGAGGACGGTCGGCCGGTCCGGCTGCTCACCGGCGACGAGGTCGACGCGCAGGTGGTCGCCGCGATCCTCGACGCGGTGGACTCGCCGCTGGTCACCGCCGCCGAGGCGGCCTCACTGGCCGACCTGATGGAGGAGACGGCGGCCGCCGACACCGTGGTGGCGACCCGGTACCACAACCTGGTCTGCGCGCTGAAGGTCGGCACGCCCACGCTCGCCCTGAGTTATGCGGCGAAGAGCGACGCGCTCATGGACCAGATGGGGCTGGGCGGGTACTGCCACCCGGCCCGCGAGGTCGACGCCGACCGGCTGATCGAGCAGTTCCGGGCGCTGGAGCGGCGATCGACGGAGCTTCGGCAGACCCTCACCGAGCGGAACCAGGCCGCCGCCCGGCGCCTTGAGCACCAGTTCACCGCCTTGACCGCGGCCCTCTTCCCGACGGCCGACCACGACCACCATGACCACGCCCACGCCCATGCCCTGAGGGAGGCGCCGTGAAGGCGACCGAAGTCCCGGCGATCGCCGGCGCATACCTGTTCGAGCCGACGCCGTACGCCGACGAGCGCGGCTTCTTCTGCCGCACCTTCGACGCCGACGTGGTCCGCTCGGTGGGCCTCGACCCGAACGCCTTCGTCCAGCACAGCGTCTCCCGCTCGGTCCGGGGCGTGCTGCGCGGCCTGCACCTGCGCTCCGGTGCCGGCGAGGCCAAGCTGGTGCGGTGCTCCTACGGGAGGGTCTTCGACGTCGTCGTGGACCTGCGGACGGACTCGCCGACCTACCGCGGCCAGGCCTTCTTCGAGCTGTCCGGCGAGACGCAGGCAAGCGTGTACATCCCGGCGGGGTGCGCGCACGGTTTCCAGGCGCTGACCGAAACCGCCGACGTCTCGTACCGGATCGACCGCCCGCACGATCCGGCCGAGGACGTGACGATCGCCTTCGACGACCCGGAGCTCGCCATCCCCTGGCCGTTGCCGGCCCTGTCGATGTCCAAGCGGGACCGGGAGGCACCGAGCCTCGCCGAGGGCCTGCGGCAAAAGGAGAAGTGAGACCGGCGTGAACATCCAAGTCACCGACGAATCCGGAGAGTTCGCCCTGCCGCGGTCGCGGGCGGCGAACGAGCGGCTGCACGCCGTGATCCCCGGGGGCGCGCACACCTACGCCAAGGGCGACGACCAGTACCCCGAGAACCTGGCCCCGGTCATCAGCCACGGCCGCGGTGCCCACGTGTGGGACATCGACGGCAACCGCTACGTCGAGTACGGCTCCGGCCTGCGGTCGGTCAGCCTCGGCCACGCCCACCCACGCGTGCTCGAGGCGGTGCGGCGGGAACTCGACCGCGGCAGCAACTTCGTCCGACCGTCCATCGTGGAGGTCGAGGCCGCGGAACGCTTCCTGGCCACGGTGCCGACCGCCGAGATGGTGAAGTTCGCGAAGAACGGCTCCGACGTCACCACCGCCGCGGTGCGACTCGCCCGCGCCGTCACCGGGCGCCCTCGGGTGGCCGTCTGCGGCGACCATCCGTTCTTCTCCGTCGACGACTGGTTCATCGGCACCACGCCGATGTCCGCCGGAATCCCGGCCGCGATCACCGAGCTCACCGTGGCGTTCCCCTACGGGGACCTGGCCGCCACGGAGGAACTGCTCACCCGGTACCAGGACGAGGTCGCCTGCCTGATCCTCGAACCCGCCGGCCACACCGAGCCGCCGCCCGGGTACCTCGCCGGCCTGCGTGAGCTGGCCGACCGGCACGGCTGCGTACTGATCTTCGATGAGATGATCACCGGCTTCCGCTGGTCCGAGGCGGGCGCCCAGGGCCTGTACGGCGTCGTCCCCGACCTCTCCACGTTCGGCAAGGCGCTGGGCAACGGGTTCGCCGTCTCCGCGTTGGCCGGGCGCCGCGACCTGATGGAGCGGGGCGGGCTGCGTCACTCCGGCGACCGGGTGTTCCTGCTGTCCACCACGCACGGTGCGGAAACGCACTCCCTGGCCGCCGCGATGGCCGTGCAGACCACCTACGTCGAGGAGGGCATCACCGCTCGGCTGCACGCCCTCGGCGAGCGGTTGGCCGCCGGTGTCCGCGAGGCCGCCGCCGGCATGGGCGTCGGCGACCACCTCGTCGTCCGGGGCCGGGCCAGCAACCTGGTCTTCGCCACCCTCGACGAGAACCGGCAGCCGTCGCAGCGGTACCGCACCCTGTTCCTGCGCCAACTCCTCGCGGGCGGAGTGCTGGCCCCGTCGTTCGTGGTGAGCAGCGCGCTCGACGACGCCGACATCGACCGCACCGTCGACGTGGTGGCCGGGGCATGTGCCGTGTACCGGAAGGCACTGGACGCCGCCGACCCCACCCCCTGGCTGGCCGGGCGGCCGGTGAAGCCCGTGTTCCGCCGTTTGGCGTGACGCCGCGTCAGATGCGTTGTCGGCGACCGGCTTCGGCGAGCCGGTCGGCCATCCGGTCGACCAGCCACGCGGTCGCCGGTATCACCGCCAGCGCGGTGCACCAGCCGCCGAGGACGTCGGTCGGGTAGTGCGCGCCCAGAGCGACCTGCGCCCAGCCCATGGTGGCGCCGGCAGCCGGCGCCGCGGTGAGCACGAGTAAGGTGCCGGCCGTGCTGCCGAGGCCGAGCCCGTCTCGGCCTCGGCGGCGGGTCACGAGCATCGCCACGGCGAGGGCGAACGCGGTGAAGAAGGCGGTGTGCCCGCTCGGGTAGGACAGGTTCTCGCCGTGGATGGTGCGTCCCGCCAGGTGCTTGAGCAGCGTCGCCGTCCCCACGGTCATGCCGACGCCGGCAACGGTGAACACCGCTGCGCGAGGACGCCGAAGCAGCAGACAGCCCGTCACGACGGCCGCGACCAGGGCGGAGGCTCCCACCGGCTCGCCCAAGGAGTCCATGGCCAGAGCGACGGACCGCCACGGCGACCCCACGCCGTACACCGCCGCCCCGATCCGCGCGTCCACCCTGCCGGGCTCGCTCTCGTCGGCGTACCGGACCCCGAGCACGACGACCACCAACGCGGCGAAGCCCGCAATCAGCCCGAGCCACACGCGAAGCGATGAGGGCAGCACCGCGGGCGCCGGTCGGCCGGTCACACGCCCACCGCGCCCGGTCGATCTGGACAGGGCCATCGGGATCAGCCTCCACATGTCAACCCAACCGACAACCCGGTCGCGGCGAACCGCCGACGGACAGTCACAGAGCCTGAACCGCAACCTGCTTCGGAGCGCCCCTGAAGCGGGATTCATGATACGGGCGTACGGCGACATGCGAGCGGTTTCGGCACCACGCGAAGCCGTCGGCCCCCGGGTGGCGCCGACGGCGGGGACGGCCCGAGGACGGTGCTGACGGACGGCGGGTCCCGGCTCAGTCGTGAGCGGTGGCCGGGGCCGCCGGTGGGGGCGTTGCCTTCAGGACGCCGAGCAGGCGGGTGACCTCGGTGGCGACGGCGGTGCGGGCGGGGTCGAGGTAGCGGCGGGTGTCGACCAGCCGCGCGTTGTCGGCCAGGGCCTGGCGGACGGTGGTGGTGAAGACCCGGTTGAGGTGGGTCGCGATGTTGATCTTGGTCATGCCGGCGTCCACGGCGGCGGTGAGGTCCTGGTCCGCCACGCCGGAGGAGCCGTGCAGCACGAGCGGGACCGGGACGGCCTCGTGCAGCCTTGCGATGAGCTCGAAGTCGAGGGCCGCGTCGCGGGTGAGCATGGCGTGGGAGGTGCCGACGGCCACCGCGAGCGCGTCCACGCCGGTGGCGGCGACGAATGCGGCGGCCTCGGCGGGGTCGGTGCGCGCGCCGGGTGCGTGGACGCCGTCCTTGCCGCCGACCTCGCCGAGTTCGGCCTCGACCCAGACGCCGGCGGCGTGGCAGTGCTCGACCACCTCGGCGGTGGTGCGCACGTTGTCCTCGTAGGCGAGCACGGAGGCGTCGAACATGACCGAGGTGAGGCCCAACTCCACGGCCTCGTGGACAAGTTCGACGGAGGTGGCGTGGTCGAGATGGACCGCGACCGGTACCCGCGCGGCGCGGGCGACGGTGAGCGTGGCGGCGGCGATCGGGGCCAGGGCGCCGTGGTAGCGGACGGCGTTCTCGCTGATCTGCAGGATGACCGGGGCGCCGGCGGCTTCGGCGCCGGCGACGATCGCCTGGGCGTGTTCGAGGTGGATGACGTTGAACGCGCCGACGCCGCGCACGGCATCGGCATCGGCTGCGGCGGTGATCGCGCCGGTTCCGGTCAGGGGCATGGGTCGGGCTCCTCGGCTGCGAAGGGTGCGAAGGGTGTGAGGGGACGGACGTCCACACGGGAGCGCAGGGCCCGGTGGACGGCCGGGTCGAAGTCGCCCGCGAGCGGTGCGGCGACGGCGGCCGCGGAGAGTGCCACGGCCTCGGCCAGCCGGTCGGGCCAGGGGGTGCCGGTGACCAGGCCGAGGGTGAGCGCGGCGACCGCGGCGTCGCCGGCGCCGGTGGGGTTGCCGGCCAGCCGCTCGGGTGCGCGGGCGCGCCAACTCCCGTGCGGCGTGACGGCGATGAGGCCGTCGGCGCCGAGCGAGGCGACCACCGCGCCGGCTCCGGCGGCCTGCAGCGCCCGGGTGGCGACCACCGGGTCGGTGAGGCCGGTGGCGGCGGCGAGTTCGTCGGCGTTCGGCTTGATCAGGGCCGGGCCCGCCGGAAGCGCCGCGCGCAGGGCCGCCCCGCCGGCGTCGAGTACGGCCGGGACGCCGTGTGCGTGCGCGTTCCGGAGCAGTTGGGCGTAGGCGTCCTGGGGGACACCGCGTGGCAGGCTGCCGGAGAGGACCACCGCGGTGGCGTCCGGTAGCAGCGTGTCGAGGTGGTTGAGGAAGTGCTCCCACTCCTCGGTGCCCACCATCGGTCCGGGTTCGAGGAGGATCGTGGTGTCCCCGACGCTCTCCTCGACCACGGCCACCGTGCGCCGGGACTCACCCGGGATCGTCAGCATCCGCTCGGTCAGTCCGGCGGCGGTGAGTTCGGCGCGGATCGCCCGGCCGGTGAGGCCGCCGACCAGGCCGGTGACGGCGGTCGGGTGGCCGAGGGCGTGCAGGACCCGGGCGACGTTGACGCCCTTGCCGCCCGCCCGCTCGGCCACCGCCCGGACCCGGTTGCTGCCGTGCGGACGCAACCGGTCCAGGTGGTGGGTGATGTCCAGAGCCGTGTTGAGGGTGACGGTGAGGATCACGGCGCCGCCCCCGAGGCCAGGAGGTCCCGTGCGAGCAGTCCGGCCCCGAAACAGCCTGCCTCGAGGCCGAGTTCGGCGGGTACGAGTTCCGGTATCGCCTGGAAGGCGAGCCGGGCGGCCAGGGCTTCGCGCAGCGGCGCGAAGTAGGGCTCGCCGGCTCGGGCCAGGCCGCCGCCGATCACGACGCGCTCGGGGTCGAGCAGCGTGACCGCGCTCGCCAGGCCGTCGGCGAGCGCGTCGACGGCCTCCTGCCAGACGGCGGCGGCCGTCCGGTCCCCGGCTGCGGCGCGCTCGGCGACCTGCTGGGCGGTGATGCCCGGCTCGCCGGTGGCGGCGGCGTAGCGGCGGGCGATGGCGGCGGCCGAGGCGAGGGTCTCCACGCAGCCGCGGGCACCACACGCGCAGGGATCGCCACCGGGGCGGACCACCAGGTGGCCGAGCTCGCCGGCGCGGGTGTGGCTGCCGGTGAGCGGGCGTCCGTCGACCATCACGGCGGCGGCGATACCGGTGCCGACCGGCACGAACAGGAAGTTACGGCTGCCGCGGCCGGCACCGGCCCTGGCCTCGGCGATGCCGCCGGCCCGCACGTCGTGCCCGAACGCGACCAGGACGCCCAGGTGTTCGGACAGCCGGTGCCGGACGGGCACATCGCGCCAGCCCAGGTTGGCGGCGAGCACCGCGATGCCGGCCCCCTCGTCGACGACGCCGGGCACGGCGACGCCCACGGCGGCCGGACCGAAGCGCCCGGCGAGTTCGGCGGCACAGTCGAGGACGGTTTCGAGTACGGCCTCAGGGCCGCGCTCGGTGCGGGTCAACCAGCGCTCGGTGTGGCGCAGGGTGCCGTCCTCGGCCACCGCTGCGCCCTTGATGTAGGTGCCGCCGACGTCGAGGGCGATCGCGGTGGCGCTCACGGCCGGGTCAGCACGATGGAGCGGGTGAGGCCCTGCGGCTGGTCGGGGTCCAGGCCGCGGCCCTTGGCCAGCTCGACGGCGAGCCGCTGGGCGCGGATCAGGTCGGCCATCGGGTCCAGCGGACTCACCGACAGCACTGCGCCGGTCGGCTCGACCTGGTCGACCAGTCCGGTCGGCGGCTCGCCGAAGAACCACAGGACGCTGTTCGGGCCGGTGACGCTGATCGGGCCGTGCCGGTACTCCATCGCCGGGTACGACTCGGTCCACGACCCGGACGCCTCGCGCAGTTTGAGCGCCGCCTCGTTCGCCAGGCCGACCGTCCAACCCGTCCCGAGGAAGGTGAACTGGGTTGCCTCGGTGGCCCGTTCGGGCAGCTGGGCGGCCAGCGCCCGCTCGGCGTGCGCGGCCAGGTCGGCGGGGGCGAGGCCGAGACGGCCACGCAGCAGGGCCAGCGCGGTGGTGGCGAAGCGGGTCTGCACCACCGACTTCTCATCGGCGAACTCCAGGTCGATCACGTGCCGGGCGGCCGTGCTGATCGGGGTGGCGAGGTCGCCGGTGAGCGCGACGCTCGGCGTCGCGCCGCACCGCTCCAGCGCGGCCAGCACCTCGGTCGTGGTACCCGAGCGGCTGATGGCGACGACGCGGTCGTAGCCGCGGGCGGCCGGGAACTCGGAGGCCGCGAAGGCGTCGCTCTCGCCGAGCCCGGCACCCTCGCGCAGACCCGCGTACGCCTGCGCGATGTAGAGCGAGGTACCGCAGCCGATCACGGCCACCCGCTCGCCGCACTCCGGCAGCCCGACGGGCTCCAGCTCCAGCGCCTTGCGCCAGCACTCCGGCTGACTGGCGATCTCCCGCTCGACGTGACTCATCAGAGCTCTCCTCGGTTCGGCTCGGGCGGCGATCCGGCCCGGGCGCGCGTTTCATGCTGCAAGCTTCTGCTTGAAACTGATTTATTCATAGCTCAAATGTTCATCTATGAGCAATACCGCGCGGCCGGAAGGGATGGAACGTCAGGCGTCGGGCGGAGTGCGCGGGGGTGGCGTCGAGCGCGACGCCGGTGAGGGCGGCGGTCGCCGCGATGAGCGTCGTGGGTCGGCGCGAGAGGAGTCGTCTGGTTGCAGGTGCAGGAGGCTCCTCTGCTCTGATCGAAATTGATCCAA
Organism: Kitasatospora sp. NPDC004669; assembly: GCF_040609455.1. Lineage (NCBI taxonomy): Bacteria > Bacillati > Actinomycetota > Actinomycetes > Kitasatosporales > Streptomycetaceae > Kitasatospora > Kitasatospora sp. NPDC004669. Next base: position 56,479 of record NZ_JBEXKB010000021.1, read on the forward strand.
CGAGCCCCGCAAGTGATGCAGCTTCAGTCAGATGCGGAGCAGCTTCGGGCGGCTGGGCGCCCTGCGTCAAGACGCGGGACGCCTCACGTTCCCCTTGCCGATTGACTGCAACGCTTCGGTAACGCGGCTGGCCTGCCGAGATGGCAGCAGTGCACACTCTGTTCGAAGCGAATGCTCGATGTTGCGCAAATATCGATCACCTGGCGCACTTTTGTGCACGTCGCACCATCCCCACTCGGGCCGCCGCTGGGTCGGCCCCAGCTGCAAAGGCGGTATCAGAGATGAAGCGGCGTCTTCTCGCCCTGTCGGCGGCCACCGTGGCCGGAACGCTCGCGATGTCGGGGTGCAGCAAGGGTTCGAGCTCCGGTTCGACCTCCGCCGACGGCGTCACGACGATCAAGTTCGTCGCCGCCGACTACGGCTCCAACGGCCAGAACCCGAGCCAGGCGTACTGGCAGGGCGTGATCTCCGCCTTCGAGCAGCAGAACCCGAAGATCAAGGTCGACCTCCAGGTCATCAACTGGAACGACCTCGACACCCAGGTCAAGACGATGGTGCAGAACGGCAACCAGCCGGACATCCTGCAGACCGGCGGCTACGCCGACTTCGCCAAGAACGGCCAGCTCTACCCCGCCCAGGACGTCCTCTCCGGCAGCACCGCCGCCGACTTCATCCCCGCGATGGCGCACGCCGGCGAACAGGGCGGCACCCAGTACGGCATCCCGTTCGTCTCCAGCGCCCGGATGTTCCTGATCAACAACGCGCTCTTCAAGAAGGCCGGTCTCGACCCGGCCAAGGCGCCCAAGACCTGGGCCGACCTCACCACCGCCGCCACCGCACTGAAGAACGCCGGTGTGGAGATCCCGCTCGGAGTGCCGCTCGGCAAGGAGGAGGCCCAGGGCGAGTCGTACATCTGGATGCTGGAGAACGGCGGCGGCTACCAGGACGCCAAGGGCACGTACACCATCGACTCGCAGGCCAACATCGACACCTTCACCCAGCTCAAGAGCTGGGCGGACGCCGGCCTGACCGAGCAGAGCCCCGCCTCCGTCAACCGCACCGACCTCGCGAAGGACTTCGCGTCGGGCAAGGTCGGCATGCTCAACGGCATTCCCACCCAGCTGAACGACGTCAAGACCATGGACGTCACCTGGACCGCGATGCCCAGCAAGGACGGCACCGGCAAGGCCACCCTCGGCGTCGCCGACTGGGTGATGGCCTTCAAGAAGGGCGGCCACAAGGACCAGATCAAGGCCTTCCTCGACTTCGCCTACGGCAAGGACAACACGGTGAAGTTCGACAAGCAGTACAGCCTGATGCCGGTCACCCGGTCCGCTCTCACCGAACTCCAGGCCGATCCGGAGGAGAAGGGCCTCCAGCCGTTCCTGCAGATCCTGCCCACCGCCACCTTCTACCCGCTCAGCGACCCGACCTGGCCGGCCGTCTCCGCACAGATCAAGACCCAGATCGGCAGCGCGCTCGGCGATCCGAAGAAGGCCCTCGACGCACTCCAGCAGGCCGCCCAGCAGGCCGGCGAGTGACCCGGGCGGCCGCACGAGGAACGCACACCGTGTCCTCCACCAGTACCTCGGACGTCCGGCCGGACGACGCCTCCCGGCCGCCCGCGCCGACGACGGGCCCGTCGGCTCCGCCCGCGGGCCCGCCGGTCAGGCGCCGTTCCCTGTTCGTACGGCTCGGACCACTGCCCTGGCTGGCCCCGGCCGTCGTCCTCATCCTGGGCGTGGTCGTGTGGCCGGTCATCGAGATGGTCGGCACCTCGCTGCGCAGGATCGACACCACCGGCACCGACCACGGCCCGGCCGGCCTGGTCAAGTACCACAAGCTCTTCAGCGACCCCCGGCTGCCCCAAGTGCTCACCTGGACCGCCGTGTGGACGGTCGCCGTCGTCGGCCTGACCATGCTGATCTCACTCGCGCTGGCCCAACTGTTCAACCGGGACTTCCCCGGCCGCCGAGTCACCCGGTGGGCGCTGATCGCCCCCTGGGCCGCCTCCGTGCTGATGACCGCGATCGGCTTCCGCTGGATGCTCGACCAGGTCGCGGGCGTGTTCAACCGGCTGCTGCTCGACCTCGGCCTGATCGACCACCCGCAGGCCTGGCTGGGCGACGCCGCCCACGCCAAGCCCTGGCTGGTCCTCGTCGCCGTCTTCGTCTCGCTGCCGTTCACCACCTACACCCTGCTCGCCGGCCTGCAGACCGTCCCCGCCGAGGTCTACGAGGCCGCCCGGGTCGACGGCGCCACGCCCTGGCAGACCTACCGCAGGATCACCCTGCCGCTGCTGCGCCCCGCCTTCATGGTCGGCCTGGTGATCAACCTGATCAACGTCTTCAACTCGTTCCCGGTCATCTGGGGCATGACCCAGGGCGGCCCGAACGCCGACACCGCGACCACCACCGTGTTCATGTACATGTTGCGCGGCTACGACGTCGCGGAGTCCGCCGCCATGTCCGTGGTCAACTTCGCCGTCGTGATCGTGATGGTGGTCGTCTTCCTCAAGGTCAGCCGCTGGAACGGGGAGGAGAACCGATGACCACCCTTCAGCCGTCACCGCGGGCGGCGACGCGCCGCCCGCGTGCCCGGACCGTCCTGCTCACCGCGCTCGCCTGGGCGCTCGCCGCGCTCTTCCTGCTGCCCTACGTCGAGATGCTGATCACCGGCGGACGTCCGGCCGACCAGCTGCGCGACGACTCCTACCTGCCGACGCACTTCGACTGGTCCTCGTTCACCGAGGTCTGGACCGACACCACGCTCGGCCAGAACCTCCGGATCACCCTGCTGGTCGCCGGCGGCTCGACACTCCTGGTCCTGCTGGTCGCCCTGCCCGCCGCGTACTGCACCGCCCGGGTGCGCTTCCGCGGCCGCAAGGCGTTCCTGCTGCTGGTGCTGGTCACCCAGATGTTCCAGCCCACCGCCCTGCAGGTCGGCCTGTACCGCGAGTTCTACGCGATGGACCTGTTGGACACCGTCGGCGTGCTGGTCCTCGCGAACGCCGCGTTCAACCTGGCCTTCGCGATCTGGATCCTGAGTGCCTACATCGGCGCCATCCCGATGGAGCTGGAGGAGGCCGCGATGATCGACGGCAACAGCCGGATCGGCGCGCTGCTGCGCGTCACCCTGCCGCTCGCGCTGCCCGGGGTGGTCACCGCCGTGATCTTCACCTTCATCTCGGCCTGGAACGAGTTCATCATGGGCCTGACCCTGACCGACTCGCCCGACCGGCAACCGCTCACCGTCGGCATCAACAACATGATCGGCGCCTACAGCGTGCAGTGGAACCACGTGTTCGCCGCCTCGCTGGTGGCCATCGTGCCGGTGGTCGTGCTCTTCGCGGTGATCGAACGGCACGTCGTGTCCGGACTCACCGCCGGCTCCGTCAAGTAGCCCGGGCGGACCACGGCCGGGAAACGCGAGCGCGCGGCGGCGGGCCGCCCACAGGGGAGGAGCGGCCCAGCTGGTCCGGTGACGACCTCCTGCACCGGTGGTGCCTCCGCCCGCGCCGGGCGGAGGCACTGCGCTCCGGTCAGACCGGGAGCGGCTACGTGACCGCATCGCTCGGTGAGCAATGATGATTACAGATCCGTGGTTTTAGTCATGTCTGAACGGTGAGGGTTCTGGAGCTGGTCGTGCTCGGGACCGGGGATATGGCCAGGTCGGGCCATCTTCGCGAGGATGGCGCTACACTCCGATCATGCTCAAAGCTGATCGCGCGGCCTTGATCCTGTCCCACATCGGCGAGGTGGGGAGTGCGGATGTGCACGCACTCTCGCAACTGCTGGGCGTGTCGGGTGCGACCGTGCGGCGGGACCTGCAGGAGTTGCACGAGCAGGGCTTGCTGCAGCGCACGCGGGGCGGTGCGGTGACGGGCGCCGTGAACCTGGAGCTTCCGTTGCGGCACCGCAGTGGGAAGCGGCCGGAGGAGAAGCGGCGGATCGCCCGGGTGGCCGCCGAACTGGTGCCGGACGGCGCCGTCGTGGGGCTGACCGGCGGGACGACCGCCACGGAGCTGGCCCGGGTGCTGGGTGAGCGGGGCGGCTTCACGGTGGTCACCAACGCGGTGAACATCGCGGCGGAGCTGATCGTGCGTCCTGGGATCCGTCTGGTGGTGATCGGGGGGCTGGCCCGGTCGGCGAGCTACGAGCTGGTCGGGCCGGCGGCGGACCGGATGCTCGCGCAGTACCACTTCGACGTCGCGTTCATCGGGGTGGACGGCCTCACGGCACAGGAGGGCTGCACCACGCACGACGAGATGGAGGCGCAGACCGACCGCGCCTTCCTGCGCGGCAGCGCGCGCTCGGTGGTGCTGGCGGACAGCACCAAGGTGGGCCGGGTCACCTTCGCCTCGATCTGCCCGCTGTCCGACGTCCACGACCTGGTGACGGACGACGGGCTCACCGCCGCCCAGGAGAGAGCCGTCGCCGAATGCGGCGTACGGATCCACCGAGCCTGACGCGCCCCGCCGGCAGTTCGAACGCTTCTCCTCCGCATCGCCATCGGTCGGACCGACACCGACACCGGCCCCGCTCCTGGACGGGGCCGGGGTGTCGGCCGTGCCGCCGTGTCCGCGTCCGGTTCCCCGAGACTTCCCCGCGATCCTGTGCCCGTTCCGTACGGATCCGGCGGGTTGTGCGCACGCCCCTCCACCCCTGCGTTCCTCCTGGTGGAAGGCGGCAGAACTGCCGCTATGCTGTCCGGCGATCTTCGGACGGTATGACGGGGAATCGGGGGAGCGGCATGGGCGGCGACGGCGCCGGGACGGGGTTCAGCGCGCATCCGGACAAGCTCGGGGACGCGGGTGACCAGCTGGTCGCCCGCTGGCTCGACGCGGTCGCCGGCGTCCTGGCGCTGCGGGTCACCAACCGGGAGACGAACTCGTGAAGAAGAAGTGGCAGCGGATCCTCCTCGTCGCGGTCGTCCTGCTGGCCGTCGCGGGTGCGGCGGGCGCGGTGGCGATCCACAAGATGACCACCGGCAAACTGGACCACGGCACGGTGTTCACGGCGACCTCGGGCGAACTGGCCGTCAAGCCGGGCCAGTTGTTCTCGGTCGAGGTGAGCGCCCACCGGGAGTGGGGCGACATCTGGACCGTGGCGGATCCGGCCCCCGACCCCGCGGTGGTGCAGACCGTCGGTGACGAGTTCGTCCGCAACGTCGGTCTGGCGAACCTGGGCGGCGCGATCGGCTCGGATTCCGGCGGTCACTACTACTTCGTCTTCCGCGCCGCCCGGAACCCCGGCCGGACCACCGTCACCGTGCACGTCGCCTACCGCGACGAGCTGGGTGGAACGTTCTCCGGTGGCCCCGAGCAGACCAAGCGCCAGTTCACCGTCAACGTCGGTTGAGCCGTCACCGGTTGGGGGTGGGTCCAGACCCACCCCCAACCGGGGGCTCAGCCGTATTCTGCCGCCACCCCGCCGTCCCTAACGTTGATCACGAGCCGCCCGGAGCACGGGTGGCCGTGGGAGACACGGGGAGGACGCGGTGCGGGGCAAGGTGCGGGAAACGGTGCACACGGGGCGAGGGTCCCGTCCGGAAGCGGACGGCGGCGCCCCGGCACTGCGGCTGACGGGCCTGTGCAAGCGGTTCGGCGCGCACACCGCCGTGGACGGCGTCGACCTGGTCGTGCCGAGCGGATCCTTCTACGGGCTGGTCGGCCCCAACGGCGCCGGCAAGACCACCTCCCTCTCGATGGCCGTCGGCCTGCTGCGGCCGGACGCCGGGAGTTCGGAGATCTTCGGGGTCGACGTGTGGAGCGACCCGGTGCGCGCCAAGTCCCTCGTCGGGGTGCTGCCGGACGGCATGATGCTGCCCGAGCGGCTGACCGGCCCGGAACTGCTGCACTACCTGGGCCGGCTGCGCGGCCTGCCGGCCGCCACCGTGGACGCACGGGCCGAGGAACTGCTGGCCGTCCTGGAGCTGGACGAGGCCGAGCACACCCCGGTGATCGACTACTCCACCGGGATGCGCAAGAAGATCGGCCTGGCCACCGCCCTGCTGCACGCCCCCCGGCTGCTGGTGCTGGACGAGCCCTTCGAGGCCGTCGACCCGGTGTCCGCCGCGACCATCCGGGTCATCCTCCAGCGCTTCACCGCCTCCGGCGGCTCGGTGGTGCTCTCCAGCCACGTGATGGCCCTGGTCGAGCAGCTCTGCGACCACGTCGGCGTGATCGCCGGCGGTCGGGTCCTGGCGGCCGGCCCGGTCGACGAGGTCCGCGCCGGGCGCGGCCTGGAGGACGTCTTCGTCGAGCTGGTCGGCGCCCGTACCGGTGGGAAGGAGGGGCTGTCGTGGTTGGCGTCCTGACCGGGATGAAGCTGACCGTCCTACGACGGTCGATGTCCGGCCCCCGGGCCGCGAGCCTGATCATCGGGGGCGTGTGCGGCGCCCTGGCGGCGGTCGGCACGGCGCTGCTGGGCCTGGTGGACTTCCCCACCCCCGAGGCCGGGGTCGGCACGATCGCCCTGGTGCTGCTGGTGTGGACGGTCGGATGGGCGGTCGGCCCGACCCTCACCGGCGGCGACCCGACCCTGCGGCTGTCCTACTTCACGCTGGTGCCGCAGCGCCCGGGCAAGCTCGCCCTCGGTCTGCTGGGCGCCTCGTTCGTCGGCATCACCCCGCTGGTCAGTCTGGTCGCCTTCGCGGTGCTGATCGTCTTCGGCGCCGGGCTGGGGCTGCTGCCCGCCCTGGTCGCCGTCCCCGCCGTACTGCTCCAGCTGCTGTTCGTGGTGGTGCTCGCCAAGCTGAGCCTGCAGGGCCTCGGCAGTGTGGCCCGCTCGCGGCTCGGCTGGGAGCTCTCCGCGCTGCTGGTCGGCCTGGTCTGCGGTTTCCTCAACACCGGCTGGTTCAGCATCGGCTTCTTCTTCGAGCTGCTCGGCGGCCACTGGGCCGCCACCATCGGGACGGTCGTGCGGGCGCTGCCCTCCGGCTGGGCGGTGGTCGCCGTGGACGCCGCCCGCCGCTCGGACTGGGCCCAGGCCGGCGCCTGCCTCGGCGGACTGCTCGCCCTCTGCGCGCTGCTGTTCGCCGCCTGGACCGCCCTGCTCTCCCGGCAGTTGGTGCGCGGCACGGCCGGCGGCGGCCGGTCCACCGCCCGGCGTGGCGTCCGGCTGCGAGCCGTCCCGGACAGCCCCGAGGGCGCCGTCCTCGGCAAGGAGCTGCGCTTGTGGGTACGCGACCCGCGCCGCGCCCGGTTCCTGCGGATCGCCCTGTGGACCGGCCTGTTCACCGGCCTGCTCCCGGTGCTCGGCGGATTCACCACCGTGCTGCCGTGGACCGGTGTGGTCCTCGCGCTGTACGCCGGGGCGCTCGGCTCCGGCCTGTACGGCCTGGACGCCGGCGCGCTCTGGCTGACCCTGGTCGTCCCCGGCGCCGAGCGGATCGACGTCCGGGCCCGGCAGCTGGCCTGGCTGTTGGTCGTCGGCCCGGCCGCCCTGCTGCTCACCGTGGTCGCCACCCTCGCCGTCCCGAACGGCTGGGCCTGGCCCTGGGTGCTCGCCACCCTGCCCGCCGTACTCGGCGCCGGGGCGGGCCTGACACCGCTGATGTCCCTGCTCGGCCCGGCGCCGTTCCCGGACCGGCCCGGCGGCAACCCGCTGGACGGCTTCAGCGACGAGAGCGGCGACCAGGCCCGGATGCAGTCCCTGGCCGTCCTGCTGCTCCAGCTCTTCGCCGCGCTGCCCGCCGCCGGCGTCGTGCTGGCCGGCACCCTGCTGCACAGCGCGCCGCTGTGCTGGGCCGGGGTCGTGGTCGGCCTGGGCACTGGGCCGCTGTACGCCTGGTGGATGGGCCGGGAGGCCCGGCGCCGGCTGGAGACCCGCGGGCCGGAGCTGCTCGACGTGATGCGCAAGGGCGTGCGCCGGGTGACCGAGACCGCCCGGTCCGAGGAGGAGCGGGACCTGCTGGACAGCCTCTCCCGCCGCCGCACCACGATCGCCGGCCTGCTGGTGACGGTCGGCGTGCTGAGCACCGCCCCGCAGGGCGGGGTGGCGATGGGGATGTCGCTCCTCGCGCCGACGAACCGGAGCTGGTTCCTCGCCCTGTACCTGCCTGCGGGCTGGCAGGTGCCGGTGGAGGCGGGCTTCATCCTGCTGGGCGCGGCCTGCTTCTTCGGGGTGTACCGGCTGATCCGCGCCAAGCACTCCGCCGCCGGGCCCGTCCCGGCGGAACTCCCGGACCCCTCGGACCCCTCGGACCCGGAGACCGCGCCCGCCGCTCAGGCGCCCTCCGAGCGGACAACGGCCCACTGAACACCGACCGTTGTCCGGGTCCGGCCCGCCCTGTTCCGCCGGCAGGGCGGGCCGGCTGCCATCATGATCATCCGAACTCGACACCCCGGAGCGCCCCGTGAGCACCCCTCAGACCCGAGCCGCCCAGGCGCTGCGCCCCGCCGTGCGGGCGCTCGGGCGCCTCGCCGTCCTGACCCTCCTGATCCCGGCCGGGGCGGTGCTGTCCGTGCTCTACCTGGCGTCCTTCCTGCTCTGGGGCTGCCTCGGGATGTTCCCGCTCTTCCCCCTGGCCACCAAGGTGGTCCGCAGCGCCGCCGGCGCCGCCCGCTGGGCGTCCGGCCACTGGTCGCAGGTGCCCGTACCGGCGCCCTACCAGCCGCGACCGGCGCTGGAACGCACCCTGCACGGCTGGTTCTGGACCGGCCACGACTACCACAAGAGCCGCTGGTTCGCGGGCATGGCGCGCACCCTGCGCTGGCTCTGGAACGACCCGGCGACCTGGCGCGACGCCCTCTGGGCGATCACCGACCCGCTGGTCGGCGGGGCGATCGCCGCCGCGCCCGTGCTGCTGATCGGCTCCGGCCTGTACGGGCTCGGGCAGCCCCTCGTGCCGTACGACCTGCCGCTCGGCGGCCCGCTCGCCTTCCTCCTCGGCCCGGTCCTGATCGCCGGCGGCCTCGCGCTCGCCCCGCCCGCGCTGCGCCTGCACGGCCGGTGGACCCTCTCCGTGCTCGGCCCCACCGAGCGCTCCCGGCTGGCCCAGCGGGTCGAGCAGCTCACCGAGATCCGGCTCGACGCCACCGAGGCCCAGGCCGCCGAACTGCGCCGCATAGAGCGGGACCTGCACGACGGCGCGCAGGCCCGACTGGTCGCGGTGAGCCTGCGGCTCGGTGCCGTCGCGGCGCTGATCGACCGGGACCCGGAGAGTGCCAAGCAGGTGGTGGCGGACGCCCAGGAGAACGTCACCCAGGCCTTGCAGGAACTGCGGGACCTGGTCCGCGGCATCCACCCGCCGGTGCTCGCCGAACGCGGATTGGCCGAGGGGGTACGGGCGTTGTCGCTGGACGTGCCGCTGAAGGTCGAGGTCCGGGCCGAACTGCCGGGCCGGGCCGAGGCCCCGGTGGAATCGGCGGTCTACTTCGCCGTCAGCGAGGCCCTCACCAACGCCGTCAAGCACGGCGGCGCCCGTCACGCCACGGTGGAACTCACCCACGCCGCCGGGCTGATGAGGGCCGAGGTGACCGACGACGGCCAGGGCGGGGCCGACCCCGGCAAGGGCAGTGGCCTGCGCGGCATCCAGCGCAGGCTGGCGGTCTTCGACGGTACGCTCACGGTGACCAGCCCCCCGGGGGGCCCGACCAGGCTGATCATGGAGCTACCGTGCGTGTTGTCCTCGCCGAGGACCTCGTCCTGCTGAGGGACGGACTGGAACTGCTGCTGCGTGCCCACGGGCACGAGATCGTCGCGGCGGTGGAGAGCGGCCCCGAACTGGCCGCCGCCCTCGCCGAACACCGTCCGGACATCGCCGTGGTCGACGTCCGCCTGCCCCCGACCCACACCGACGAGGGCCTCCAGGTCGCGCTGGCTGCCCGCCGCGAACAGCCCGGCCTGCCGGTGCTGGTCCTCTCCCAGCACGTCGAGCAGCTCTACGCCCGCGAGCTGATCGCCGACGGCACCGGCGGCGTCGGCTACCTCCTCAAGGACCGCGTCTCCAAGGCCGACCAGTTCGTCGACGCCGTCCACACCGTCGCCGCCGGCGGTACGGTCATGGACCCCCAGGTCATCACCCGCCTCCTCGCCCGCAACGCCTACGACGAGCCGCTCGCGATGCTCACCCCGCGGGAGCGGGACGTCCTGGAGATGATGGCCGAGGGCCGCTCCAACGCCGCGATCGCCCAGCGCCTCCACTTCAGCGAGGGCGCGGTCAGCAAGCACACCTCCAGCATCTTCGCGAAGCTGGGGCTCGGCGCCTCCGACGACGACAACCGGCGGGTGCTCGCGGTGCTTGCGTACCTGAACGGGACCCGCGTGGACTGAGGGCCACGGCCCCGGGCGGACGGCCGTACGTCGGTACGATCCCTGTATGGGTGGTGCGAAGGAAGAGGCCTGGGACGCGGACGCGGCCGAGCGGGCGGTGGCCGTGCTGAAGGCGGTGGCCGATCCGTCGCGCTACCGGCTGCTGTGGGCGCTGAGCCGTCGCGAGCTGCCGGTCAGCGAGCTGGCCGAGCTGCTGGGCGCCCATGTCGCGGCGACCTCCCAGCACCTGGCGAAGCTGCGGGCGGCGGGCCTGGTGGTGGCCCGCCGGGAGGGCACCCGGATCTTCTACCGCGCCACCGAGGTGCGCGGCCTGCTGACCGAGGCCGCCGTGATCGCCAACGACCTGCCGGGCCGCGGCGGCGACGGCGGCGGCGACGGTGTCACCCCGGCCGCCGCGACGGCCGAGCAGCCCTTCGCCCGCGCCGTCCGGGCGGTCCGCCGCCGCCCGGCGACCTAGCCTGTCCGGCGGATGTTGTCGCGGATGGCCTGGGCGCGGCGGAACATCGCGTCGGTCCGGTCGGCCGGCACCCCGCCGGCCTTGTCCCGGCTAGGCCTCCTCCAGCCGGTACTCCTGCCGGTCCGCGTCGTAGCCGAACAGGCCCGCGTAGCGCCCCCAGTCGGTTGCCGTCTCCAGCTGCCGGTCGACCTGCTCGCTGGTGTAGTGGTGGGCCAGCAGGTCGCGGAAGAAGCCGGCCCGGACGGTGGCGCCGGGCTCGCCGCGGAGGCTGTTGGCGATCAGCTTGACCAGCGGCACCTCCACCGCGGCGGCGGCGAAGAGCGCGCGGGAGTCCTGGACGTCGGCGTGGGCGAAGGCGGTGCCGTCCTCGGTGAGGAGCAGGTCGTCGCCGTGGATCTCGGCGAAGCCGAGCAGGTCGAGGGCGTCGACCTGGGGGAGCACGTCGTCCATGTCGAGGCCGAGTCCGTCGGCGAGGTCGGCGAGGTCGCAGCAGCCGTGGCGGTGGGCGATCATCTCGGCGAGGCCGGAGAGGCCGTCGACGCTGACGGTGGGCAGCGGGGTGGTGGCGAGGGTGCGGCGGTCCGGGCGGCCCGGGTCGGGGCGCTCGGGCGGGCGGGTCTCCTTGGGGCGGCCGGTCATGATCCGGTAGACCCGGTCGACGAGTTCGTCGAAGGCGGCGCAGTCGCGGTCGCGCGGGCGGTCGAGGCCGACCTCGACGGTCTCGCGGATGGTGCCGTACGGGCGGGAGCCGAGGACGACGATGCGGTCGGCCATCAGCACCGCCTCCTCGATGTTGTGGGTGACCAGGACGACGGCCCGGGTGGGGAACTGGCCGGAGTCCCACAGCTCCATCAGCTCGCCGCGCAGGTTCTCGGCGGTGAGCACGTCGAGCGCGGAGAACGGCTCGTCCATCATCAGCACGTCCGGCTCGACCACCAACGCCCGGGCGAAGCCGACGCGTTGGCGCATGCCGCCGGAGAGCTCCTTGGGGTAGGCGGACTCGAAGCCGGCCAGGCCGATCAGGTCGATGGCCTGGTCGGCGGCGCGGGCGCGTTCGCGGGGCGGCACCCCGCGGGCTTCCAGGCCGAGTTCGACGTTCTGTCGGACGGTCAGCCAGGGCAGCAGCGCGAAGGTCTGGAAGACCAGTGCGGTGCCGGGGTTGGCACCGGCGAGCGGGGTGCCGCGGTAGCGGACGGTGCCGGAGCTGGGCGGCAGGAGGCCGGCCAGGCAGCGCAGCAGGGTGGACTTGCCGGAGCCGGAACGGCCGAGCAGGGCGACGATCTCACCGGACCGGACGGTGAGGTCGATCCCGGAGAGCACCGGCAGTTCGCCGTCGGCCCCGGCGTAGGCCTTGGTCAGGCCGACGGTCTCCAGCAGGACCCCGTCGTCGACCGGCGGCACCGGTGACCCGTGGGTGCCAGGAGCCGCGGGGGCGACCGCCGGGGCGGGACGGAAGAACGGGAAGCGCATCGGGCGGAACCTCACTGGAGCGAGTAGCGGCGCTCGGCCAGCCGGTACAGGCGGCGCCAGAGCAGGCGGTTGAGGGCGACGACGTACAGGCTCATCACCGCCACCCCGGCGAGCAGGTGCGGGCGGTCGCCGCGCTCGGTGGCCTGGGCGATGTACGCGCCGAGGCCGGTGGCGGTCAGGGTGGTGCCGCCGAAGGTGACCACCTCGGAGACGATGGCGGCGTTCCAGGCGCCGCCGGAGGCGGTGATGCCGCCGGTGACGTACGCCGGGAAGATCCCGGGGATGATCAACCGCCGCCAGCGCTGCCAGCCGCGCACGCCGAGGTCGTCCATGGCCTCGCGCAGGTCGCTGGGGATGGCCATGGCCCCGGCGATGGCGTTGAACAGGATGTACCACTGGGCGCCGAGTGCCATCAGCAGGATGCCGCCGAGGTCGATCGACAAGCCGGTGCGCAGCAACAGCCAGACCACCAGCGGGAAGAGGAAGTTGGCCGGGAAGCTGGCGAGGATCTGGACCAGCGGCTGGGCGATCCGGGTCAGCCGGGGCGAGAAGCCGATCCGCACCCCGATCGGCACCCAGACGACCGTGGCCACCGCGACCAGGACGACCACCCGGGCCAGGGTGGCCAGCCCGAGCAGCAGCGGTTCGCCGAAGACGCCGAGGCCGGTGCGGTCGGCGAGGTAGTGGCCGAGGTCGACCAGGCCCCAGAGCACGATGCCGCCGGAGACCAGGGAGAAGGTGACGTCCCCGGCGCGCTGCCGGGCCGGGTGGACGGCGAGCGGCCGGTCGTCGGTGCCGAACACCCGCCCGGCCCGGTTCAGCGCCCGCCCGAGGGGGCGCAGTGCCCGGCCGAGCAGTGCGGGCAGGTGCGAGCGGCGCAGCAGGTCGAGGACGGCGGAGCGCTGCACCTCGGTGGCCTCGGACTGCTCGTTGCGGAAGCGCTCGGCCCAGGCGGTGAGCGGCCGCCAGAACAGGAAGTTGACGCCGGTGACCAGGACGGCCATGGTCGCGATCGCCCAGCCGACGCCGCCCAGGTCCCCGGCGGCGATGGCGGCGCCCGCGTAGGAGCCGACCCCGGGCAGCGCGTACCGCTGGTCGTCGACGCTGATCGCCTCGGAGGCGACCAGGAAGAACCAGCCGCCGCCGAAGCTGAGCATGCCGTTCCAGACCAGGCCGATCATGCCCGAGGGCAGTTCGACCTTCCAGAACCGCGTCCACCGGCTGAACCGGAACGACCGTGACAGCTCGTCGAGTTCGCGCGGCAGCGAGACCAGCGAGTGGTAGAAGCCGAAGGTCATGTTCCACGCCTGGGACGTGAAGATGGCGAACACGGCGGCGCACTCCAGGCCCAGCATCGAGCCGGGGAACAGGGCGAGGAATCCGGTCACCGCGACGGTCAGGAAGGCGAGCACCGGCACCGACTGGAGGATGTCCAGTGCCGGGATCAGCACCCGCTCCAGCCGCCGGCTGCGGGCGGCGGCGTAGGCGTAGCCGAACGTGAAGACGACGGAGACGACGAGCGCGGCGAACATCCGCAGCAGCGAGCGCGCCGCGTAGTAGGGCAGGTGGGACGGGTCGGTGGAGACGGCGGCGTCCCGGGCGGTGGCGAACCGTACCGTGGTGCCCTGCCCCACCCGCAGTGCCAGGTAGAGCAGGACCAGGACGGCGGCCGCCACGACCGCGTCCACCCAGATCGTCCGGGCCCGGCGGCGCTCCGCCCGGGGCGGCAGCGGGCCCCGGGGTGGCAGCGGGCCCCGGGACAGGACCGGGGCGGACTTCAGCAAGGACATGGTGGACCTCCGGCACGCAAACCCGGGCAGTCTGCTCTGTTCTGACGTCCGTATGCAAATGAACCGGGGGTCGGGCCGGCGTTCAGGCCGACTGCTCGGCCGCCTCGACGAACTCCAGCAGGTTGCCCACCGGGTCCGTGGTGTAGAAGCGCCGCCGGGGCGGCAGGCTCTCGTCCCAGACCACCTGGGCGCCGAGTTCGGCCAGCCGCAGCGCGAACTCGTCGATCTCGCACACGGCCATCCCGGGGTGCGCCTTGGTGCTGGGCCGGAAGCGCTCCTCGATGCCGAGGTAGAGCCGCACCCGGCCGCCGTCGGCGGCGAACCAGCAGCCGCCGCGGCCGGTCAGCGGCTGGGGCTTGGGGAGCTCGGCCATCTGCAGGACGTCGCCGTAGAAGGCGCGCAGCAGGGCCTCGCTGCCGGGTGGGGCGGAGAGCTGGACGTGGTCGAGGGCCGTGATCACTGCGGCCTCCTGTCGGACGGTGCGTTCAGGGTGGACGTGGCGTGCCGCCGGGCGGCGGCGACCAGCAGCCGGGCGGTCGGGGTGGGCAGGTCCAGGTGGTGGGCGATCCACTGCGGGTCGTGCCCGTGGGTGGCGAACACCCAGGCGGTGTAGAGCCGGTTCAGGCCGGGGGCGCCGGGGGAGAGCAGCAGCGGGCGGACCTGCTCCATCGGGAAGCCCTCCAGCGAGCGGGCGCTGAACCACTGGGTGTCGTCCTCGCCGGCGGCGGCCCGCGCGGCGAGCGGGCGGTCCGCGGCCCGCCCGCTGAGGGCGAGCAGCAGGGCGAGCAGCAGCCCGGCCGTCGAGGCGCCGATGAGCACGCCGGACAGGAAGGGCCGCAGTGCGGCCGGGGCGAGGGCGACGGTCTGCAGGACGAGCAGGAGGAGGACGCCGCACAGGGCGGTCCCTCTGTCGGTCCGGGGCAACAGGGCGGTTCTGGTCATGCGGTGTCCTCCTCCAACGGGTCGGTGCGGCGGCTCAGGCGGCCCGGAGCAGCCGGGGGTCGTACTTGTAGCCGATCTGCCGGACGGTGGCGATCGCCTCCCGGTGGCCGGGGCCGAGCTTGCGGCGGATCCGGGCGATGTGGGTGGCGATGGTGCGGGTGTCGCCGGTGTCGGGCCGGCCCCAGACCGCCTCCATCAGCTGGCGGCGGGAGTGCACCCGCAGCGGGTTGCCGACCAGATGCGCGAGCAGTTCGAACTCCAGGTACGGCAGGGCGAGTTGCTGGCCGTCGACGGTGACGGTGCGCTGCTCGGCGTCCACGATCAGACCGGCGTCGTCGACGACGGGCGGGGCGGGTGCGGTGGGTCGGGCGGGGACGGGGGCGTGGTCCGAGAAGATGGCGTCGAGCCTGCGGTAGCGCACGGCCATGGCGATGCTCCTTCGGCTGGTGGGGTCGGTCGGTTCAGTGCCCGGGGCGCCAGGAGGCTTCCAGTCGGGTGGTCCCGTCCGGCGCGGGGACGCAGTGCCAGCTGGCCCGCAGCCGGGTCGGGCGGCCGGTCGGTTCGGCGGCGACGGGAGTGGTGACGGCCTGCAGGACGGGGCTGTCGAGCGGGCTCTGGGCCAGCCGTCGGCCCACCGCGGCGAGGGCGGCGCGCAGTCGGCCGGAGCCGGTGGACGGGAGGGTGGGCTGGAACGCGGCAACGGTGGACATGACTGGTCACCTCCGTGACAGGACGGGGAAATGTGAGCGACTGCACCGATGGGTGCGGAAACCGGTGAAGTCCCGGACTTCAGGCCGCGGTCGGCGTCGCGGCGGCCCGGTGGTGGGCGGCGGCATGGGCGAGGCGGTGCGCGGCGGCCGGCGGGAGGTCCGCGAAGGTGGCGAGCCAGTTCGGTCGGTGCCCCTGGCGGGCCAGCAGGTAGGCCAGGTGGACGCGCGGCTCGTACGCGGAGGCCGGGCTGTTCGGCGTGCCCGAGTGGGGGCAGGCGCCGGGGTCGTCGAGGCGGTAGGCGCGCTCGACGCCGTCGTGCAGGGCGAGGCGGACGCTCGGGCAGCGGTGGAACGGGGTGGTGGTGCGCATGGCCGTACTCCCTTCCTTCCCCCGGGTGCGGGGTGGTCGAGGGTTCCGGGGGTCGGGGCCGGGGGCGGCGGCGGTGGTGACGGGCGCCGCCCCCGGCGTCCGGGTCAGTGGTTCAGGGCGGTCTGGACGACCTTGACGATCACCATGATCATCGCGATCAGCAGGTAGGCGCGCAGGGCGCCCATGCCGATCTTGCGGGCGGTGGACATCACCGGCTTCTCCAGGGTCTCCAGCGGGGGCATCCGCCAGTTCTCGCGCCCGGTGCGGTCGATCGGGTCCTCCTTCGTACCCCGGCGCCCGAAGGTGAAGAAGTACCCGGCGACCAGCACGCCCGCCACGCCGCAGCCGGCCATGATCCACAGGATCGCGTTCGAGCTGATGTCCGGCCAGACGACGGCGGCGGTCAGGATGAGCGACAGCATCACCAGGACGCCGACCACGGCCGAGGTGAAGGCGTTGGTCTTCGGGCCGTTGACCCACGGGCCGAGCACGGCCTTGTCGTTGCACAGCAGCAGCAGGAAGACGGTGGCGGAGGGCAGCAGCACCCCGGCCAGCACCTGGACGAACTGCGTCATCAGGCCCTGGGTGTACTCGGTGGACAGCAGCGTGATCGCGGCGGCGACCACGACCAGGCCGGCGTAGATCCCGTAGAAGCCCTTGGCGCCCTTGACGCCCCGGTGCAGCGAGTGCTTGATGCCGCACACGTCGCCGATCGCGTAGGCGGTGGACAGCGAGACCGCGAAGGCGCCGATGATCGAGGCGTCCAGCAGCGCGATGGCGAACAGCACACCCGCCAGGTGGCCGGCCTTGTCCTCGATGCCCCTGGCGACGGCGCCCGCGTCGGAGAACTGGCCGAAGCCGTCGGTGCCGGCGAACGCGGCGGCGGTCAGGCCCATCATGGCGGCGGCGCCGATGATCACGACCGCGATGCCGATGACCAGGTCGGCCTTCTCGTACTTCATGAAGCGCGGGGTGATGCGCTTGTCGATGACGTACGACTGCTGGAAGAACAGCTGCCACGGGGCCACGGTGGTGCCGACGATGGAGACGATCACCAGCATCACGGCGGCCAGCTCGCCCGAGCCGCCCGGCATGGACGGCACCACGAAGTCGTGGGCCATCTGCGAGGTCTTCGGGTGGATCAGGAAGTACACCGGCACCAGCAGCAGCGAGCCCACGCACAGCGTGATCGCCACGCGCTCGAAGCGCTGGAAGGAGCCGGTGAAGGCCGAGGCGATGATGATCGCCGCCGCCAGCACCACGGAGGCGACCTTGGGCAGGCCCAGGTAGTCGGCGGCGAGGGTGACGCCGATGAACTCGGTCACCAGGGTCAGGGCGTTCAGCAGGAACAGGTCGATGACGCTGAACGCGCCCCAGAACTTGCCGAAGCGCTCCAGGATGAGGCGGGCGTGGCCCACGCCGGTGACGGCGCCGAGCCGCAGCACCATCTCCTGGTTGACGTACAGCACGGGGATCAGCATCAGCAGGGTCCACAGCAGCTGGGTGCCGTAGTTCTGCCCGGCCTGGCTGTAGGTGGAGAAGGCGCCGGCGTCGTTGTCGCCGACCATCACGATCAGGCCGGGGCCGACGATCGCGAGCAGGGTCTTGAGTCTCGCTGACAGGCCCTGGCGTGGCGCGTCGTCATCGAGCTTGATGGTGCCGAGGGCACCCTTGATGTCGCCGACGTGGGCGTCGTCCAGCACCGCTGAACGCGGCGGCGGAACCTTGGAGTCGAGCGTGGCGTTGGTGGTCATGACGTTCCTCCCGTGAACCCCTGGCAGGTGGGGTGGTTGGGGGCGCGCAGCAGCAATTCTCCCTGCGTGCGGGCACGGCGCATCGGCGCGCGGTGGTGCGCGCCCGTTCGGGCGCGGCGAGGCCGCGTGCGTGGTCCGTGCTGATGCGGATGCGCCGTCAGATCTGCGCGCAGGGAAGATTGTTACCGCGTGCCGGAGGTGTGCGAGGGCAGGCGGGGGCAGGGGCTACTGTGGCCCGGACTACTGCAATCCACGTCTCTCGCCTCCTCCCGGTCGACGCACCCCGTGGTGCGTGTCATCGACGCGGCAAGGAGTTCGCCGGCGCGCGAAGCGACCGCCGGTTCACCCCAACTCGTCAGAGCTTTGGCACTCCACGGCGTGTCCAGCCTGTCCGGCCGGAAGCCACTTCGGATCAACCCTTAGGTCGGGAGGATCTGTCCTAACCCTGGGCGTCTCTCGACGTCGTCGGATCAGTGGCCTGTGTCCGTGAAGAAGCCTCACCGAACGAGGTGCCTTCTTCAAACCTCCAGAAGCATAGAACGCCCGGAGCCCGATACTTGCGCACTTGGTAGAATCTTTACCTTTCCGGAGGTGTGCCACCCGTCCAGGTGACGCGGGTTTGACCACCCCGCCGCCACGGAACGATTTCCCGCCGTACCCGGCAGCGGCAGCAGGTCGTGCCCATTACCCGAGGGGTGGCATGGCGACCGCAGGCTCCCAGGGGGCTCCCCGGCAGGCGAGGGCGCTGGCACTCGCCCGGCGCCCGAAACTGTGGCTCTTCCCGAGCATCCTGTGCGGCCTGGTGGCCGTGCTGCTCTCACTGCTCTACATGGGCGGCATCATCAACCCGACCGGCAATCTGCACCGGCTGCCGATCGCCCTGGTGAACGGCGATCAGGGCCCGCCGCCACCGGGACGGGCGGTGAACCTCGGCACCGAGCTGGCCCGGGCGGTGGTGGCCGGAACCCCCGACGACACCGTCGACTGGCGGCAGACGGACGCCGCCGGGGTGGGCGACCTGCTCGCCTCCGGCAAGGTCTACGGTGCGCTGCTCGTGCCGCAGGGCTTCACCGCCACCGTCACCAAGCTGGCCACCGGCGGGGCCACCGAACGGCCCACCCTCACCGTCCTCACCAACCCGGGCCTGGGCAGCCTCGGCTCCTCGATGGCCGCGCAGATCGCCCAGAACGCCGCCCACCAGGCCTCCGTCGCGGCCGGCCGGCAACTGCTGGCCGCCGCACCGGCCTCCGGCGCCCGGGGCCCGGACACCGGCGCCACCGCCCGGCTGCTGCTCGCCGACCCGATCGCCGTCGCCACCGAGGTCGGCCACCCGATCGGCAGCCACAGCGGCCTCGGCCTGAGCGCCTTCTACTACACCCTGCTGGCCGTGCTGACCGGCTTCATCGGCGGCAACATCATCCACAACGGCGTCGACGGCGCGCTCGGCTACAGCGACAGCGAGATCGGCCCCTGGCACACCCGCCGCCCCACCGTCCCGATCAACCGCACCCAGACCCTGCTGCTCAAGATGGTCATGACGGCCGGGATCGTGCTGCTCACCACCAGCCTGGTGCTGCTCTGCACGGTCGGGATCCTCGGCATGGACGCCCCGCACCAGGCGATGCTCTGGTTGTTCTCCTACTGCGCCAGCCTCGCCGTGGGCCTCGGGGTGCAGGCGATCAACGCCGCGTTCGGCGGGATCGGGCAGCTGGTGTCCATGTTCGTCTTCATCGCGCTGGCCCTGCCCTCCTCCGGGGCGACCGTCCCCCTCCAGGCGGTGCCCGACTTCTACCGCTTCCTCGGCGTCTTCGAGCCGATGCGTCAGCTGAGCGAGGGCATCCGGGCGATCATCTTCTTCGACGCCCGGGGCGACGCCGGACTGGCCCGCGGCTGGACCATGATCGCCGTCGGCGCGGTGCTCGCCGTGGTCTTCGGCTTCGCGATGACCCGCTACTACGACCGCAAGGGCCTGCACCGCTGGACGCCCCAGCCCTCCGACTAGGAGCCCTTCGTCACGGTCACCGTCAGGTGCTCATGACCGGCCGGTCGCTCCGGGTGCTGTGGTCGTCGTCGCGCACGTCGATCCGGTCCGCGCGGGTGTAGACGTTCATCGAGTCGCCGCGCATGAAGCCGACCAGGGTCAGTCCGCTCTCCTCGGCCAGGTCCACCGCCAGCGAGGAGGGCGCGGAGACGGCGGCGAGCATCGGGACGCCCGCCATCACGGCCTTCTGGACGAGTTCGAAGGAGGCCCGGCCGCTGACCATCAGCACCGTGCCGCGGGCCGGGAGCAGGCCCTCGCGCAGCGCGTGGCCGACCACCTTGTCCACCGCGTTGTGTCGGCCCACGTCCTCGCGCAGGCAGAGCAGCCGGCCCTCGGCGTCGAACAGCCCGGCCGCGTGCAGGCCGCCGGTGCTGTCGAAGATCTTCTGGGCCGCGCGCAGCCGGTCGGGCAGCGCGGACAGCAGCTCGGGGGTGACCCGCAGGTCGTCCTCGGCGACGCTCCAGGGCGCGGTGGTGCGCACCGCGTCCAGGCTGGCCTTGCCGCACAGGCCGCAGGAGGAGGTGGTGTAGAAGTTGCGCTCCAGCGAGGCGTCCGGGGCGGGCACGCCGCGGGCGAGCACGACGTCCACCACGTTGTAGGTGTTGCCGCCGTCGGCGGTCGCCCCGGCGCAGTAGCGGATCCCGGCCAGGTGGTCGGCGGCGTGCAGCACGCCCTCGCTCACCAGGAAGCCGGCCGCCAGGTCGAAGTCGCTGCCGGGGGTGCGCATGGTGACCGTCAGCGGGCGCCCGCCGACCCGGATCTCCATCGGCTCCTCGGCGGCCAGGGTGTCGGGGCGGTGCGAGGGCACGCCCTTGCGCAGCCGCAGCACCCTGCGCGGTACGGTCACTCGGCCCATCGTCGTCGGCTCCTCGGTGGTGTGCTCGTGGCGGACTGTACGGACGATCCTCGCGCGTTGCGGGGCCGGGGGTGCGTCGGGCGGTCGGCGCCGGGCAGGTGGCGGCGGCCGCGCGCGGTGGTGACGGCAAGTACAGCACGCCCACCGCCGCCATGGCGATGAGCGTGTTCCGGGGCCGGCAAAGACGGCTGACCGCTATCCGCTGTTCCCCGTTGAGTTCCCCACCGACAGCACCACCGCGCTCGCCGCGCCGCCCGGCGTCTCGTAGTTCACCGTGTCCCCGGCGTGCCGACCCAACAGCGCCTTCCCGAGCGGACTGTCGTAGGTCACCAGGGTCAGCTCCCGCTCCTCCGCCACCTCCGAGATCTCGACCGTCTCCTCGGCCCCGTCCCCGAACCGCACGGTCACCGTCGAGCCCACCCCCACCACCTCCGTCGACGGCGCCCCGGCCGCCTCGGCCTCCCGCAACCGCCCCTCCAACTCGGCGATCCGCCGGTCCAGCCGCGTCACCTCCGACGCCCGCTGCAACTCGTCCGCCGCATCCGCCCGGTCGCCCACCGGGTCCTCGCCCCGCAGCGTCGCGGCCACCTCCCCCCGCTCCATCCGCAGCTGTGCCAGCTCCTCCCGCACGGCACGCAGCCCCTCGGCACTGATCGGTTCCGGCCCACCGCTCATGGGAAGCTCCCGGGTCTCTCACGGAACGCTCGAACACCGGCCGCCTCCATTACCCCACCCCACCGGGCCCCCGGCAAATCCGCGGACGACTGCCGGGACAGTGCGTCACCGAGCGAGAGGCCGCGCCGCGACGACCGGTTCGAGGAAGACGCTGGGCGCGCCGTGCCAGGAGACGGAAAGAGCCTCCCGCGCCCGCGTGCACGCCACGAAGAGCAGGCTGAGCTCGCCGTTCAGGTCCTCCCGGTGCTGCTGCGGGTCCGTGTCCTCCGGGGTGATCGCGTTGCGCATGGGCACCACGCCGTCGCTCACACCCGCGACGGCGACGCAGCGGAACTCCAGCCCCTTCATCCGGTGCATGGTCCCGATCCGCACACCGGGGGACGGCGCGTTGCCGAGCAGGTAGGCGGGCGTTCCGGCCTGCTCCAGGGCCTGGGCGATTTCGCGGCCGAGTTGGACGGTCCGGGCGGCGACGCCGATGTCCTCCGGGCTCACGCCCGAGGTGGTCCACTCCTCGATGCGGGCGACGAGTGCCCGGATCTCCTCGGACTTGTCGGCGTGACCGTGCGTCTCGGGGTGCGCGCCGTGCAGGGTCGAGTGGTAGCCCACGAGGGACTCCTCCCCGCCGTCCATGTCGTCCGGGCGTTCGCCGGTGAGCAGGGAGGCGGACCAGCCGAGGATCTCTTGTGTGGTCCGGTAGTTGATCCGCAGCCGGGAGGACCGCCCGACCACCTGGATCCCGAGCGAGCGCAGCGAGACCTTGTTCCCGTAGATCCGCTGGTGCGGGTCGCCGGCGAGGAACAGGTCGTCCGGCCCGGGTGCGACGAGTGCGCGGAGGAACCGCCACTGCGCGGGGTGCAGGTCCTGCGCCTCGTCGATCACCACGTGCCGGAACGGGCGGTCCCCCTGCTCGTCGAGCACCCGCGCGGCCTGCGCGCAGACCTGGAGGAACGTCCACTCCCCGGCCTGCCGCAGCTCCTCCTCGAACGCGGCCACCGCGCGCCACAGTTGGGCCTTCTTCAGCGGTCCGAGGGGCGTGCCCCGACCGGACCGCGATGCCTTCAGGTACTGCTCCGGGCCGTCGATCGCCTGGGCCAGGACGACCTGGCGCCACTCCTGGTCCAGGAAGACGTCGGTGAAGTCGACCCCGAGCCGCTGGGCGACCCGCCCCCAGCGGGCGAGGACCGCGCGCTGGTTGAAGACGATCTTCAGCGGAGCGCCGCCGCGGGAGCGGCGCAGGACCTCGTTGGCCAACGCGTCGACGGTGACCACCCGGACCTTCGCCCTGATCCGCTCGTCCGTGACGAGCAGGGCGAGGCAGCGTTCCAGCTCCGCGGCGAGGTCCTTGGTGTAGGTGGTGAGCAGTATCGACCCGTCGGGGACGTCCGGCGGCAGCCGGCGCGCCAGGTGGTAGGTCCGGTGCAGGGCCACCACGGTCTTGCCGGTCCCCGGGCCGCCGGTGACGCGGGCGGGCCCGTTGTACGAGTCCCGGTAGGCGATCCGGTACTGGGCCGGGTGCAGGAAGATCCGCCACGCGTCGAACGGGCGCTCCAGGATCTCCAGCAACTCTTCGGGGCAGGACACCAGCGCGACCCGGCCACGCGCGTGGGCCATCGCCGAGACCAGCCCGTCCTCGGGCTGCGCGGCGCTCACCGGAGCCGCCGCCCGTGCGTACGCCTGGACGATCTCACGGTCGATGTCGGCCGGCTCCATGCCGCTGGCGAGGCCGATCAGGACGTCGAACTGCTGCTCCGGCAGGACCCGGTGGAGCGCTTCCAGGTGGGCTTCGTCGGGCAGCAGCCGGATGATCGGCAGGATCTCCTCGTCGATGCCCAGGCTGCGCAGGACCTTGTCGGAACGGTCGGCGAAGAGCCGCCGGGGTTCGTCGGGGGCCCGGGTCCGCAGGGACGCGGTGGCACGTTCCAGGGCGACGTCGTTGCGGATCTCGACGCCCTGGGTGGCGGCGTTGACCGAGGCCCGGTGCTTGTACGCCCAGTCGTTGGCCTTGTCGTGCGGGAGGACCTTCAGCAGCAGGTAGCCGTCGCCCCGGTCGGCCTTGAGGACGACACCGCGCCAGAAGTCGGTGATCCGGATGGTCCGGATCCGGGGGTCCCGCTGATGGGTGAGCTTCTCCAGGTGCGCGCCGGCGTGCGTCGCCCCGGTGAACTTCTCGAAGGTCTCGAAGACCCTCCGCTGCACCGACTTCTCCAAGCCCGCGAATTCCATCAGGAAGTCCCGGTGCATACCCAGCGTCGCCACGCAGGCCCCCTCACGTCTCTGTCCGGTCGGGCAGTCCGATCACTGTACTGGCCCTGATGATCACTCGGGGTGGGGCCGGACGGCTGCCGTACGCCCCCCCGAGGCGGGAGGGGACGCATGGGGCGCATCGGCCGCGGCACTGTGCTCGGGAGGCGCTACCAGCTGGAAATCCCTCTGGGGCGTGGGTCGATGAGGCACGCGTGGCGGGGCGAGGACCAGCACCTGGGTCGAACGTCGCCGTGAAGACCGTCCCGGCCGAACCGCTCGCCGATCCGGCGGGCCGGGCGAGCGCGATGCGCCGTTTCGAGCGGTTGGGCGCCCGTGCTGTCGGAACGGGGCCCGCGGGCGGGTCCTGAGGGTGGCGGTGATCACCTTTGGGGGTGGGGCGGCGGGTGGAAGCGCAGGTGGGAGGCTCGGGTGGGACGGTCGGAGGAGGGACCGGCCGCTGGGTCGGGGGCGGGCGAAGCTACCATGTGCGCAACACCCTCAGCTCGAAAGATGGACTTGTGACTGTCAACGACGACGTGTTCACGGACTGGAAGAACCGCGAGGAGATCGCGGAGTCGATGATCCCGATCATCGGGCGGCTGCACCGGGAGAAGGACGTCACTGTCCTGCTCCACAGCCGTTCCCTGGTGAACAAGTCGGTGGTCAGCATCCTCAAGACGCACCGCTTCGCCCGGCAGATCGCGGGCGAGGAGCTCTCGGTCACCGAGACCATGCCGTTCCTGCAGGCGCTGACCACCCTGGACCTCGGCCCCTCGCAGATCGACCTCGGGATGCTCGCCTCGACCTACCGGGCGGACGACCGCGGCCTGTCGGTGGAGGAGTTCACCGCCCAGGCCGTCGCCGGTGCCACCGGTGAGAACAAGCTGGAGCGCCGGTCCGCGCAGGACGTCGTGCTGTACGGGTTCGGCCGCATCGGCCGCCTGGTCGCCCGCCTGCTGATCGAGAAGGCCTCCGGCAACGGCCTGCGCCTGAAGGCCATCGTCGTGCGCAACGGCGGCGGCGACGACCTGGTCAAGCGCGCCTCGCTGCTGCGCCGGGACTCCATCCACGGCCAGTTCCAGGGCACCATCACCGTCGACGAGGCGAACAACAAGATCGTCGTCAACGGCAACGAGATCACGGTGATCTACTCCGACGACCCGAGCAAGGTCGACTACACGGAGTACGGGATCAACGACGCGATCCTGATCGACAACACCGGCAAGTGGCGCGACCGCGAGGGCCTGTCCAAGCACCTGCGCCCCGGCATCGCCAAGGTCGTGCTGACCGCCCCGGGCAAGGGCGACGTCCCGAACATCGTGCACGGCGTCAACCACGACATGATCAAGCCGGACGAGCAGATCATCTCCTGCGCCTCCTGCACCACCAACGCCATCGTCCCGCCGCTGAAGGCGATGGAGGACGAGTACGGCGTCGTGCGCGGCCACGTGGAGACCGTCCACTCGTTCACCAACGACCAGAACCTGCTGGACAACTACCACAAGGCCGACCGCCGCGGCCGCTCGGCGCCGCTCAACATGGTGATCACCGAGACCGGTGCCGCCTCGGCCGTCGCCAAGGCCCTGCCGGACCTCAAGGCGAAGATCACCGGCAGCTCGATCCGCGTGCCGGTGCCGGACGTGTCCATCGCGATCCTGAACCTGCAGCTGAAGCGCGAGACCAACCGCGAGGAGGTCCTCGACTACCTGCGGAACATCTCGCTGACCTCCCCGCTGAAGCGTCAGATCGACTTCACCGACTCGCCCGACGCGGTCTCCAGCGACTTCATCGGCTCGCGCCACGCCTCGATCGTGGACGCCGGCGCGACCAAGGTCGAGGGCGACAACGCGATCCTGTACCTGTGGTACGACAACGAGTTCGGCTACTCCTGCCAGGTCGTCCGGGTCGTGCAGTACATCTCGGGTGTCGAGTACCCGACCTACCCGGCTCCGGCGGTCTGATCCACCGGTTGGGCTGTTCCGGCGGGGCGGTGACCTTTCGGTCGCCGCCCCGTCGGCGTTCCCGGGGGTGTTCCCGGGGGTGTTCGTGCGGGGGGCTCTCGGGAGGGTGGGTGCTGGGGGCGGGTGAGGCGGTTCGTGTGCGGGGAACCCGGGGCGGGTGTGGTGTGGGGCGGTCGCTATCTTGAGGGGTCACGGGCAGCCGTAAGGGAGCGGGCATGGGGATGGGTGGTCGGCGGATGGCCGCCGGGGTGGCGGTCGGGGTGCTGACGGGCGTGCTGGCCGGGTGTTCGTCCGGTGGGTCGGAGGACGCCAAGGGGGCCTCGGGGGCGTCGAGTTCGGCGGTGACGGGTTCGGTGGCGACGGGTTCGGTGGCGACGGGCGCGGCGGCGACGGGCGCGGCGGGCGGTACGGCCACGACCTCCGCGGCGGCGCCGTCCGCGTCCGCGGCCGGGGCGGGAGCCGCGCCGTCGGCGGCCGGTGCCGCGACGGCCGGGGCCACCGCCGGGGCCGGGAGCGGGGCGCCGGTGCCGCCGCCCGCTGCCGCGGCGACGCCCGGGGCGGATCTGGAGGGGGTGCTGCTGGACGACAAGGTCGTCGGGCAGGTGCTGCCGGACGTCAAGGCGATGGCCGGGTGGGACGAGGAGAAGCGCAAGGTCGACACCGCCGACCACGCCACCACCTGCACGGCTTCGACCCCCTGTGCGGGCAGGCCGCTGAGCGGGTCGGTCCGGTTCTCCTCGGGGGACCTGGTCACCCGCTTCCTGGTGGACACGCTGCCGAGCCGGGACGCGGCCAAGGACCGGCTGAAGGAGACGTACGCCTCCTACCCCGTCGGGCCGTTCCACAAGGTCGACACCCCGGTGCTGGGCAGCGAGAGCCAGGCCTTCGTCGGGCCGCTGTCCGCGGGTGACGGGGTGAGCATCGTGGTCCGCTCGGGCACCGTGGTGGCGAGCGTGACCACCGAGGGCGGTCCGGTGGATGTGAACGCCGCCCGGCGGTTCGCGGTGATGCTGGTCAAGCGGATCGAGCAGGCGCAGTCGGGGAAGGCGCCGGACGCCGGGGTCGGCCCGGCCTGACCGCGGTAGGGCGCGGCTGCGGCCTGCCTCAGGGACAGGCCGGCGGCTCGTGCTGCCCGAGCGCCAGCAGGGTGTCCACCGCGCAGTGCGGTACCCGCCAGCCGGGCAGCGGGCCGTCTGCGTCCGTCAGCTCGGCGCAGGCGGTGGTGACGGCGGCCTCGGCGGCGAGCAGGTGGTCGGCGAGGACGAAGACCACGCCGTCCACGGTGCCCGGGCCGACCAGGATCCGGGCGTGTTCGATTCTGGCGGGACCGTGGACCGCGCGCGCCGGCCCGTCCCGGACGGTCTCCGGGGTGGGCGGGCGCTCGGTCGCGGGGGCGTCGTCCGGGGCGCTGAGGTGGAAGCGGATGACGTGCACGGGAGCAAGCCTGACGGATCGTCGGTGCGATCGGCGGCCTCGGGACTGTCAGGAAACTGTCAGGCAGCAGGATGTCACCCCGTCCCATCTGGAACGTCGTCTCGTGGGAACGTCGCCGCCGCCCCCGCGCCGCACCCCGCCCCCGGACGTCGCTGGGCTGGGGAAACGGATGTCGGTCACCCGTGATATGTACTCATCTGGCGTGGCCACTGTGCGGCCGTGCGAAAGATGCCGATGATGTTCGAGGGGGCCACACATGCCGCTGTTCCGACGCCGCTCGGGCGGGGAGGGCGCGCAGGACCGGGCCGGTCGGCGCGGGTTCGGGTTCGGCGGACGGGCCGCCGGGGCGCCCGCGGTCGCCCGTGCCGCGGAGCCGCGGCTGGACCCGACCTTCGGTGACGAGTCCGTCCGGCTGATGCTCGGGCAGGCCGCGGCCGGGGACTGGACGGCGCTGCGGCCCGCGCTGGCCGCCGCGGACGGGGCCGACCTGACCTGGCTGGCCGGCTCGATCGCCGACGTGTCCGGGGTCGAGCGGTGGACGGCCCGCGCGATGGCCGACGCGCCGGACGACGCGCTGCCGCTGCTGCTGTCCGGCGCCCGGCACGTCACCTGGGCCTGGGAGGCGCGGACCGGCGCCCGGGCCAAGCACGTCACCGAGGAGCAGTGGAAGCTGTTCCACGAGCGGCTGGACACCGCCGAGGAGCAGCTGCTGGAGGTTGCCGAGCGTGAGCCGTCCTGGCTCGCCCCCTGGTACTTCCTGCAGATCAGCGCCCGCGGCGCCTCGCTCGCCCCGGACGTCGCCACCTGCCGCTTCGAGGCCGCCGTCCGGCGCGTGCCCGGGCACCCCGGCTCGCACCGCCAGCGGCTCCAGCAGCTGTGCGCCAAGTGGGGCGGCTCGCACGACGCGATGCACGAGTTCGCCCGATCCTCGATGCTGGCCGCCCCCGAGGGCAGCCAGCTCGGCGAACTGGTGGCGCTCGCCCACCTGGAGCGCTGGCTGGACCTCCCGGACGGCGAGGACCACGCCTACCTGTCCAGCCCCACCGTACTGGCCGAGCTGCAGGAGGCCGCCTTCCGGTCCGTCCTGCACCCGGACTTCGTCCCGGTCCGCGGCTGGCAGGCGAGCTTCAACACCTTCGCCATGGCCTTCTCGCTCGCCGACCAGCGCAAGACCGCGCGGCTGCTGTTCGACGCGCTGGACGGCCTCGTCACCGAGTCGCCCTGGCACTACCTGGCCGGCGACCCGGTCAAGGCCTACCGTGCCCACCGCGACCGTTGCGCCACGTACTGACGCCGAGCCGCGTACCGCTGCCGAGCCGCCTACCGGTGCCGAGCCACGCACCGCTGACGCCACGCCGCGTCCCCTGAACCCTTCACCCCCCTCGCGATCGAAAGAGCCTCCGGTGTCCCCATCCGACAACCCGACGAGTGCGCACACCTTCCAGGTGGACCTGCGCGGCCTGGTGGACCTGCTCTCCCACCATCTCTACTCCAGCCCGCGGGTCTACCTGCGCGAGCTGTTGCAGAACGCGGTGGACGCTATCTCCGCCCGCCGCGCCCTCGACCCCGAGGCGCCCGCGGCGATCACCGTCCGCGCCGACGACGAGCTGTCCGTCACCGACACCGGCATCGGCCTGACCGAGAAGGACGTCCACACCTTCCTCGCCACCATCGGCCGCAGCTCCAAGCGCGACGCCGACGGCCGCCTGGACGGCGCCGGACTGGCCAAGGCCCGCGGCGACTTCATCGGCCAGTTCGGCATCGGTCTGCTCGCCTGCTTCGTGGTCGCCGACGAGATCACCGTGGTCACCCGTTCCGCCGCCACCCCGGACGCCCCGGTGATCGAGTGGCGCGGCAGCTCCGACGGCAGCTACACCATCCGCACCCTGCCCGCCGAGGCCAAGCCCGAGCCCGGCACCACCGTCACCCTCGCCCCGCGCGCCGACGCCGCCGAGTGGACCCGCTCCGGCCGGGTGCTCTCCCTCGCCCGGGACTTCGGCAGCCTGCTGCGCCACGACGTCACCGTCATCGACGCGAACGGCACCGCGCACCGGGTCAACCGCACCCCGCCATGGGCCGAGCGGCACGCCTCCCCGCTGGCCCGGCGCGACGCGCTCGCCGAGTACTGCCGCGCCACCTTCGACTTCACCCCGCTCGACACCATCGAGCTGAACCTCCCGCTGGTCGGCCTGCGCGGCGTCGCGTACGTCCTGCCCGACGCCGCCGCGCCCTCGCGCCGCAACGGCCACCGGGTCCACCTCAAGGGCATGCTGCTCTCCGACCAGGCCGACGAACTGCTGCCGGACTGGGCCTTCTTCGTCCGCTGCGTGGTGGACACCGACGGGCTGCGCCCCACCGCCTCGCGCGAGGGCCTGTACGCCGACGAGACGCTGTCGGCCGTCCGCGAGGCGCTCGGCGCCAGGATCCGCGACTGGCTGACCGGCCTGTCCGCGAGCGACCCGGCGCTGCTGCACCGCTTCCTCTCCGTGCACCACCTGGCCGTCAAGGAACTCGCCCGCTACGACGACGAGTTGCTGCGGATGATGCTGCCCTGGCTGCCGTTCGAGACCACCGACGGCAACGTCACCCTGGACGAGTTCGCCCGCAGCCACCCGGTGGTGCTGGTGACCCGTACGGTCGAGGAGTTCCGCCAGGTCGCCCCGATCGCCGGCGCGGCCGGTCTCGGCGTGGTCAACGGCGGCTACACCTACGACCGCGACCTGGTGCACCGGCTGCCCGAGATCCGCCCCGGCGTCTCGGTCGCCGACCTCGACCCGGGCACCGTCACCGCGCACCTGGACAGCGTGGACCCGGCCGCAGAGCTGGCCGCCAACGCCTTCCTGGCGATCGCCCGCGAGGTGGTCGGCCGCTTCGACTGCGACGTCGCCCTCCGCAGCTTCCATCCGACCAACGCGCCCGCCCTGCTGCTCGACAACCGGGAGGCCCGGCACGAGCGCACCCGCGCCCAACTCGCCGACGAGGCCGACGGGTTGTGGGCGGACATCCTGGGTTCGCTGCGCGCCGAGGCGCCCCGCGCCCAGCTGGTGCTGAACCACCTCAACCCGCTGGTGCGCCGCGCCGCGACGGTCACCAACCGCGAGTTGGCGGTCACCGCCGTCGAGGCGCTGTACGGGCAGGCCGTGCTGATGACCCGCCGCCCGCTCAAGGCCAGCGAGTCCGCGCTGCTGAACCGCTCGTTCATCAGCCTGCTCGACCACGCGATGCTCGGCCACGAGGCGGCCGGCGCCGCCGGCACCGACGAGAAGGAGGCGTGATGCTGGACACCCCCGACGCGGTGATGGCCGGGCTGCGCGAGAACGACGCCCGCCCGTACGGCCGCACCCGCACCGTCACCGCCGAGGAACTCGTCGACGCCGCCGAGCAGTTCGAGGACACCGGCGTACGGTCGATGGCGCTGCTGGAGCTGATGGAGGCGTACGAGTACGACGGCGAGCGCAGCAAGATCCCGGTGGTCTTCGCCCGCGTGCTCAAGCTCTGGGACACCGACCCGGACGGGTTCGGCGAGTGGGCCCGGCACCAGGTGTTCTGGCGCTTCAAGTGGGTGGCCGTCGCTCTGCTCGACACTCCGGACGTGCCGCTGGCGGCCATCCGCCGCTGGCACACCGAGCTGCGGGACCGCTACCGGGCGGCCGGCTACGACCTCCAGCCGTACTACGCCCAGCGCTACCACCTGGCCGTGCACGCCGGCACCGACGTCCAGGATGCCTACGAGCTGTGGGCGGCCCGCCCGCGCTCCGAGCTCAGCGACTGCCACGCCTGCGAGACCCGCGCTCGCGCCGACCACCAGGTGGCGGCCGGCGACGACGCGCTGGCCCTGGAGGTCATGCAGCCCGTCCTCACCGGCCGGAGCACCTGTGCGGAGGAGCCCTTCCGGAGCCACGCCGCCGCTCTGCTGCCGCTGCTGCGTCAGGGCCGCCTCGATGAGGCCCGCTCCAGCCACCTGGTCGGTTACCGCTTCGCTCGCGGCAAGGCCGGAATGGTGCGACCGGTCGGCCAGCACATCGAGTTCTGCGCTCTCACCGGCAACGAGGCGCGCGGCCTGGAGATCCTCGCCGAGAACCGCGACCTGTTCGCCGTCAACGGCGACCCGCTCGGAGTGCTCGACTTCCTCACCGGCGTCGAGGTGCTGATCGCCGCCCTGGCGCGGGCCGGCCACGGCGATCTCACGGTCAGCGGCCCGGTCGGTACCGCCTGGACGGTGGACACCCTGCTCGCCCACGTGCGTACCGAGGCCGACGCGCTGGCCGCCCGCTTCGACGCCCGCAACGGCACCGACGCTGTCAGCGCCAACCGCAGTGCCCGGCTGGCCCGCGACCCGCTGTTGGCCGAGCCGCTGGCGCTCGGAGTGCGGGCGGTTGCCGCGCCCGAGCTGGCAGCCGCCCCCGCCGTCGCCCCGGCGCCGCGTCGGACCGTCGAGGTGGAGCCGGAGGACTTCACCGCCCTGGTGCTGCGGGCCCGTGAGCTGGAGGTGGTCGGCCACCCCGACGCCGACCGGCTCTGGAAGCGGATCGTCGAGCGCGCCGGCGCCGAGGGCTTCGTCCATCCCGAGAGCGTCGAACTCGGCGGCCCCGAGCGGCTGGCCGCCGAACTCGCCGAGCAGCGCGCCCACGAGGCGCTGCAGCGCGACGAGCACGCCGAGGGCAAGGCGGGCCTGCTGGCCGCCGCCGAGCTGTACGAGCAGGCCGGGCTGCCCGGCCCGGCGCTGATGGTCCGCACCCGCACGCTGATCGCCGAACTCGGCGACGTCGACGGCGCGGTGGCCGACTGGACGGCGCTGGACGCCGCGCTGGCCCGGGCCGAGGACCTGCGGGCGGCGGGCACGCTGACCGACGACGACTACCTGATCATCCTGCAGTCGCGCGCCTACGCCGCCCACCACGACATGGTCGAGGCGCTGCCCGAGCCCTCCGACGGGACCGCGGCGCGCTTCGAGGCCGCCGTCGGCGCCTACCGGCAGACCGCCGTCGCCCTCGGCTCCGCCCGTCGGGCCGCGACCTCCCGGCAGTACACGGCCGACGCCGCCGCCCGGCAGGGCCGCCTGGCCGATGCGTCGGCCGAACTGCGCGAGGTGCTGGCGCAGTTGGACGCGGCCGAACTGCCCTGGCACACCCCGCGGGTACTCGGCCTGCTCGGCCAGGTGCTGCTGCAGGACGGCGAACCCGCCCAGGCCGTCGAGGTGTTCCACCGGGCGCTGGCCGAGGCGGTGCGCTGGGGCGACGACTCCTACCCGTACGCGCCGACGTACATGATGCTCGGCCACGCGAGCATGCAGGTGGAGGACCTCGGCGGTGCGGTCCGGGCGCTCTCGGAGGCCGCCGCGCGCTACGACCGCCAGGGCGGGACCGCCGTCGAGGAGGCCGCCCAGGTCCGGCTGCAGTTGGCCGATGTGCTGCGCGGCACCGGACGCACGGCGGACGCGGTGGCCGTCCTGGAGTCGGTGCTGGACGCCGCGACCGGCGGCCTGGACGTGCGGATGCTCGCCCAGGTCCGGCTCGACCTCGCCCGGGGCCTGGTCGAACTGGACGAGCACCGGGACGCCGCCGAGGAGTACCTGCGCCTGGCCGACCTGGTGGCGGACTGGGAGGACCAGCAGACCCACACCATGGTCGCCTGCGAGGCCACCCTCGCGCTCGCCCAGGCGGACCGCTGGGACGCCGCCGAGGCGGCCCTGGAGCGGGCTCGCGAGGCCCACCGCAGGGCCCCGCAGCTGGACCAACTGGCGGCGACTCTGCGCGAGTTGGCGCGGCTCACGATCTGCGGCAGGGGCGCCGAGTGGCTGGACGCGGCGCTCGCCCTGCTCGCCGAGGCGGACGCGCTCGGCGAGGCCGCCGAGCAGAGCGGCGAGGAGTACAACAGCTGGTACCTGCGCGGCGGTTCGCACCATGAGCGGGCGCGCTGCCTGGCCGTCGCCGACCGGCACGAGGAGGCGCTCGCCGAGGTCGAGCGGGCGATCGCGGTCTACGAGCAGGGCGGCGAGGAGGCCGAGTCGCCACGGGCGGAGTCCGTGCGGCTGGCCGCGCTGATCGAGGGCGGCGATCTCGGGCGCCCCCGGGCGGCGGTGGCCCGGCTGACCGACGGGATCACCCGCTGCGAGGCGGCCGGGCTGCCGGAGGCGGCGCGGATCCTGGCCGAGCTGCGCGAGCGGTTCACCTCCGACTGACCTGGAAGCGGCGGGCGTTGTGCACGCCCGCCGCTGTCGTCCAGGTGTTCCGGTCAGCAGGGGCCGTCGTCGGCCCAGACGCCCCACTGGCCGCTGGCGCTCGGCACCTCGTTCAGCGTCCACCACTTGGCGTGGTAGTCGTGCCCGTTGTACGAGACCTTGGCGCCCGCCGTGTACGTGGTGCTCGCGTTCCACGCCGGGGCGGTGCAGGTGCCCGGATTGCCGGTCGGGGTGCCGGGACCGGTCGGCGGGGTCGACGGGGGTGTGGTGGGCGGGGTCGCCCCGGCGAACTTCACCGTGTACTTGGTGAAGTCCCAGTCGCTCTGCGCCACGCTGGAACAGGAGCCGGACAGCCCCGGGTCCACCGGGCCCGGGCACTGGCGGTCCCGGTTGACCGACCAGTAGGTGTACCGGGCCAGGCCGTGCGCGGTGGCGAAGTCCAGCACGGTCTGGAAGTCCGCCTGGTGGAAGTACTCGGCGGCGTCGGTGCGGCCGTTCATCATCGACACGCCCTCGTGGGCGTACGCGGTGGCCTCGGTCCAGCCGAAGGTGGTCTGCAGGATCTGGTTGAACTTCACCAGCGCGTCGGTCTGCGCGGCGGCTCCGTTGAAGCCGCCGTCGAACGGCATGATCGAGTAGTTGTTCGGAGTGAAGCCCTGGGACTTGGCCTCGCCCAGCATCTGGGTGCCGAACCAGCCGGTGCCCGCGTTGGTCCCGGCGGTGGTGATCGAGATGTACAGCCCCGGGTTGTTCTGCTGGAGGATGCGGGCGGCGCCGATCTCGTTGTGGATCGCGGCCGTGTTCTCGTACTCGGGCTCCTCCAGGTCGAAGTCGATCGCCTTGAGGCCGTACTTGGTGATCACCCGCTGGTACCCGGCCGCGGTCGCCTCGGGCGTGCCGCAGACCTGGCCCAGCTTGGTGCCGCCGTACCCGCCGACCGACACCGAGACGTCCCCGCCCTTGGCGCGGACGGTCTGGATGACGTTGGGCATGGTGGTGTCGGAGTCGATCGAGGAGGTGCCGCCCCAGGCGGGCGAACAGCTGTTGCCCTGGGCGAGGACGAAGGCCAGCTGGAAGGCCTTCTGCCCGGTGGCGTCCATCACGGCGGCGGCGTCCGGCGGGCTGTTGTCCTCGGGCATCAGGTACGGCGCCGAGGCGTACCAGTTGCTGCCCAGTCCGCCCGCCCCGGTGGCGGCGACGGTGTCGGCGGAGGCGGAGCCGGTGCCGGTCAGCGCGGCGACACCGCCGGCGACCAGGCCGAGCACGCCGGCCACGGCGAGCGCGGCGCGGGATCCGCGCTTCGTCGGGGCGGTGGGCTGTGGGGGAAGAGCGCGTTCCATCGGAAGCCTTTCCAGGAAGCGGCGGTGGGGGAAGGTCGGCCCTGGTCGCGCCCGGTGTGGGGGTGGCGCGACGGCCGAACGGGCCGTCGGCGGCGGGTAGTTGCCGATGGTCATCACTGGTATAGACCTGTTGAGGAGGGGTGGTCAACCCCTGGAAGGTCAAGGCGTTCGGGGTGCTCGGCCCGGAGCGCGGAGCGAAGTCGCTCGATCGCCGGGTGAGTCCATGGCAGGATGGGGCCCATGACGATCAACCGAAAGGCCCGTGCCGCGTAGACGGCCGGGGCAGGTCCGGGCGGAGCTTCCGTGTCGCCGGACGCGTCAGAGGCGGCATGCGATCGACGGTGTGTCCGCAGGGGCGCTCGCCGAGATCGCGCGGCTCGAACGGACGCGGAACTATCTGCAGCCGGGGGACGTGGGGGCTGCGCTGTGGCGGTGGCGGGAGTACGTTCATCGCCCGGAGCGCCTGTTGTGGCGCGACTACGAGTTCGGCGACGGGCATTGCGACTGCTGTGGTTCCCCGTGGCGCGCCCGCCATCTCCTCGATGCCGCGCTTCGGGCGATGTCGCCGCGCGGCGCCCGTGAACTCCGTGCCGTTGTGGGCCGGTTCGATGCGGTGTGGAACACGCCCACGCCGCCGTATCTCGCGCCGGCCCCGTGGGTTTGAGGAGCCGACGCCGCCCCTGCGTCCCGGCCGATGTGATCGCCCGTCGCCCGTCGCCCGTCGCCCGTCGCCCGTCGCCCGTCGCCCGTCATCCGTCATCCGTCGTGCCGCAGCGCCGCACGCAGTGCCGGAACCGGCCCCGCCGCCTTCAGCGTCCGCAGCACCGGCGCCGACTCCAGCCCGGTGATCGCCGCGACGCCCCCCAGCCGACGGGTGAGATAGCGGTGCAGGTCCGCCGGGTCGGTGCACAGGGCGAGCGCCGCGAGGTTGCTGGGGCCGGTGGTGGCGGCGACGAAGGCGAGCTCCCGGTGGGTGGCCAGGGTGCGGCCGACCTCGTCGAGGTGGGTCGGGGCGACGCTCAGCCAGAGCAGTGCCTGCATGTCCGCCCCCAGCAGTCGGGGGTCCAGCTCGACGTCGAGGAAGACCGCCCCGTCGGCCCGCAGTTCGGCCAGGCGCCGCGCGACGGTGGCCGGGGTGCGCCCGGTGGCGGCGGCGAGCTCGCCGAGGGGCGTGCGCCCGTCCACGTGCAGCGCGCCGAGCAGCGCCCGGTCGGCGGCGTCCAGGCCGCCGGAGGGCCCGCTCACGAGCACGGGCCGGAGCCGGGCCTGCTGCTCCTCGGTGAGCGCCTCGGTGCTGACCGGCCAGGCGGTCGGGCCGCCCCGGTAGGTGTGCAGCAGGCAGTGCGCGGAGACGGCGGTGACGGCGGCGGTGCGCGGGATGTCGCGCAGCAGCAGACTGTGGCCGTCCGGCCCGGGGGCGGTCTCCACGATCGCGGTGATCTCGGTGCCGCCGGAGGTGAGCTTCACCCAGGCCGTGTCGTCGCGCCGGGCCAGCGCCCGGGCGAGCTGCTGCGCGGTGTTCGGCCCGGCGGTCAGGCGCAGCAGCCACTGCGCCCGCCCGGCCCGGTGCGGGTCGGCGAGCCCGACGACCCGCAGCCCGGCCTCGGCCCGCAGTCGCCGGTAGCGGCGGGCGACGGTCTGCGGGGACACGTCGAGCACGGCTGCGATCCGGCTGAACGGGGCGCGCCCGTCGACCCGCAGGGCGTGCACGAGGGCGCGGTCGAGCTCATCGAGCATGTGTCGGTTCCCGGTGGTCGGAGGCGCGGCCGTCCCATTCTGCCGCGTGGCGGGCGGTCATCACCCGCCCCGCCACTGCGGCGGCCGCCAGTGCCGCCACCGTCACCCAGCAGGCCCGCTGCGCCCCGGCGGCGGACGGGTCGGCCAGGTAGAGCCGCCCGAGCAGTGCGACGCCCAGGGTGGCGCCGAGCTGTTGGACGGCGTTGAGCAGCCCCGCCGCCGAGCCCGTCTCCTGTGGCCGCAGCGGCTGCAGCGCGGTGGTGAAGAAGGCCGGGGTGAACAGCCCCTGCCCGAGGCCGACCACCGCGAGCGCGTACGGCAGCAACTCCGGCCGCTCGCCGGTACGGTAGGCAGCCACGGCGACCAGCAGTCCGGTCGCCATCACGGCGAGTCCGACGGGCATCACCCGCGCCCCGTACCGCCGGACCAGTGCGCCGCCCGCCCACAGCGACCCGGCCGCGAGCCCGGCCGACATCGGGAGCAGGGTCAGTCCGCAGGTCAACGCGTCCGCACCGGAGGCGAGTTGGAGCTGCAGGACGACGACCAGGGTGAGCCCGGTGGTGACCGCGAAGGCCAGTGCCAGGGCGACCAGCGCGGCCGGGAACCGGAGTGAGCGGAACAGGCTCGGCTCGACCAGGGTGTCCGCGCCGCGCCGGGCGCCGTAGCGCTGGTGGGCGGCGAAGAGGAGCGCGAGCACCGCCCCGGCGGCCACCAGGACCCACGAGCCGCCACCGCTCAGCAGCGGCAGCACGACCGACCCGGTGGCCAGGGCGGCGAGCGTGCTGCCGAGCGGGTCGAGGTCGGGGCGGCGCGGGGCGCGGTCCTCGGCGAGCAGCGGGGCGAGGGCCAGGACGACGAGCGAGAGCGGCAGGTTGACCAGGAAGACCGCGCGCCAGGAGGAGCCGAACAGGTCGGCGTGGGTGAGCAGCCCGCCGAGCACCGGTCCGGCCACCGCCGCGAGCCCCATCACCGGCCCGATCGTTCCGAGTGCCCGGGCCGTCTCCTCGCCCCGGAACATGGCCTTGATCAGCCCGATGGTCTGCGGCACGATCACGGCCGCCGCCGCGCCCTGGACGGCCCGGAAGGCGAGCAGCGCGTCGAGGGTGGGCGCGCAGGCGCAGGCCAGCGAGGCGAGCAGGAAGCCCGCGACGCCGATCCGGAACATCCGGCGCCGTCCGAGCCGGTCGCCGAGTCGTCCGCCGGTCAGGAGCAGGACGGCGAACGGCAGGGTGTAGGCGGAGGTCAGCCAGGGCACGGTCGCCGTCGGCCCGCCCAGCTCGGCGTGCATGCGCGGGGCGGCGACCTGCACGATCGTCGCGTCCAGCAGGTTCATCGCCTCGGCGGTGAGCAGCGCGCAGAGCGCCCACCAACGGTGCGGGTGGGCCGACGGCGGGTGGACGGACGGCGGGTGGACGGACGGCGGGTGGACGGACAAGAGAGGGCTCCCTGGGATGAGTGGCCGGAACGCCGCCACCTTCCGTTCGGACGACCACTGCCACCAGCCAACGCCGCCCCGATCCACGAAAAGCTCCACCGCCCCTGCTCCGGGCGTCGAAAAGCTCCACTCAGACCAGGGCGGTGACCCCCACCCCCGAAAGTAGCCCGCTGACCGCCGGCGACCACGGTCGGCCGGTCGGCCCGGTGAGCGTCAGTGTCCGGTGCACGGCCGGACGGATCGGCACCAGGACGCAGTCCGCCGGCAGCATGGTCAGCGCCAGCGCCGGCATCACCGAGACCCCGACGCCCGCGTGCACCATGGCGATCAGCGTGTTGAGGTCGCGGATCCGGTGCCGGGGTGTGAAGCGGGTGCCGGCCCGCCGGTAGGCCTCGCGGATCTGGCGCTCGCAGCCGCCCTCGGAGAGCAGGAAGTCGTCGTCCTCCAGGTCGGCCACGTGGATGGTCTCCTGCCCGGCGAGCGGGTGGTCGCGGCGCAGCAGCGCGTGCATGGAGTCGGCGCCGAGCGCGACCGCCCCGGGCGGTAGCGGCCCGGCGTCCACCAGTACGGCGGCGTCCACCGTGCCGGCCTCCAGCCAAGCGGCCAGCTCGGCGTCCTCGCCCTCGAAGAGCCGTACGGTGACCTGCGGGTACGCCGCCTTCCAGTCCCGCAGCAGCCCGGGCAACAGCGCCTGGCAGACGGTGGTCGGCGCGGCCAGCCGCACGGTGCCGGTCAGGCCGCCGGTGTGCCGGGTGGCGATGGCGCGCACGGCGGCGGCGGAGGCGACGGCGGTGCGGGCGTGCGGCAGGACCTGCTCGCCGAGCGGGGTGGGCCGGCAGGGGCTGCCGCGCCGCAGTACGGGCGCGCCGAGCGAGCGCTCCAGCGCGGCGACGGCGTGCGAGACGGCGGACTGGCTGATGCCCAGCTCGTCGGCGGCCGCGCCGAAGCCGCCGGTGTCGGCGACCGCGACCAGCGCCCTGAGCTGGGCCAGGTTGACCTCCGAGGCCATGAGACTTCCTCATCCTTCCGACATCGCCACTTGTTGGACTCATGCTCCGCCGCCGGGCCACCCTCTGTCCAGAACACAACGGGAGGACGGACGGGGAGGTGGTCGGGGTGCGGCGCTGGTTGCCGGGCTTCGTGGCACTGTCGGCGATCTGGGGCGCGAGCTTCGCCCTGATCAAGGTGGCGGTCGAGGCCGGGGTTGCGCCGGTGTGGGTGGCGCTGTGGCGCAGCCTGCTCGGCGCGGTCACGCTGTGGATCGTCCTGTTGCTGCGCGGCGAGCGGGCCCCGCGCGACCGGGCGCTGTGGGGGCACTCGGCGATGGTCGCGGTGCTGCTCAACACCGTGCCGTTCACCCTGTTCTCCTTCGGCGAGACCCGGGTCAGCTCGGTGCTGGCCGGGGTGATGAATGCGACCACCCCGCTGTTCACCCTGCTGTTCGCGGTGCTCACCGTCCCCGAGGATCGCCGCCCGGGCGCCCGCCGGCTCTGCGGCCTCGCGCTCGGTTTCGTCGGCGTGCTCACCGTCCTCGGGGCGTGGCACGGCCTCGGTTCCGGCGCGACCGTGGGCGCCCTCGCCTGCCTGTCCGCCGCCTGCTGCTACGGCGCCGGCTTCGCCTACCTGCGCCGCTTCCTGTCCGGCCGCCCGGAGTCGGTGACCACCCTCTCCGCGCTCCAGATCGGCTGCGCCGCCGCCGAGTTGGGCCTGGTCGCCCCGCTCGCCGCGGGCGCCCCGCACTGGCCGGGAGCCGCCGCGGCCGGCGCCCTGCTGGTGCTCGGCGGGCTCGGTACGGGCCTGGCGTACCTGCTCAACCTCGGCCTGATCCGGGCGGCGGGCACCGCCGTCGCCTCCGCCGTCACCTATGTCATGCCGCTGTGGTCCACCGCCCTCGGGGCGGCCTTCCTGGCCGAGCCGGTCGGCTGGAACGCCCTCGCCGGCGGCGTCCTGGTGATCGCCGCGGTCGCCCTGACCCGGCCGCGCCGACTTCCCGCCGCCTCCGCTGTTCCTCCACCCCCGAAGGAGCGTCAGCCGGTCGGTTAGGGTGACCGGGCGGACCGGGACCCGCGGCCGGTGGCTGGTGGCCGTCCGGGCCGCGCTGCGGGCCCATCCGTTGCGCTTCCCGCTCACCCGCCGGGTGCCGCACTGCCGGGCGCACCGGTTCTGCGGCGCGCCGCTCGGGCCGCCGTTGCCGGTCCCGGCGGGCCCTGACGGCCGGTGCTCGGCGGATTACGGTTCGTGCCCGGCGGCCCGCTATCGTGGCACGTGTGAGGTCGTGGGATGCCGCGGTGGAGCGGGCGCAGGGGCGGTTGGCGGCGGGGGAACGGCTGCGGGCGGCGGGGGAGGGGGAGGAGCGGCGGTTCGCGCTGTGGGACTTGGCGTCACTGGTGGAAGGCGAGCTGGGCGAGGCGGTCGACCCGGACGCGCTGACGGCGCGGGCCGAGCGCGGGTGGCGCGAACGGCTGGGGGAGAGCGGGCGGGAGTGGCCCGGCGGGGAGCTGTACCGGCGGCGGTACTGGATCCGGGACGACCGCGCGGAGGTCGTCGGCACCGTCGCGGTGGACAACTGGACCAGGGGGCCGAGCCAACTCGCCGTCAGTTCCCTCTACGTGCGGCCCGAGGCGCGCGGTCGCGGGCTGGCGGCCGCCGCGCTGGACGAGGTGTACGCGGCGGCCACCGCCGAGGGGCTGCCCGGTTTCCGGTTGGAGGCGCACTGGACCTGGCAGCCGGCGGTCCGCTACTACCTGCGCCGGGGGCTGTGGGTGGTGGGCTGGAAACGGTCGCTGTCGCTGGCCCGGATGCCCCAACTGCCGCTGCACCGGGTGCGGGAGGAGGGTGGGCGGCTGCTCCTGCTGGTCGCCGACCGGCAGCGCGGGTGGGTGCCGATACTGGCCGCCGGGCGGGAGGGGCGTTGGCTGCGGCTGGACGAGACCGCCGACTACCGGGGCTGTGACGGCTGGGTGCACGAGTACGCGCGCTCGACGCTGGCGCTGTACCTGGCGCTGGCGGGGTGGCCGATGGTGCGCGGGCCGCAGTGGTGGGCGGAGGCGTGGCGCTGGTCGGACGCGGGGGAGCCGGAGGGGCTGGCGTTCAAGATCGAGCAGTTCGAGCGGGCCGCCCGGACGAGGGCGGGCCGCGCGGTCGCCGGCCCGAACCGTCCGGTGCCGACGCCGGGGGCGACCCCGCAGCTGGCAGACTCGGGGGATGGCTGAGATCGAGATCGACGGCGCGCCCGCCGACCCGGCGCGGCTCGCCGCCCTGGGGCTGCTCAACTACGGGCACTTCACGACCCTGCGCGTCGAGGCGGGCCGGGTGCGCGGTCTGACGCTGCACCTGGAGCGACTGGTCCGGGACTGCCGGACGCTGTTCGGCGCCGAGTTGGACCGGGCGGTGGTCCGGGAGCGGATCCGCGCCGCGCTGCCCGCCGACGGCGGGCCGGGGATCGTCCGGGTCACGGTCTACGACCCCGCCCTCGGCCTGGAGCGGCCCGCCGCCCCCGCCGCGCCCGCTCTGCTGGTGACCACCCGCCCTGCCGCCACGGCCGAACCGGCCCCGCTGCGGGCGCGTACGACGGTGTACCGGCGGGAGCTGCCCGAGGTGAAGCACGTCGGGCTGTTCGGGCTGGTGCACCAGCGTCGGCTGGCCCAACTCGCCGGGTACGATGACGCGTTGCTCGCTGACGAGGACGGCCTGGTGACCGAGGGCGCCACCTGGAACATCGGCTTCCTGGCCGGGGAGCGCCTGGTCTGGCCCGAGGGCCCCAGCCTGCGCGGCGTCACCGAGGCGCTGCTGGCCGGCGCGTACGACGGCCCGCAGTCCCGCGAGCCCGTCCACGCCACCCGGCTGGACGCGTTCGACGCGGCCTTCGCCGTCAACGCGGGCGTCGGTGTGCGCCCGATCGCCGCCGTGGACGACACCGCCTTCGACCCGGCCCACCCCGTGCTCGCCGAACTGCGCGCCGCCTACCGGGGGATCGCCGCCGAGCCCGTGTAACGGGCCGGTCTTGCGGCAGGCCCTGGGGACAGCCCAGCCCCGGGCGGGTGACAAACCCTGGGGAGCCGACGCAAAAGGGGTGGTGGGAACCGCCAAATACCTTTGATTTACCTGATCATGATGGCCGATCAGCTACGCTCTCGCCCGCCCCGCCCGACCCGCCGAAGCAGAGAGTAGCCCGACATGAGTAGTCCCCCTGCCGCTCCCGCACCCCGCTGGCCGCTGATCCTGCTGCGGGTCTCCACTGTCGTGCTGGCGCTGCTGGCCCTGCTCCAGGTCATGCTGGCCGGCAGCTTCCTGAACGGCACCTACGAATCCCTCAAGGACCACGAGGGCACCGCGATGACGATCGGCACCGTGGTGGTGCTGCAGCTGGCGGTGGCCGCGCTGGTCCGGCGGCCCGGTCGCGGCCCGCTCTGGCCGCTGTGGACCACCGCCGTGCTCGCCGTCGCCGTGGTCGGCCAGATCGCGGCCGGCTACGCCCGGGCGATGGGCGTGCACGTCACCCTCGGCGTGCTGCTGGTCAGCGGCGTCCTGTTCGGCCTGGTCGGCGCCTGGCGGCTGCCGCTGCCGGCCCGAGCGGGCCTGCCCGAGGGCGGCGCGGACGGCGGCGGACGGTTGCCGCGCCCCGGCGGGCC
Source organism: Kitasatospora sp. NPDC004669 (assembly GCF_040609455.1). Lineage (NCBI taxonomy): Bacteria > Bacillati > Actinomycetota > Actinomycetes > Kitasatosporales > Streptomycetaceae > Kitasatospora > Kitasatospora sp. NPDC004669. Next base: position 98,784 of record NZ_JBEXKB010000021.1, read on the forward strand.
GGTGGAGGTGAGCAAGTGAACCGGCGCCGGTTCCTTGGCATCGGCGCCTCGGTGCTCGGTGCGGGTGCGCTGGCCGCCGTCGCCGTCCCCTCGGCGGCCTGGCTGCTCGCCGAGGGGCGCCCCGGCCGGCTGCTGAGCAGCGAACTCGACCTGCCGGAGGCCTTCCAGGTGCCGCTGCCGGTGCCGGCCGTGCTCCAGCCGGTGCGCACCGACGGCACCAACGATTACTACGAGATCACCCAGAAGGTCGCCGAGCTGGAGATCCTCCCCGGGGTCAAGACCGAGGCGTGGACGTACGGCGGCAGCTACCCCGGGCCGACCGTGGTCACCCGCTCCGGGCGGGCGGCGGTGATCAAGCACCGCAACGAGCTGCCGGTGGCGTCCGTGGTCCACCTGCACGGCGGGCACACCCCGGCGGACAGCGACGGCTACCCGGTGGACCTGCTGCTGCCGGTGGGGTCCTCCGGCGCGGCCGCGTCCATGTCCCCGGGTTCCGTGTCCCCGGGTTCCATGTCCCCGGGGACCATGGACGGCATGCCGGGGATGCGGCACGCGGCGGGACGCAACACGGTCGGCGAGCGCACCCACACCTACCCGGGCAAGCAGCGCGCCGCCACCCTCTGGTACCACGACCACCGGATGGGCTTCACCGGCCCCGGCGTCTGGCGCGGCCTGTCCGGCTTCCACCTGGTCCACGACGACGAGGAGGGCGCCCTGCCGCTGCCGCGCGGCGAGCGCGACCTGCCGCTGATGCTCGCCGACCGCTCCTTCGCCGCAGACGGCTCCTTCCGCTACCCGTCCACCGACGCCGCGCTCGCCGTGCCCGGAGTCACCGACGACTACATGAACGGCGTGCTCGGCGACGTCATCCTGGTCAACGGCGCCCCCTGGCCGCGCCTGGACGTCGACCGCGCGCACTACCGGCTGCGGCTGCTCAACGCCTCCAACGCCCGGCTCTACCGGCTCGAACTCGACCCGCAGCCCTCCGGCGGCGACGCGCTGGTCCAGATCGGCTCCGACGGCGGGCTGCTCGCCGCCCCGGTCGCCCACGACGGGATCGAGATCGCCCCGGCCGAACGCTTCGACGTGGTGGTCGACTTCTCCCGCTACCCGCCCGGCACCCAGGTGCGCCTCCTCAACCGCTTCGGCAGCGGGCGGACCGCCGAGGTGATGCGCTTCGACGTCTCCTCCCGGCCGGTGAGCGACGACGCCCGGGTGCCCGACAAGCTGTCCGTGATGGAGGAGTTGGACGCCTCGGCGGCCGTCACCACCCGCGACTTCAGGTTCCGCCGCAGCCGCTCCGACGGCTGGACCATCAACGACGACCCGTACCAGCCCGGGCGCAGCCTCGCCACCCCCGCGCTCGGCAGCGTCGAACGATGGCGCTTCTCCACCGACGTGCACCACCCCGTGCACCTCCACCTCGACCACTTCCAGGTGATCGGGCGCAACGGCAAGGACCCGGGCCCGTGGGACGCGGGCTGGAAGGACACCGTCGACCTGCGCCCGGCCGAGGCGGTGGAGGTGCTGGTGCGGTTCACCGACTACGCGGGGACGTACATGATGCACTGCCACAACCTGGAGCACGAGGACATGGCGATGATGGCCGACTTCACGGTGGGGTGACCGGTCGGCCTCACCCGATCGGCCGAGTGCCGGAGGGCGCGGCATGCGCCCTCCGGCGCTTGTGTCCTAGCGTCGCGGTGAGGTGTACGCGTTGAAGGTTGCCTGGTGACGGACGGAGCCGCCGCATGACCACCCCCGCCGAACGCCGCCGTACCGGCCGGGCCGCCCGTGAGCGCGTCTCCCGCGCCGACCACGGCCGGTGGATCCCGGCCGCCGACCGGCCCGACCCGCTCGGTGTGCTGGAGGCACAGGGCGCCGACCGGGTCACCCGGCTGCTGCCGATCCGCTACGGGCGGATGGCCGACAGCCCGTTCAGTTACCTGCGCGGCGCCGCCGCCGTGATGGCCGCCGACCTCGCGGCCGTCCCGAACACCGGCCTGACCGTCCAACTCTGCGGCGACGCACACCTGTTGAACTTCGGCGTGTACGCCTCGCCGGAGCGCGCGCTGCTCTTCGACGTCAACGACTTCGACGAGACCTACCCCGGGCCCTTCGAGTGGGACGTCAAGCGCCTGGCCGCCAGCGTCGCGGTCGCCGGCCGGGACAACGGCCAGGGGGACCAGCGCGCCCGGCACGCCGCGCTCGCCGCCGTCCAGAGCTACGCCACCGCGATGCGCCGGCTGGCCGGGAGGGGTGAACTCGACGTCTGGTACAGCCGGATCGACGCCGCCGACCTGTTGCCGCTGGTCGGCAAGGACAAGCGGCGCCGACGGACCGAGGCCGAACTCGCCCACGCCCGGCGCCGCACCAGCCTGCAGGCCTTCGGCAAGCTCACCGAGGAGCGGGACGGGCAGCGGCGGATCATCGGCTCGCCGCCGCTGATCGAGCCGCTGAAGAAGACCGAACTGCGCGACATCGGCAAGGTGTTCAGCGACTACCGGGCCACTCTGGCGGAGGACCGCCGGGTGCTGATGGACCGCTACCGGTTCGTGGACGCGGCGATGAAGGTGGTCGGCGTCGGCAGCGTCGGCACCCGCTGCTTCATCCTCCTGCTGGAGGGCAGGGACACCGGTGACCCGCTGTTCCTGCAGCTCAAGGAGGCCGGCCGGTCGGTGCTCGAGGACCACCTGCCGCCCACCCGGGTGGACGCCGAGATCACCGCCCACCACGGCGGGCGCCGGGTGGTCACCGGGCAGCACCTGATGCAGGCCGCCAGTGACATCTTCCTCGGCTGGACCGCCGGCCCGGCCGGGCGCCACTTCTACGGCCGCCAACTGCGCGACATGAAGGGCTCGGTGGAGGTCGACTCGATGACCCCCTCCGGTCTGCGCGCCTACGCCGACCTGTGCGGGCGCACCCTCGCCCGGGCCCACGCCCGCACCGGCGACCGCCTCGCCATCGCCGGCTACCTGGGTGGTGCCGACACCTTCGCCGAGGCGGTCGCCGACTTCGCGATGCGGTACGCGGACCGGACGGCGGCCGACCACGCGGAGCTGGTCGAGGCCATCGAGGCCGGGCGGGTCACCGCGACGCGGGGCGTGTGAGGACGGGGAGCGGGGTGAGCGGGGAGTCGTCGACGATCAGCGAGGAGAAGCCCGACTCCTCGGCCCCGCGGGCGAATCCGATCAGGTCGCGGGGGTTGCCGGCGGGCACCCAAGTCGCTCGATCGCCTTCCGTCGTGCTCCGGCATCGGGCTCGGTCCACAAGGCGGCGTAACAGTCGGCGAGTTGCTGGGCACCGGTGGTCATGGCCGGCTCCTTCACGGGTTCGGTCGGGCACTGTGTGCTCCCGTCCTCGGAGCGGCGCGGCGGCCGGACAATTCCCCCCCGGGAATGCCCGCCGCTCCCGGGTGGAAGGCGTGCGGCGTCCGTGGGAACGTCGAGAGCGGGGGAGTCCTTGGCCGCTGCCCCGCGGGAGGTGGACGTCATGAGCGCCGAGGTCAACAAGCAGATCGTGGACGGCTTCGACGCCCTGGCCCGGGCCGGGGACGTCGCCCGCCTGGACGAGCTCTGCACTCCGGACCTGGTCAACCACGCCCTCGCCCCCGGCCGCCCGGCCGGCCTCGTGGGCACCCGGGAGTACCTGACCACGATGGCCGGGCAGTTCGAGGACGACCACTGGCGCAGCTGCCTCACCGTCGCCGAGGACGACCTGGTCGTCCAGTTCGGCCTGCGGGCCGGCCACTGGGCGGGCGGCGATTTCCTCGGCTTCCCCACCCACAGCGGGAACTACGCCCGGGACGTCGCCTTCGCGTACCGGCTGAGGGAAGGGCGGATCGCCGAGCGCTGGGCGATCCGCGACGACCTCACCATGATCCGGCAGCTCGGCGGCATCCGGCTGTGAGCCGGGATCGCGCTCCGGGCGGCCGGTAGGCTGCCGCGGCCTCCGTCTCCGAAGCACCCCGTTTTTCGCTTGCCCGGGCGGGCGTGGTGCCGTTGGGTTGGCGGCATGAACGAACTGTGCACCGACCGCTTGCTGATCCGCCGCTGGCGGGAGGCCGACCTCGCACCCTGGGCCGCGATGAACGCCGACCCGGAGATCCGCGAGCACCTCGGCGGCACCCTCACCCGCGAGCAGAGCGACGCCTCGGTGGCGCGGTACGAGGTGGCGATCGAGAAGCGCGGGTACGGGTGGCTGGCCGTCGAGGTGCGGGAGAGCGGCGAGTTCGTCGGTTTCGTCGGCCTGGACGACGTCGAGGAGCAGGACCTGGTCGGCGGGGTCGAGATCGGCTGGCGTCTGGCGCGCTCCGCCTGGGGCCACGGCTACGCGACGGAGGCGGCCCGCGCCGTCCTCGCGTACGGCTTCGACACGCTCGACCTCTCCGAGATCCTCGCCCTCACCACCGCCGCCAACCTGCGCTCCCAGGCCGTGATGCGGCGCCTCGGGATGTCGCACGACCCGGCCGAGGACTTCGACGACGCCGAGGGGGGTCGCAATGTGGTGTTCCGTCTGCGGCGGGAGGACCGGGCCTGAGCCGTCAGGGGCCGGCGCCGATCGTGTCAGTGGCCTGTGCAAGGGTGACCGCATGCTGGCGATCACGGTGCAGACGAACGACACGCGGCACCTTCGGATGACCGCGGAGGAACTGGCGGGGCTGGTCCGGCGCATCGGCGCGGGGGCCGACTCCTTCCTCGTCGTGCAGCGGATACCGGACCTGCCGGACGTGTACATCCAGATGTGCCACAAGGACGGCGGCGACTACACGCTGGAGCACCGCGACGGTTCCGCCGCCCGGCACTTCGAGGTGCGGGTGGACGGGCCGGAGCCGGTGGTCGCGGCGATGACGGGGTGGGCGCGCCAGGAGCCGGGCTGGGGTGACGGCCTGGACTGGGCACCGCTCGACTTCGGGCCGCCGGAGCCCGTGCCTGCCCTGGTGCTGGAGGCGGACGAGCGGCGGGAGCTGGAGGATCAGCTGCGGCTGACGCTGGCTTGCGGCTACACCGACCGCGCCCGGCTCGCCGAGCAGGCGGAGGAGTACCTGGTGTCGGGGGAGCGACGCCCGGTCTCCCGGGCGCAGGCCGAGCAGCTCGCCGACCGGCTGTGGCTGGAGCGGGTCGGCGTGCAGAGCGGCTGGATCGGCGAGACGGATCCGGAGCGCCTCGCCCGTGCCTTCGCCGCCCTGGAGGAGACCGGCATCACCGCGCGGGAGCACTTCACCTGTTGCCGCTCCTGCGGCCAGGCCGAGATCGGCGCGGCCGGGGAGCCGGACGCGCGCGGCTTCGTCTACTTCCACTCCCAGTGCACCGAGTCCGCGGCCGCCGGGCACGGCCTGACCCTGCTCTACGGCGGCTTCGACGGGTCGTCGGAGACCACCACGGCCGTCGGCAAGGAGGTGGTCGCCGCCCTGGCGGCCGTCGGGCTGCCGACGGTCTGGAGCGGTGACCCGTCGGACGCGATCGAGATACGCCCGCTGCTCTGGCGTCGCCGCCTCGTCGGATGAAGCCGGAGCAGGTGCCGCGGAGCAACGCCCGGGAGGTGCAGTGCGGCGTGCGGCGGCAGTGATCGCGGCGGCCAGGAGGGGGCGGGCCCGCGCGGACGGGGCCTGAGTCCCCCCTGGCGGCGTGGGCCGCCCGGGGGACGTCACGGCTCACGGCACCAGCAGTCGCAGGGCCTCGCGCTCCACCGTGACCTCGACCGGCAGGGCCGTGATGAACTCGCCGTCGGCGTAGGCGGTGATGCCCGGGGACTCGATCCGCAGGGATTCGGTGCGCAGCGTGGTGACCTCCGGGTGGCTGACGTGGGTGCCCTTGAAGATGGTGGGGAAGAAGCGGGCGATCCGCAGCCGGGGCATGGCGTCGACCAGGGTGACGTCGAGCAGGCCGTCGTCGGGGAGGGCGGAGGGGCAGATCAGCATGCCGCCGCCGTAGCTGCGGGTGTTGCCGACGGCGGCCAGTGTGAGGTCGCGTTCGATGACGGTGCCGTCGGCGAGGGTGATCCGGAACGGCAGCGGGCGCAGGTTGGCGAACTCGGCGAGGATGGCCAGGTTGTAGCGCATCCGGCCGCGCGGCCACCGCAGCCGGTTGGCGCGGTCGCTGACCAGCGAGTCGAAGCCGGTGGCGAGGACGGAGCCGTACCAGCGGACGGCGCCGTCCGGGCCGGTGATCCGGCCGAGGTCGATGCCGCGCACCCGCCCGGCGGCGATGACGTCGGCGGCGGCCTCGGGGGCGGCGATCGGCAGGCCGTACTCGCGGGCGTGGTCGTTGCCGGTGCCGGCCGGTATCACACCGAGCGGGACGGTGGTGCCGGCCAGGGCCTGGAGGGCGAGGTTGATCATGCCGTCGCCGCCGACCACGACCACCGCGTCCACGCCGTCCGCCGCCGCCTCGCGGGCCAGGCGGACGCCGTCCTCGGCGGAGCGCCCGGCCTGCGGTTCGACCTCGACTCCGAGGGCGCGCAGGCGGGCGACGGCCCGGTGGGCGGCGGGTTCGGCGTGGCCGATGCCCGCCGCCGGGTTGGTGAGAACGGCGACCCTGCGGACGGTTCTCATGCCGGTCATGGGATCAGCTTGCCGGGGTTGAGGATGCCCGCCGGGTCGAGTTCGGCCTTGACGGCGCGCAGGATGCGCACGCCGAGGTCGCCGATCTCCTCGGTCATCCAGGGCCGGTGGTCGGCGCCGACCGCGTGGTGGTGGCTGATGGTGCCGCCCGCGCCGAGGATGGCGTCCCCGGCGGCGCGCTTGGCGACGCCCCAGCGGCTGAGCGGGTCCTCGCCCAGGGCGGAGACGACGGTGAAGTACAGCGAGGCGCCGGTCGGGTAGACGTGCGAGATGTGGCAGAGCACCAGCGCGCCGGGCAGGGCGCCGGTCAGCGCCTCGGTGACGGCCGTCCGGAGGTGGGGCAGTGCGCTCCAGCCGGCCGCGGTCTCCAGGGTCTCGCACAGAGCGCCCGCGTTGAGCAGGGAGTCGCGCAGGTAGGGGGCGTTGAACCGGCCGTGCTCCCAGGCCCGGGCGGGCTCCTCGCCGAGCGAGGTGCCGCCGGCGGCGAGGAGGACCTCGCGGGTGAGGTCGTGCCGGGCGGCGACCTGCTCGGCGCTGCCCTCGAAGACGGTGACGGCCAGGCAACCGCTGACCGCCGGGGCGCCGCCGATCTGCTCGGTCATGGCGAGGTTGATCATGGTTTCGGCCTCGTCGGAGAGCCGGATCACGGTCGGGCCGGTGCCCTGCTGCTCGACGGCGCGCAGCGCGGCCGTACCGGTGGCGAAGTCGGGGAAGCTCCACGCCTCGTACGCCTTGACGGCGGGCAGCGGGTGGACGCGCAGCCGGACGGCGGTGATGACGCCGAGGGTGCCCTCGGAGCCGAGGAAGAGCTGGCGCAGGTCGGGGCCGGCGGCCGAGGCGGGGGCGCGGCCGAGGTCCAGCACCCCGGCGGGGGTGACCACGCGAAGGCCGCGAACCATCTCGTCGAAGCGCCCGTACCCGGCGGAGTCCTGGCCGGAGGAGCGGGTGGCCGCGAAGCCGCCGATGGTGGCGAAGCGGAAGCTCTGCGGGTAGTGGCCGAGTTCCCAGCCGTGCTCGGCGAGCAGTGCCTCCGCCGCCGGGCCGGTCAGGCCGGCGCCGAGGACGGCCTCGCCGGAGGTCTCGTCCAGGTCGAGCAGCTGGTCGAAGCGGCGCAGGTCGAGCGAGACGACGGCCTGGAGGCCGCCGCGCTCGGGGTCGAGGCCGCCGACCACGCTGGTGCCGCCGCCGAACGGGACGACGGCGATCCGGTGCTCGGCGCAGACGGCCAGGACGGCGGCGATCTCCTGCTCGCTGCCGGGCACGACCACGGCGTCGGGCGCGTCCTGCGGCTCGCGGCTGCGGCGGCGCAGCAGGTCAGGGGTGGACTTGCCGCCGGCGCGCGGCAGGCGGTCGGCGTCGGCGGCGCTGATGTGCGCCTCGCCGACGGCGGCGGCCAGCGCCTTGAGGTCTTCGGCGGTGATCCGGGAGGGACGCAGCAGGACCTCCTCGGCGCTCGGCCCGGGGGCGGCGTCGCCGGTGACACCGAGGGCGGCGACGAGCAGTCCCTTGATGTCGGCGGACAGCTCCTTGGCGAGGGCCGGGTCGCCCCAGGCGTTCCACTTCATCGGGGGGAGCGGCAGCGCGGCGTTCGCCGGTCCCGCTTGCGTCTCAGGTGCCATGCGTTACAGTTTCACACATCATGTCAAGTAGTAACGTCGAGCCGACGGCAGCAGCCGAGCAGCCCCGCAGCGCCGGGAACCACCGTGTCGGGAGCAGCAGTGGCGTCGCGAACAGCGCCGCCGAGCAACCGCGCAGCACCGACGACACGATCCTGGACGCCGCCGCCGACCTGATCGTCCACCTCGGCGTCCGCCGGACCCAGCTGGCGGAGATCGCCCGCCGCGCCGGGGTCAGCCGGCCGACCGTCTACCGGCGCTGGCCGGACGTCCGGGCGGTGATCGGGGCGCTCCTGACCCGGGAGATCCTGGCCACCCTTGAGGGCACCGCGTTGGACGTCCACGGCCGGGAGGTCTTCGTGGACCGGGTGGTCGAGGTCGCCGTCCGGCTGCGCGACCACCCGGTGCTCGGCGCGCTGCTCCACTCCGACGACGACCTGCTGCTCCAGTACGTGGTGGAACGGCTCGGCACCAGCCAGCGCGGCCTGCTGGAGGCCCTGCGCACCGGCATCGAACAGGGGCAGGCCGGCGGCTCGATCCGGGCCGGGGAGTCGACCGAACTGGCGGCCATGGTCCTGCTGATCGCCCAGTCCACCGTCCAGTCGCACCGCATGGTCGCCTCCCTGTTGACCGAGGCGGCCTGGCGGCGCGAACTGGCCAGAGCACTGAACGGATACCTCGCGCCTTGACGCCCACCGCCGGTCCATCCACCGGTCCCTTCGCCGGAACCAGCCGACTCAACGCCGCCCGCCGGACGTTCGAGCTCCACGCGCTCGCCGACGACCCGCACATCGACCTGCTGGTGATCGGCGCCGGCGTCACCGGGGCCGGGGCGGCCCTGGACGCCGCCTCGCGCGGCCTGCGCACCGTGCTGGTCGAGTCCCGCGACCTCGCCTTCGGTACGAGCCGCTGGAGCTCCAAGCTGGTGCACGGCGGCCTGCGCTACCTCGCCTCCGGCCGGATCAAGGTGGCCCGGGAGAGCGCGGTCGAGCGTGGCGTGCTGATGACCCGCACCGCCCCGCACCTGGTCCGCGCCCTGCCCCAACTGGTGCCGCTGCTCCCGGACCTGCTGCGTCCCGGCCAGAGCGCGCTGATCCGCGCGGGCTTCCACGCCGGGGACGCGCTGCGGCTCAGCGCCGGGACGCCGGGCGCCCTGCTGCCCCGGGTCCGCCGGGTCGACGCCGCCCGCACCCGCCAGCTGGTGCCCGGCGTGCGGACCGCGGGACTGCGCGGCGCGCTGGTCGCGCACGACGGCCAACTCGTCGACGACGCACGACTGGTGGTCGCCCTGGCGCGCACCGCCGCGCAGTACGGGGCGAGCGTGCTGACCCGGGTGCGGGCCGAGTCCGTCACCGGAACCTCGGCGCGGCTGGTGGACACGCTGACCGGCCAGGAGCTGACCGTCACCGCGGGCGCGGTCATCAACGCCACCGGTGTCTGGGCGGGCGAGGTGGACACCTCGATCAAGCTGCGGCCCAGCCGCGGCACCCACCTGCTGGTCGACGCCGCGACCCTGGGGTTCCCGGCCGCCGCGCTCACCGTGCCGGTGCCCGGCTCCACCAGCCGCTTCGTCTTCGCCCTGCCGCAGCAGCTCGGCCGGGTGGCGATCGGTCTGACCGACGAGGACGCCCCGGGCCCGGTCCCGGACGAGCCGCAGCCCACCGAGTCCGAGCTGACCTTCCTCCTCGACACCGTCAACGCCGCCCTCGCCACCGAGCTGACCAGGGCGGACGTGCGTGGCGCCTACGCCGGGCTGCGCCCGCTGATCGACACCGGGGGCGGGAACACCGCCGACATCTCCCGGGAGCACGCGGTGCTGGAGTCCCCGTCCGGGGTGGTCACCGTGGTCGGCGGCAAGCTCACCACCTACCGGCGGATGGCCGAGGACGCGGTGGACGCCGCCGTCCGGCTGCACGGCCTGCCCGCCCGTACCTGCTGGACGGCCCGCCTCCCGCTGGTCGGCGCCCCCGGCCACCGCGACAGCCGCCCGCTGCCCGTCCAGGGAGTGCCCGCCTCGCTGCTCGCCCGCCACGGCGGTGCGGCCCGCGAGGTGCTGGCGGCGGGGGAGCTGGCGCCGGTGGCGGAGGGACTCGACGTGACTCGCGCCGAGATCGCGTACGCGGTCACCCATGAGGGCGCGCTGGACGTGGCCGATGTGCTCGACCGCCGGACCCGGATCGGGCTGGTGGCGGGGGACGCCGAGCGGGCCCGGAAGACGGTCGAGGAGATCGTCGCCGAGGTCGCTCCGGAGCGGTAGTGCGGTAGTGACACCGACGGCCGGTACGGCGGATTCGCCGTACCGGCCGGGCAGTTGTCCTCAGAAGAGGACCGTTACGACTGGGCCTTGGCCGGTGCCTGCAGGTTCCAGAGTCGCCCGTCGGGGTCGCGGACGGTCATCAGCCTGGTCCCGAAGTGGGTGTCCTCGAACGGGGTCACCACCTCCATGCCCTCGCCGGGCTGGAAGGCGTCGGCGTCGGCGACCTTCAGCACCAGCTGGAGCGGCGTCTCCCGGTCCGCGGGGACCTCCGCGATGAACACGGTCGGTCCGTCACCGTTGCGCAGCCGGCCGGAGTTGTGGTCGGTCTCGAACTCCAGCTGGTAGCCGAGACTCTGGAAGAACTTCGCGGACTTGCCCCAGTTGTGGGTCTCGATGAACACGGCTTCGATGCCTTCGGTCGTCATCTCAGTCCTCCTGGACGGATTCGTCGATTTCGTCGATCGGTTGCTCGTGCTGGGCGGTGGGGACATCGAGGTAGGCGCGCAGCGCCGCGGCGACCAGCGCCGAGAGCGACAGCTCCTCCTCGATGGCGCGGAACTTGACCTGCTTGATCAGGCCGATCGGCAGGTACACGTTGAACTGCTTCACATCGTCGTCTCCCACGGGGACGATGCTAGCAGCTTAGCTTGCTAGCAAAGTAGCCGTGCGGGATTTCGGTGCGTTTCGGCGCGCTCTTCGGACGGCTTTCGGCGAGGGGCGGCGAGGGGCGGTGGGAGGTCAGCGCGTCCAGGGGAAGGGGGCGAGGTCCGGCTCGACCCAGGCGGTGCGGGCCCGCTCGTCGGCCAGGGTCTCGGCCCGGTAGTGGCGGCTGAGCAGGTTTCGGTCGAGCAGCTCGGGGTGGCGGGCGGCGAACTCCTCGAAGTCGGCCGCGCCCTCGGCGTGGTGGGCCACCAGCTCGACCCAGGCCCGGGTCATGGTGACGTGGAACTTCTGCGGCGCCCCGGCCTTGGTGGCGGTGCGCCGGATGCCCTCGCCGACCAGGTCGAGTGCGGCGGTGGCGCCGTGGCGGCGCACGGCGAGCCAGGTGAGCCGGACGTGCTGGCGGTGGCCGAAGCGCTCGGCGTCGGCCATCACGTCGCGCAGCAGCTCGTCGAAGGCGTCGGGGGTGGTGGGGGAAGTGGGGGAGGTCATGCGGAGGCCTTCGGGCGGGGAGGGGTGGAGCCGGACGGACGATTGTAGGTTTTCGCGCGATTCGTCCGCAAACCACTCCCGCGGGCGGTTTCAGCGCGCCGTACGCTCCGGCACCGGCTGCTCGGCGCCCGCGACCGCCAGCACGCAGGCCAGCGGGTGCTCGGCCCGGCCCGTACGGTCGAGCGTCACCACGAGTGGCTGCGGCGGCTCCCCGGGCAGTTGGCCGGAGAGCGTCAGCGGGTAGCTGCCGTGGCTGTGGACGCGATGGAAGGCGCACTCCCTGCCGTCCACCAGCAGCTCGGTCTCGGTGATCCGGCCGGAGCGGACGTTGACGGTGATCGAGTGCCCGGCCCGGTCGACGTGAAAGCTGTACCGCTGGCGCATGGGAACCTCCCGCGAGGGCCTCGCATCAGGTTCGGGGCGAACCCGTCAAGGCGAACCCCGAGCAGAGCGGCCAGGGCCAGTCTAGGTCGGCCCTGCGGGCCCGGCGCCCCGGCCGGTACTGTGCCCGGGGCGCTGCGGATCATCATCGACGACGTGGGGTGGGGCCGCGGTTCCGGTTCGCGTCCCTGAGAAATTCCCGGGGTGGGCCCGCCCGCAGGCGGATTCTCGGGATCTCTACAGTGTTGTAGATTCGTCCGCAGGGAGAGATCCGAGGAGGGCATTGTGGGAGTTTCGCTGGCCAAGGGCGGCAACGTCTCGCTGAGCAAGGAGGCGCCCGGTCTGAGCGCCGTGATCGTCGGTCTCGGCTGGGACGTGCGCACCACCACCGGGGCCGACTACGACCTGGACGCCAGTGCGCTGCTGTGCAACGCGCTCGGCAAGGTGGTTTCGGACCAGCACTTCGTCTTCTTCAACAACCTGCGCAGCCCCGAGGGTTCGGTCGAGCACAGCGGCGACAACCTGACCGGTGGCGGCGACGGCGACGACGAGCAGATCAAGGTCGACCTGGCCCGGGTGCCGGCGGACGTCGCCAAGGTCGTCTTCCCGGTGTCGATCTACGACGCCGACGCCCGGCTGCAGAACTTCGGCCAGGTCCGCAACGCCTTCATCCGGATCGTCAACCAGGCCAACGGCCAGGAGATCGCCCGCTACGACCTGAGCGAGGACGCCTCCACCGAGACCGCGATGGTCTTCGGCGAGCTGTACCGCAACGGCGCCGAGTGGAAGTTCCGCGCCATCGGCCAGGGCTACGCCTCCGGCCTGCGCGGCATCGCCACCGACTACGGCGTGAACGTCTGATCCACGCAGTGGTCTGAGGGGGTTCGGCGGTCGTCCGGCCCGGTCGGCCGAGCCGGTCCGCCCGGGTGGACCGGCTCAGTCGGTCCGTCCGAGCGCGTGGCCGCCGAAACCCCCGCTGCCGGTGAGCTGTTCCCGCCACCAGGCGGTCATCGCCGGCTCGTCCATGGTCGACCAGTCCGGGGCCTCGGTGACCTGTGCCCGGCCGAGCGTGCGGCCCAGGTCCACCAACGCCAGCCCGGCCGCGCTGGTTTCACGGTCGTACTCGGCCGGCAGGGACGACCAGGACCCGTCGTCGAGCCGTCGCCCGGCCTGCTCGAAGGCGTGCGCGTCCTGCAGCGCCTTCACCGCGCCGCTGGTGTTGTGCGGGCGGACGATGGTCGCCGCGTCCCCGCCGATGAGCAGCCGGCCGGCCGTACGGCGCGGGGTCGCAAGGTCGTAGACGGGCTGCAGCAGGGTCCGTTCGCGCGGAGTCAGCGCGACCACGCCGGCCCAGTACGGAGGCAGGTGCCGCCGTGCGAACCGCCGGAGCCCGTCCAGCTGTCCGTCGGTGAGGGAGCCCGCCGCGACGGCGGTCGGGCCGTCCAGACGCAGCCAGTCCGGGGTGGGCGTGTAGAAGACCCAGTTCACCTGTGTGCTCCCGGGGGCGAGTCCGGGGATGCGGTAGATCACGACCTGGCCGCCGCGGTAGCAGACGGTGATGCACTCCTCCTCGGGCCAGACCGAGGCCCCGCCGGGCAGTTCGGCCAGCAGCGCGGAGTCGTAGCTGCCGCGCCAGCACACGTACCCGGCGTATTCGGGCACGGCCTGCGGGCAGACCGCGGCGCGGACCACCGACCGGTAACCGTCCGCACCGATCACCAGGTCGTACGGCGTACGGGTGCCGTCCGCCGATTCGACCCACCCGCCGCCGTGGTCGCCGCCGACCGCCGCGACGGTGGTGTCCAGCCGGTACTCCACCGTGTCGGGTGTCCGTTCCCGCAGGGCCTGCCAGAGCACGGCCCAGTGGTGGGAGTGGAACGGGAACGGCTGGGCCCAGAGCAGCCGCCCGCGCCCGTCCGGGCCGTCGCCCCCGCCGGCCGGCTCCCGGGTGACCCAACTGCGCACGGTGAGACGGTGGCGGCGGGTGTCCGGGGCGAGGTGTCCGGCGTCGACCAGTTCGGCGAAGCGGTCGTTGTGGGTGCAGATTCCCAGGCCGCGGTCCTCCAGCCGACCGGGGCTGCGCTCCAGCACCACGACCCGTTCCGCGCCCAGCCGGGCGGCGGCGCCGGCGAACGCGCTTCCGGCGATGCTGCCCCCGACCACGGCCACCGAGCCACCCCGCACGGTCGCCCCCTCTCACGAGTCCCGCGACGTCGGACACGACGATACGCCGCCCGGCGGGGGCGCGGGGGCGGTACGGCTCCTCCCGCGCTTCCTCCCGTGCTTTCCCCGCGCCTGGCTATGCAACTAGTTGCATAGCACCTCGACCGTCCCCTACCCTGCGGTAACAATCCCCACTGGCCGCCCCTTCAGGAGACGTCGATGAGCTCCACGCCCGGCAGCAGCCGCTACCCGCACCTGCTCAGCCCGCTCGACCTCGGCTTCACCACCCTGCCCAACCGCGTGATCATGGGTTCGATGCACGTCGGCCTGGAGGAGGCCCCCGGCGGCTACGAGCGGATGGCCGCCTTCTACGCCGAGCGCGCCCGCGGCGGCGTCGGCCTGATCGTCACCGGCGGCATCGCCCCCAACGAGGCCGGGCGCCCCTGGGAGGGCGGCGCGATGCTGACCACCGAGGAGGAGGCCGACAAGCACCGGGTGGTCACCGACGCCGTGCACGCCGCCGGCGGGAAGATAGCCCTGCAGATCCTGCACTTCGGCCGCTACGCCTACCACCGCGACCTGGTCGCCCCCAGCGCCCTGCAGGCCCCGATCAGCCCCTTCGTCCCCAACGAGCTCACCGCCGAGCAGGTCGAGCAGACCGTCGAGGACTTCGCCCGCTGCGCCGAACTCGCCCGGCGGGCCGGCTACGACGGCGTCGAGATCATGGGCTCCGAGGGCTACCTGATCAACGAGTTCATCGTCGCCGCCACCAACCGCCGCGAGGACGAGTGGGGCGGCCCGTACGAGCGCCGGATGCGCTTCCCGGTGGAGATCGTCCGCCGGGTCCGCGAGCGGGTCGGCGAGGACTTCATCATCGTCTACCGGCTCTCCATGCTCGACCTGGTGCCCGGCGGCTCCACCCTCGACGAGGTGGTCCAGCTCGCCCAGGCCGTCGAGGCCGCCGGCGCGACCGTCATCAACACCGGCATCGGCTGGCACGAGGCCCGCATCCCCACCATCGCCACCTCCGTGCCGCGCGGCGCCTTCGCCTGGGTCACCAAGCGGGTGATGGGCAAGGTCGGCATCCCGCTGGTCACCACCAACCGCATCAACACCCCGGAGATCGGCGAGCAGTTGCTCGCCGACGGCTACGCCGACCTGGTCTCGATGGCCCGCCCGCTGCTCGCCGACGCCGACTTCGTCGCCAAGGCGCGTGACGACCGCGCCGACGCCATCAACACCTGCATCGGCTGCAACCAGGCCTGCCTGGACCACACCTTCAGCCTCCAGATCACCTCCTGCCTGGTGAACCCCCGCGCCTGCCACGAGACCGAACTCGTGCTCTCCGCCACCAAGTCGCGCAAGCGCATCGGCGTCGTCGGAGCCGGACCGGCCGGGCTCGCCTTCGCCGTCTCCGCCGCCGAGCGCGGCCACGACGTCACCCTGTTCGACGCCGCCGAGGCCGTCGGCGGGCAGCTGAACATCGCCCGCCGCATCCCCGGCAAGGAGGAGTTCAACGAGACGCTGCGCTACTACCGCACCCGGCTGGCCGAGTTGGCCGTCACCCAGCGCCTCGGCGCCGTCGTGACCGCCGAGCGGCTCGCCGCCGAGGGCTTCGAGGAGATCGTCCTCGCGACCGGCGTCACGCCCCGAACTCCCGTCGACATCCCGGGAATCGACCACCCCAGCGTGCTCGGCTACCTGGACGTGCTGCGCGACGGCGCCGCCGTCGGCGAGCGGGTCGCCATCCTCGGTGCGGGCGGGATCGGCTTCGACGTGGCCGAGTTCCTCACCGACCAGGGCGACGAGGCCAGCCTCAACCCGCCGGTGTTCCAGGCCAAGTGGGGCATCGACCCGGAGTACCGCGAGCGCGGCGGACTCCGCACCCCCGAGCGGCCCAAGCCCCCGCGCAGCGTCCACCTGCTGCAGCGCAAGACCAGCAAGGTCGGCGCCGGGCTCGGCAAGACCACCGGTTGGATCCACCGCACCGAGCTCAAGCACCGCGGCGTCGCCATGGTCGCCGGTGCGAGCTACGACCTGATCGACGACGCCGGGCTGCACTTCACCGTCGACGGCGAGCGTCAACTCCTGCCCGTGGACACCGTGGTGCTCTGCACCGGCCAGGAGCCGCGCCGCGACCTGTACGAGGCGCTGCGCGAGCGCGGCGTGGCGGCGCACCTGATCGGCGGCGCCGACGTGGCCGCCGAGTTGGACGCCAAGCGGGCGATCAAGCAGGGCACCGAGCTGGCCGCGAGCATCTGACCCCAGGTGGCCGGGCCACCACCCGGTGTGCCGGGCCCGCAGCGCACCGCGCTGCGGGCCCTCGCCGTACCCCGGTCCGACCTGGAGCGGATCCCTCGGCACCCCCGTCGGCAGCACCACCCCGCCCACGGCCGTGGCGACGGCGGGGATGTCCGTCTGACCGCACCTGCTCCCGGTTCAGCTGGTCCCGTTGGCCGGGCCGGAGCGGACATCCCGGCGCATGCCCAGGATCTCCGCGACGGCGTCCAGCCAGCGGGCGAGCAGCTGGTCGCCGTCGGTGGTGGTGATGGTGGTGGCGGCCGAGCTCAGCCACTCCCGGGCGAGCCGGGTCGGCTCCTCGCCGGGCAGCGGCTCGGCGAGGTCGGCGGCGTAGCGGGCGCCACCGGCGCGCACCACCTCGGCGAGGAACGCGAGCGAGCGGGGGAACACCCCCAGCCCGTCGGCGGCCAGCGCCGCGGCGATGGCGCCCTCACCGAAGAGGGCCGTCCGGTGGGGGCCGGCGAAGGCCAGGCCGTAGCGGAGTATGGCGGGCACGTCGAGCTGTCGCAGCTCGTCGTCCGTCTTGGGGCGGAAGCGGTCGTTGGCGGTCATCGGACGGTCACCGTGTAGGTGTTGCGCACGACCCGTTTCCTGCTCTCGTCGTCGCCGAGTTTCGGGTGGTTGCAGAGTGTGCGATAGCAGTTGAAGAGGGTGATGGTGGTGGTCCCGCTGCCGTTGGCCTTGAAGATGTAATAGCGGGTGCCGCCGGCACCGTCTGCGGCCTTCGACTCTTCTGGGAGGTCGTGCACCTCGCCGACGTTGGTCACGACGGCGGCGTCCGGCTTCGGGTCGACAATGTTCCAGTAGTCGCCGTCCGAGGCGTTGTCCCAGACGGCGATCGAGAAGCGCTGGCCGACGGCGAGGCTCACCGAGCGCTCGTCCGTGCGAAGTACCCGGCCGCGGTCCGGCTCGTCCGACCCGCAGGCCGTCAGGCCGGCCGCCAGTACGACCGACAGCGCCACCGCCCGCAGCGGTGTCTTTGTGAGTGCCTTCACGGCCCGGTCACCTCGGCAGGTGGACGGCGTAGGCGGTTGGCACCCGGTTATCCGCTGCCCGGTCCATGTGGCCGTTGATGAAGTCGTCCTCGCTGACCCAGGTGGTGAAGCCCCAGGGGTTGTAGATCTGCAGCATGTTGCCCTCCTGACCGACGATCAGCAGGGCGTGGCCCTCGCGCTTGCCGTCCTTGTTGTGGCCCTCGACCCCGATCGGGACCGGCTTGCCGTCGGTGACCGCCTTCTCGATGTCCGGCAGGATCTCACGCCGGGCGTTGTCGTCCGGCAGCTTCTTGTAGTCGAAGTCGGCGCCGGTATGCGGGCTGACCTCCTTCTCCAGCACCTGCCCCTTGCCGTCCGCCTCCATGCCCTTCTCGTTGCCGTGGCCCTCCGCGTGCACACGGTGCTCCTCGTCCAGCAGTCGCTTCTGGAACGCCTCCGGGTCGTTCTCCTGGCCGGACGGACCGCCGGTCAGGTCCAGGGCGTAGAGCGGGTCGACCATCGCCCGGGCGGTGATGGTGGAGGAGGCGACGCAGGTATTCTCGCCGGCGTTTTCGCCGAGCTTCTGCCTCCATACGCCGGTGCCGAAGTTCACCATGTCCGTGTTCCTGTTGGAGCCGTCGTCATTGACTCCGCCGCTGGACTTGTCCTCGCTCTTGGTGTAAACGGGCGTCAGGTGCGTGCGTAGCCACTCCGGGTCCTTGCCGTGGATCTTGTTCTGGAAAGTGCGGATCTCGTCCATGTTGTGACCGGCCGCCAGCGCCTTCATCAGATAGGCGCGCTCCTGCGGGGAGCTGGAGGTGGCGAGCAGCTTCTCGAAGTCTCCCCGGTCCTTGTCGTTCATCTTGTTGAGGTACTCGCCGGAGCGCTTCATGTCGTTGGCGGTCAGCAGCTCGTTCAGTTCGGTCGGGCCGTCCGGGCCGGAGGTCTCGGCCAGGACCAGCTTGTCCGCGCTGGTGACCCCGTTGATCACGGGCAACTTGCCGGCCCGGGCCTCGGACGCCAGCTTGTTGAGGTCACGGGCGGCCGCCCGCGCCGCCTCGTCGGCCTTCTTGGCGGCGTCGAGCATCGACTCGACGTGAGGGATGGCGGCTTGCTGTGCCTTCTTGCGCTTGGCCTCGTCGTCGTCGTCCTCGAACCACTCGTCGAGCAAGCCTTCCCTCCCGCCGAGCTGGTTCAGCACCTGCTGGAGCTCGGAGCGTGCGGTGCTGTCCTGGCTCTGGGCGGCACGCAGCGCGTCCGCCAGGCTGTGCAGGGCGATCCCGCCGTTGTGGAGCGCCGTGGTCTGGCGGTCCAGTGCGCGGCCCGCGGCGTTCACCACCTCGGCCGCCTTTGCACCGGTGTTGCCGGTCCAGACGTCCGGTAGACGGGAGTCGGCGATCTTCACGACATCCTGGTGGAGGTGGTCCGAGTTGGCGGCCGCGTTCTTGAAGCGGGTTCCGGCGGCCTCGATGGCGCTCGGGGACCCGAGCGGCGCGTGGACGGCGAGGGCGCCCTTGATCGCGTCGATGAGGTCGTTCTTGGAGTCCGCCTCGCGGACGTCCTTCAGCCGTTCGCCCAGCGCCTTGCGGCGCTGAGCGGTGGATTCCTTCGCCATGTCGGTTTGTCAGCCCCCCCTGATCCCCGTGGTGCCGTGTTCAGCCGAAGGGGCGGTAGTCGCCGCCGGAGGCCGCTTCCCGGAGGCCGGCCACCGCAGCGCTCTCGGCCTTCTGGTAGTTGTGCGAGGAGAGGCGTACCTTGAGCGCCAGCTCGCTCAGGGCTCCCTGGATCACTGTGGTCTCGGACTGCCACGCGGTGCGGAAGTTCTGGTACGCCGGGTCGGCGTCCTCACCGCCGTACACGTTCTCGGCGAGGTCGACGGGGTCGATGGTCGCCGCGCGTATCTTGTCCTGGTCCAGGGACGCCTTGTCCAGCGCCTTCGCCTGCCCCTCGGCTCCGCCTGCCTGGATCGTGTAGCTCGAACCCTCTGCCATGGCCCCCGCCCTGTGTGCTTCCCCCCGTGCCGTCTGAATGACGGCCTTCGTGCACTCTACGTACGGGTTCGTGACCGGACCAGTTCGTATCGCTTCCGATGCGGCTACTGTTGCCGGTTCATGACGCGCCGTCCGCCGCGTGGTGGCGCCACCGGACCGCGCGAGGCCGGTGACGTCCTCGCCCCCTCGGCCTGGGGCCCGCGCCCTGCGAGGCGGCAGCCGAGGCAGTTCGGGTGGCCTCGGCGGCCGGACGGGTCGGGGGTGCGCCAGTGGCGTAGGTGGGGTGGGCGGGGGCCGGTGGGCTTGCCCCGGCCGGCGAGGTGCAGCAGCCAGCTGGCGAGTCCGCCGAGCGCGGTGAGTGCTCCGCCCGCCCAGAGGCCGGGTGCCGAGCCGAGGACGAGGGACACGCCCGCGACCGCGAAGCCGAGGGTCGCGATGGTGGAGCCGGTCCAGCCCGCGACGGTGTGGCCCATGTCGTGGTCACCGTGTGCACTCATGGTTCCTCCTGTGGTGTGAGATGGGCGGGTGGCGGTGAACGAGAAAGGGTGATGCCCCATTTCGTTTATCTCACGAGATAAGTTACTTAGATGCTAAGGAGATCCTGGGTGAAGGGCAAGCCGCGCCCCCAGGCGACGCCCGAGCAGGCGCTGTACGCGATGGACCGGATGATCGCGTTGGCCCAGTTCGGTCAGCAGGACATCGCCGCCCGGCTCGGGCTCAACGTCACCGACCTGACCTGCCTCGGTTTCGTCATCGAGGCGGCGCTCGCCGGCGAGTCGATGGCCGCCGGTGACCTCGCCGAGCGGGCGCAGCTGACCACCGGGGCGGTGACCGGGGTGCTCAACCGGCTGGAGAAGGCCGGATACGCCCGCCGCGAGGCCGACCCGGGCGACCGGCGCCGGGTGCGGGTGGTGATGGCGGACGACGCGCAGCAGCGCATCCTGCAGGTCTACGGCCCGTTCTACGAGCGGATCGGCGCGCTGTTCGCCGACTACACGCCGGACGAGACCGCGGTGATCGCCGACTGGTTCACCCGGGCGCGGGCCGTCCTGGCCGAGTCGCTGGAGGAGATCCGCGCCGAGACCTCGTAGCGGCGCAGACGGAAGAAGCCCCTGGTACCCGGCCGCAGCCGGGTACCAGGGGCTTTCCCGTAGGTCGCGCCCGCAACCGACCTACGGAATGAACGTCACCTCCGGGAAGCGCGGCGAAGGCCCGTCCAGCAGGTGCCCGCGCCGGTGGCGCAGGTGCAGGTCGAAGAAGGCGAGCGGGTAGGCCTGCTGGATGAGGATCCCGCGCCCGGGGTCGAGGGTGCCGACCTGCTGCTGGATCTGCTGCTCGCTCATCCCGAGCAGCTTTCCCGCCTGCGGGATCAGCGTCATGTCGTCCCCGTACGAGTTGTGGACGGCGCCCTCCGCCTGGACGGTGCGCCGCCAGCCGCGCAGGTGGGTCCAGAAGGTCTCGGCGTCGGAGCCCGGGGTGCGGGGCCAGACGGCGGTCATCATCAGGAACGGCCGGTCGAGGTCGGTGGTGATGGTCGGGATCATCGGCCCGTCGAGGCTCAGCCCGGCCCGGACGCGCGGGTCGACGACCGTCGTCTGGGCGGTGACGCTGCCGCCCTTCGACCAGCCGAACATGCCGATGCGCTGCGGGTCGAGGGCGCCGAGCAGGCCCTCGGGCAGCTCGCGGCGGTCGGCGTCGGGGTTGCGGCCGGCGGCGAGGTCCTCGACGCAGTCGAGCACGAAACGGAAGTCCGGGATGTAGGCGCGCACACCCGTGTCGACCTGCGGGTCCCTGGACGGGGTGACCGCCGGGCCGTCGGGGAACTGGGTGAAGGCGTCATGGGGGAGATCGACGGTGACCACGACGTAGCCGTGGCTGGCGAGCTCCTGGACGATGATCGTGTGGTCGCCGCGGTGGCTGTGCGCACCGTGCGCGTAGACGACGACGGGCAGCCGGTGGTCGCTGCGGTGGACGGGCGCGCCCACGTGCCCGGAGGTGAGCGGTGCGAGGGCGAGCGGGAGCGGGAAGCCGACATCGTCGAGGAAGAGCTGCATCGGGCCGTCGGCCAGCCAGGGGGCGAGCGGGAAGTCGTCCGCCTGCCGGGCCGGGTACCAGACGCTTGCCATCAGCTCGCGGTATCGGCTGGCCCCGGCGGCCGGTCCGGCCGGGAGGCGTCGCGCAGGTGCAGGGCGACGGTGCCGACGGGGTGCGGGCCGGTGGGCGCGGGCAGGGTGAGCCGGGCGGGAGCGGCCGTCGGTGAAGCAGG
Organism: Kitasatospora sp. NPDC004669; assembly: GCF_040609455.1. NCBI lineage: Bacteria > Bacillati > Actinomycetota > Actinomycetes > Kitasatosporales > Streptomycetaceae > Kitasatospora > Kitasatospora sp. NPDC004669. The sequence continues at coordinate 120,447 of NZ_JBEXKB010000021.1, forward strand.
CGAGGAGGCCCAGGAGGTGGAGGCCAGGCCGAGCGGGGCGGCTGCGCCCAAGGCCAGGGCGGCGCCCAGCATGCGACGGCGCGTCAGTCCGTTCGAGCCGGCGAACGACGTGGTGTCCATGCGCGGAACGGTGTCACGCGGCGCGGGCGGGCGGCATCAACCCGCCGATTGATCTGCCGGCCGTGCGCGTTGGCCCACGGATTTACATCCCCAGGTTGATGCGGAGTCGGGCTAACCTCTGGCCATGACACAGGGATTGAGCACCGTGTTGCTGATGTGCGGCCTCCCGGGTGCGGGCAAGACCACCTATGCCAAGGAGTTGGAGCGGCGCGGCTACGTCCGGCTCTCCATCGACGAGGTCGTCTGGCAGCGGATCGGCCGGCCCGACGCCGGCCGGGTGCTGGAGTCGCCAACTGCTCAACCGCGGATCACCGAGCGGATCGCCGAGACTTCCGCCCGGGGCCGTCCGGACCGCTTCTCGGCAGCTGCTTGCTGTTGTTAAGAGCGCGGGACCAAGTTCACTCGTTCAGGTTGCCTCTGACGTGTCGTCAGTTCATTCCCCTTTGCTCTCGATCAGGATGCAGGGCGGCGCCCGTTCGGGGCGTCCCTGTCGATCTGGAAAAGGTGGTACGTGTGACCTCTGCCAGCGGAGAGCCGATTCCGTCGATCACCGACGCGACGCTCAACGACATCGCCACCAACGGCATCTGGTCCGGCGCCGGTCTCGACATCAACCCGGCGGCGCTCAACGTGGCCAGGGCGCTGCTCGCGGCCCTCCAGGCCCCCGGGGAGGGTGGTGAACTTCCCGCCGAGCTGGCTCGGCTGGTCGCCGGCGTGCGGGAGGTCTCCACGTTCAGCCTCCCGCGCATCATCTCGGACGGGACCCGGCTGTCGGCGTTCACCATCAAGCTGAACACCTCGGAGCCGCGCCCGCTCGTGGTCATGCCCGCCGGCTGGAACCCGTACGGCTGGCTGCCGTTCATGTACTCCTACCTCACGCTGGCGTCGCGCGGCTACCACGTGCTGGCCTACACCCCCCGCGGTATCGGGATCCCCGGGTGGGTATCCACGTCCGACGGCTACATCGAGGTCGCCGGCCCCCACGACTGGGCCGACGGTTCGACCGTGCTCGACTACGCGCAGGAGTACTTCGCCCCGAGCCGGATCGGCTTCCTCGGCGAGTCCTACGGCTCCGGGATCAGCCAGCTGGTCGCCGCGCACGACCCGGCCAACCGGGTGTCCGCCGTGGTCGCGCTGAGCACCTGGGGGAACCTGGCCACCAGCCTGTACGACAACGGCACCCGCCACATCATGGCCGTCAAGGCGCTGATCGGGTTCACCGGCGCCCCGGAGGGGAAGGAGGAGACGAAGTTCGCCCCGGAGACCTGGCAGATCCTCAAGGACTTCGAGAAGGGCGCGAACCTCGACGAGGTGGTGGCCTGGGGCACCGAGCGGTCCCCGGAGGCGTACGTGGACGTCACCAATGCGCGGGGCATCCCGACCTTCGTCTCGAACACCTGGCACGAGAGCCTGTTCCCGGCCGGTTCGGTGCTCGACACCTTCGACCGGCTCGCCGTGCCGAAGCACCTGAACATGTGGATCGGCGACCACGGCGCCCCCGAGGGCCCCGGCCTCGCCGGGCTGGTCGGCGGTCTGCCGTTCCCCGGGCTGAAGGTGCCGATGCAGGAGGCCTACGACTGGCTGGACCACTTCCTGCGCGGTGTCGACAACGAGGTGCCGAGCTGGCCGCAGGTGAACAACCAGGTCATGTTCACCTACCAGACCAAGCCGGTCCCCGGACTCGGCAACCGGATCACCGTCCCGGCCCACCGCGAGCCGAGCGCGGAGTTGAGCGACGTCACCACCAGCATCGAGACCTGGTACCTGAACGGCAACGGCGGCAACGGCGACGGCATGCTGCAGGACAAGCAGGCCGCCGGCTGGAGCCGCAGCTTCACCGCGGGGCACGAGACCGCAGCCACCGCGATGGACGACATCATCAAGACCGGGCAGAAGGAGTGGTTCGGCAACCCCAAGCCCTACGACCTGGCCGCGTTCGAGCGGCCGCGGCTGCTGGTCTGGGCCACCGAACAGCTGACCGGCACGGGTGGCGTGGCCCGCCGGATCCGCGGCACCGCGACCGTGCGGGTCACCGTCCGCAACACGGAGCGCGACGCCACCCTGGTCGCCTACCTCTTCGACGTCGCCCCGGACGGCACCGCGCGGATCATCACCCACGAGCCTTGCACCGTCACCGACTTGGACCCCAACGAGGACCGGACCGTCATCTGGCGCCTCCAGCCCGCCGCCTACGACCTGCCGGACGGCCACCGCCTGGCCCTGGTCGTCAACAGTCGCGACAAGCTGTACGCCTTCACCGGCAAGGTGGACAGCACCACCGCGATCAGCTCTCTGAGCGGAGACGAAGCCGCCCTGGAGCTGCCGCTCGGCTGATCAGCCCCCCGCCGGCATGCGCCGCCGGCCCGCCGCCCCCAGCGGCGGGCCGGCGGTGTGGCAGCGGTGCTCGCACGCCCGTCCGCCCCAGGCCCTCATTCCTCGGCGACGGTGCCCTGGCGCTCGTGACCGGTGGAGAAGTAGTGGTCCAGATAGGCGTCCCCGTTGAGCCGGCTCCCGCGCAGGAGCGAGAACACCTCGTCGCCGTCGCCCGGGCGGCCCTCCGTGGCCAGGTGGTAGCACTGCGCCAGCTCCAGGTAGCGGAGGCCGTTTTCGCTCGCGTAGGTGCGGGCCTCGTCCTCCGCCCTGGTGATGGCCTCGTCCAGTGAGCCGGCCTGCCACAGTGTCAGCCGCTCCTCGTAGAGCGCGCCCTCCGAGGCGTGCCACTGGAACACGCAGCGAACCGCGAACCAGGACTCTTCCGTTGCCGCCACGGTGACCTCCTCGAATGCCGCGTCGAGTCCGGCATCTTGCCTGGCCGTCCAGCGTTCGGGCAACCCTGGCCGATCGGGACGAGGAGCACCAGGGGTGCGCTGACCTGCCCGGACGGGGCCTCAGGCCGGTTCGTGCGTCGTGTTCCGCACCAGTGCCCGCGCCTGCGGCCCGTCCATCGGGTGCGCGAACAGGTACCCCTGCCCCAGCGGGCACCCCATGGCCGCGAGCAGGTCGCGCTGGTCGGGGTGTTCGATGCCCTCGGCGATGACCTGGACGTTGAGCGTGTCGGCGATCCGGGCGATGCCCTCGACCAGGGCGTACTGCTGGGCGGAGTGGCCGAGGCCGTCGATGAAGGACTTGTCGATCTTCAGGACGGAGATCGGGAACTCCCGCAGGTACGACAGCGACGAGTAGCCGGTGCCGAAGTCGTCGATGGCGAGGCCGACGCCGAGGCCGCCGAGGGTCGCCATGTCGTCGCGCAGGCGGTCGTCGCGGCGCATCAGGACGGACTCGGTGAGCTCCAGGACCAGGGTGTGCGGGTCGATCCCGGAGGTGTCCAGCGCGTGGTGGACGACCTCCATGAAGCCGGCGTCGCGGAACTGGCGGGCGGAGACGTTGACGTTGACCCGCAGCGGGGGCCGTCCGGCGGCGGCGCGGGCGGCGGAGCTGGTGGCGTGCCAGGCGGCGGCCTCCTGGGCGGCGCGTTCCAGGACCCAGGCGCCGAGCGGGACGATCTGGCCGCTCTCCTCGGCGAGGGCGATGAACTCGTCGGGCAGCACCATGCCGCGCCTGTCGTGCGGCCAGCGGACCAGGGCCTCGAAGCCGACCAGGTCGCCCGTGCTCAGGTCGACGATCGGCTGGTAGTACAGCTGGAAGGCCGATTCCGCGATGGCCAGGTCCAGGTTCTCGTTCAGCTCGTGCCGCTCGACCAGCCCGGCCTGCAGGGCGGGCCGGTAGTGGCACCACTGGCGGCGCCCGGCCGCCTTGGCCGAGTAGAGGGCGAGGTCGGCGTGGGTGAGCAGTTCGGCCGCGTCCACGCTGTCCTCGGTGGTCGCCACGCCGACGCTGGCGCTGACCCGGACCGCGCCCGCGCTGAGCTTGAACGGTTCGGCGAACACCGCCAGCACCCCGGCCGCGACGGTGTCCACGTCGGTGGGGCGGAGCGCGTCCTCGACCAGCACCGCGAACTCGTCGCCGCCGAGCCGGGCGGCGGTGTCCGAGCTGCGCAACGCGGTGGAGATCCGCAGCGAGACGGCGACCAGCAGTTCGTCGCCGACCGCGTGCCCCTGGGTGTCGTTGACCACCTTGAAGTCGTCCAGGTCGATGAAGAGCACCCCGGTGACGGCCCCGCTGCGCTCGCCGCGGGAGAGCGCGTGGCCGACCCGGTCCTGGAACAGCACCCGGTTGGCGAGGCCGGTCAGCGAGTCGTGGAAGGCCCGGTGGGTCAGCTCGCGCTCCATCTGGCGCTGCTCGGTCACGTCGCGCAGGGTGAGCACCAGGCCGCCGACGGTCGGGTCCTCGCGCAGGTCGGTGTAGCGGACCTCGACCTCGATCGGGGTCTGGTCCTCGCGCAGCAGTCGCCAGTGCTCGCGCGGCCGGTCGCCCCGGGGAGGGTCGGCCGGGCCGCGCATCCGGGCCAGCGCCTTGCCGACCGCCCGGCTGTCCTCGGGCGGGACGAGGTCGGTGAGCAGGGCGCCGTCCAGGCTCGGGTAGCCGAGCACCCGCTCGGCGGAGGAGGAGGCGTAACGCACGCCGTCGTCCTCATCGAGGATCAGGATGACGTCGCCGGCGTTCTGCACCAGGGTGCGGAAGTACAGCTCGCTGTTGCGCCGGGTGACCTCCTGGCTCAGCACCACCCGCTCGACGGCCAGCGCGGCCTGGGCGGCCAGGATCTCCAGGGAGCCCCAGAGGCTGGTCAGCTCCTGCTCGGTGCCGGTGACCACCAGTGCGCCGATCACCGGGTCGCCGGAGGGGCGCTCGGCCAGGGTCAGCGGGCAGACCAGGGCGGAGGGCATCCGGCCCAGGTGGTCGGGGAGGTTGACGGACCCGACGGGCAGCAGCCGGGTCTCGCGGTCGGCGGCGAGGGCGAGCACCTCGTCGTCGGCGTCCGTCGGCGCGGGGTGGTGGTGCGCCGGATCCTGCCCGGCGTGCCGCACGTGCAGCACGCCCGCCCCGGCCCTCGACCCGGCCCCCGAGTCGCTCCCTGAGCCGGCACCCGACTCGGCGCCGGACTCGGTGACGGCGAGCAGGGCGACGTGCCCGGGCTCGGAGGGCATCAGGGCGCAGGCGGCGGACCGGACGGCGTCCGCGACCTCCGGCACGGTGACGGCCGCCGTGAGCCGGGCACCCGCCTCGCGCAGCGCCCGTTCCCGGGCCACCGCCTGGCGGCGGGCGACCACGACGACGGCCAGTCGGGCCAGCACCAGCAGGTAGAGCAGGGTGGAGAAGGCGCCGATCACGCCCGCGTTGCTGGTGTTCCCGGCCAGTGACTCGATGATCAGGATGGCGGGGGCGATGAGCGAGGCGAGGGTGAGCAGGGCGAGCCGGGAGGCGGAGAGGTCCGGCTGCTGGGTGGGGACCGGTCTGGTCAGCTCGACCATCGAGGGGTGCAGCGCGGCCGCGCCCCAGGCGGTGTAGAAGGCGGCCCAGCCGAGCTCCACGCCGGTGCCGATCCGCCAGGTGCCGTGCAGCTGGATCAGCCCGTAGAGGATGTCCGAGGTGAGCAGGCCGAGGGCGCCGACGGTGAGCAGCTGCAGTGAGCGGGAGTTGCCGCCGCGCGGGGTCAACAGCCGCAGCAGCAGGGCGAGCACGACCACGTCGCCGAGCGGGTAGGCGATCGAGACGGCCTTCTGGAACCAGGTGAGGTCCGGGTTCCGGGCGTACGGGAGGACCAGGTAGATCCAGACCAGCAGGGCGAGGCCGAGGGTGATGATCAGCGCGTCCAGCAGTCCGGCGCGGTCCTGACGGGCCGTTCGCCAGCGGATGAAGCCGAGCAGGCCGATCGCGTACAGCAGGAACTCGGTGAGGTAGAAGCCGTCGGCGACGGACGGGAACGGGTTGTCGAGGTGCAGGATGTCGAGTTGAAGGGCCTGCACCGCCTCGCCCGTGGTGAAGCTCAGGTTGGCCAGCGCCAGGACGTACCAGAACAGCGGGTGCCGGGGGCGGTTGAGCCGGACGCCGACCACGACGGCGGCGACGCCACCCAGGCCCGTGCCCGTCCACCAGACGATCCGCAGCCCCGGGTCGGCGAAGTAGATGCCGGTGAACAGCACCATCCAGAACAGGTAACAGGCCATCAGGTGTTGTCGCCGGCGAGTCAACGAGTCTACCTCCTGCACGACGTCACCCCGCCGGTCGGGCGGGGGAGTTCGGGCGAGGGCGGGCTGTGCGCCAAGGGATCGGTGGTGAATCGGCCCACGGGCAACCGTCGTCCGGCGATTTTCCGCAACGGACGTTCTCGGGGTGCCGTGAGTGCGTATAGTCGGAAATGTCGCACCTCCCAGCATTCTGCCGCTTCAGCACGAGGTCAAGCCGGTGGACGACGCAGCCGACAGCGCACAGGGCGTACGAACGGATGTGGGCTCCGGACGTCACGCCGTGGTGCGGAACGACGACGGCCAGTATGCGATCTGGCCGGGGGACTTGACCCTGCCGGGCGGCTGGCGCCCGGTGTACGGGCCGGCCGGGCGGGTCGAGTGCCGGGCCTGGGTGGAACGGGAGTGGCGGGGGGCCGGGGCTCCGGCGGCCCGGGCCGGGTTCGCGCAGACGGTGCACGGGCTGTTCCGGGCGCGGGCGGCGCACGACCCGGAGGCGGTCGCGGTGGTGGGCGCGGGGATCGGCCATGAGACCACACTCAGTTACCGCGAGTTGGACGAGCGCAGCGACCGGCTGGCGGGGGCGCTGCGGGCGCGCGGGGTGGGGACGGGGCAGGTGGTGCCGGTCTGCCTGGGGCGGAGTCCGGAGCTGGTGGTGGCCTGGCTCGGGGTGCTCAAGGCGGGTGGGGCGTTCCTGCCGCTGGACCCGGCGCACCCGGAGCGGCGGCTCGCGGGGCTGGTGGCGGACAGTGGGGCCCGGGTGGCGGTCACGGACGGCCGCGCATTCGACGGCGTGGAGTCGCTGGGGCCGGATGCCGCCGGGGAGTCGGTCCCGGACGACGGCGCCACTCCGGACGATCTCGCCTACCTGATCTACACCTCCGGCACCACCGGTCGCCCCAAGGGCGTGCCGGTCACCCACCGTTCGCTGGTGTTCACCCTCGACCGGGTGGTCCACGCCTACGGTCTGGTGCCCGGCGAGCGGGTGCTGCAACTGGCTGCGCTGGGGGCGGACACCGCGCTGGAGCAGGTGTTCTCCGCGCTGCTCCCCGGGGCCGCGGTGGTCCTCGGCGGCGAGGGCGGGACCTGGGCGCCCACCGAGCTCGTCCGGCGGCTGCCCCGGCTCGGCCTGGCCGTCGCCGACTTCACGCCCGCGTACTGGCACCACCTGCTCGACCTGCTGCCGCCCGGCGGCCCCGGACCGGAGGGCCTGCGGCTGGTGGTGGTCGGCGGGGACGTGGTGCACGCCGACGACTGCCGCACCTGCCTGCACCGGCTGCCGGGGGTGCGGCTGCTCCACGCGTACGGCGTCACCGAGGCCGCCGTGACCTCCCTGCTCTGCGAGGTCACCCCGGACCTGCTGGACGCCCCGACCGCCCCGGTGCCGATCGGGCGGTCGATGCCCGGCGTCCGGGTGCACGTGCTGGACGAACGGCTGCGGCCGGTCCGGCCCGGCGAGAGGGGCGAGATCCACCTCGGCGGGCCCGGCCTCGCCCGCGGCTACTGGCAGCAGGTCGGGCTCACCGCCGAGTCCTTCCTGCCCGACCCGTACGCGCCGATGCCGGGCGAGCGGATGTACCGCACCGGCGACGCCGGGCGCTGGCGGGCGGACGGGCGGCTGGAGCTCCTCGGACGCTTCGACGACCAGGTGAAGGTGCGCGGGCACCGGGTCGACCCGGCCGAGATCGAAGCCGTCCTGGCCGCCCACCCGGACGTGCGGCAGGCCAGGGTCGCCGCCGACGGCAGCGCTCCGGACGGCAGCCGGATCCTCACCGCCTACTACACCCTCGGCGACCCGGCGCTGCGCCCCGAGCGGATCCGGGCGTTCCTCGCGGAGCGACTGCCCGAATACCTCGTTCCGGCGGAGTTCGTGCCGTTGGAGGCCATGCCGCTCACGACGGCCGGCAAGGTCGACCGGCGCCGGCTGCCGCACGCCCCGGTGTGGGCGGCCACCACCGGAGGGCCGAGCGGCGGAGGGCCGAGCGCCGGAGAACCGGGCAGCGCAGAGCCGGGCAGCGCAGAGCCGAGCAGCGTAGAGCCGAGTAGCGCAGAGCCGAGCGCCGGAGAACCGGGCAGCGCAGAGCCGAGTGCCGTGGAGGCTGCCGTCGGGCAGCTGTGGGCGGAGCTGCTCGGCGCCGAACTCGTCGGCCTCGACGACGACTTCTTCGCCCTCGGCGGCACCTCGCTGCTCGCCATGGAGATGCTCGCCCGAGCGCGTCTGATGTTCGGCCTCGACGTCACCCACGTCCGCACCCTCACCCGGGCACTGCTCCGCTCGCCCGTGCTGCGCGAGTTCACGGCTGCGCTGCAGACCGCCCGCGCGGGCGGCGCCGAAGTCGGAGAGGCCGCCGTCGACTGGCAGACCGAGGCCCGACTCACCCACGCCGTCCAGCAGTCCTGGAGCCCGGCGCCCTGCCGGGCCGAGCCCGCCGAGATCCTGCTCACCGGCGCCACCGGCTTCTGCGGAGCCCACCTGCTGCGCGCCCTGCTCGCCACCACCGGGGCGCGCATCCACTGCCTGGTCCGCGCCCCGGACGAGGAGCACGCGACGGAGCGGCTGCGCGCCACCCAGCAGCGCTTCCTGCGGCACGACCTCGTGGACGCCCGGGTGGTGCCGCTGGTCGGCGACCTCACCGCCCCCGGGCTAGGCCTGACCGGCCACCAGTTCGACCGGCTGGCCGGACGCCTGGACGCGGTGTACCACCTCGGCGGGTTGGTCAACTTCCTCTACCCGTACCGCCAGTTGCGCGCGTCCAACGTCGGCGGCACCCGGGAGATCGTCCGGCTCGCCGGACACAGCCGGGGCATACCCGTGCACTACCTCTCCACCCTCGCCGTGCTCGCCGGGTTCGGCTCCGCCGGCGTCCGGGAGGTCACCGAACGCACCCCGCTCGCCCACCCCGAACGGCTCGGCGTCGGTTACGTCGAGAGCAAGTGGGTCGCCGAGCGGCTGCTGCGCAACGCGGCGGCGGACGGGCTGCCGGTCACCGTCCTGCGCACCAACGACGTCACCGGCGACCTCGCGGCCGGGGTGATGAACACCGGTACCGAACTCTGCGCGCTGATCAAGTACTTCGCCGACAGCGGCACCTACCCGGACGCGCGACTCCCGTTGGACTTCGTCCCGGCAGACCGCCTCGGCCGCGCGATCGCCCACATCGCCGCCCACGCCCCCGCCGACGGCGAGGTCTACCACCTCACCTCGCCCGAACCGGCCGGGCTCGACGACCTCGCGGACCGGCTCCGGGCGCGCGGCCACCGGATCGCCGAACTGCCCTACAGGGACTGGGTGCGGTGCTTGGTCCGGTTCGCCGCCGCGCATCCGACCCACCCGATCACACCGTTCGTGCCGCTGTTCGTGGACCGTGCGCCGGGGACGGAACTGTCCATCAGCGAGCTGTACTTCCAGCCGGTGTTCCCGCGGTTCGACCGGGCGAACGCGGAGGCGGCGCTGGAGGCGAGCGGGATCGAACTGCCGGACGTGGACGCCCGGTTGCTGGACCACTACCTGGGGCGGCTGGAGGCGCAGGGGTTCCTCTGAGTGCCTTCGACCGGCTGGGTGCCCAACTCGGGCTCGGAGAAAGGCCGGTGGCCTTCGGTGGCACGCTCGGACCGGCTGAGCTGCTCGCGGCATACCGGCGCGGCCTGTTCCCGCTGCCGGCGGCCGACGTGTACGCCGGCGCGTACAACGAGGCGCTGTACGGGGAGGCGGTCGAGTCGGGCGAGTTGCCGGTGCTGCCCGGCGGGGAGGACCCCTATGCGCTGGCGTGGTGGTCGCCGGACCCGCGGCCGGTGCTGCGCCCCGACGCCGTGCGGCTGCCGCGCCGGCTCGCCCGGCGGCTGCGCGGCGCGGCGCGGTGGTCGACGACCGCCGACCGGGCCTTCGGCGCGGTGCTCGACGCCTGCACCGAAGGGCGTCAACCTGCCTGGCTCACAGTGGAGTTGGCCGAAGCGCTGACGGAACTGAACGCGCAGGGCGCGGCGCACAGCGTGGAGGTGTGGGAGGGGGAGGAGTTGGTCGGCGGGGTGTTCGGGGTGGCCGTCGGGTCGGTGCTGAGCCTGGACTCGATGTTCCACCGCCGCCCGGACGCCGCCCGGGTCGCGGTCGCCGACCTCGGGGCCCGGTTCGCCGCGGCGGGCGGGCGGCTGCTGGACGCCCAGTGGGACGGGCCGTACGTCCGCAGCCTCGGTGCGGAGCCGATGGCGCGCTCCCGCTACCTCGCCGAGCTGGCCGGGTCCGCGTCGACCGGCCCGCTGGCGGGCGATCGGCTGCCCGTGGCGCGGCTCGTCTGACCTGCGGTTCCGGGCCGCCTTGGCCTGTCTTCGACAAACATATTCCTCGTCAGTAACATAGCGCCGCGTGTTCAAACCCTCGATAGGCAGGGCCGCGCCCGCCGCCCTGCTCACCCTCATCCTCGCCGGAACGGCCGCGTGCGGGCCGACCGGCCCCGGCGCCACCACCCCGCAGGCCGCCGTCGAGCCGGCCGCCGCCACCAGTACCGATGCCGGCACCGGCGCGACCGCCGCCGGGGGCAGCCCGGCCGCGGCCGGCGGCACTGCCCGCGCCCGCGCAGGAGCCCCGGCCTCGGCCCGCCCGTCCACGGGCACCGCGCAGGTCACCACCGCGCCGGCCGACGACAAGCAGGCCGCGATCGGCAGCCCGGGCAAGGACGGTGGCGCCGTCACGGCCGCCACCAAGGCCCTCCAGCTCACCGCGTACGACCCGGGGAAGGGCACGGCCGTCCTGACGGCCTCGGGCCCGACCGCCTCGCCCTCGGCCTCGTCCACGGCCACCCCCTCGGCGTCCGCCACCGCGTCCGCGACCGCGTCCGCGACTGCGTCCGCCACTGCGGCCCCCAGCGCGTCCGCCACCGCCGCGGCCGCCGCCGTCCAGCCCGGCCAGCTGATCGCCAGCCCGCCCACCGCCGCCGCGCCGCAGGGCGCGCTGGTCGCCGTCACCGGCGTCAACCAGGGCGCGGGCAACACCCTCAACCTGACCACCCGCCCGGCCACCCTCTCCGAGCTGCTCGGCGGCACCGAGGCGGACGGCCAGGTCCCGATCGACGTCCACGGCATCAAGGTCACGCCGCTGGTCAAGGACCTCAAGGCGACCGTCGGCGCCGACCTCAACGGGGTGAAGGCGGACGCCTCCGGCACCCTGGAGGTCAACGTCAAGGCCCCCGTGCCGCTGCCCGAGGGCGCGAGCCTGGACGCCTCCGGCTCCCTCCAGCTGCACCCGGCCGTCCACTTCGCGTACCACGGCGCACAGGCCGGCAGCCCGCGCACCGCGTCCATCGGCTTCGACCTGGGCGCCCACGCGCAGTGGAAGGTCACCGGCGACGTCGCCCGCAACACCGGCGCCGCGCCGATCCGGGTGCCCTTCGCCAAGCTGCAGGCCAGCCCGGTGCTGACCGTCGCGGGCCTGCCCGTGGTGGTCAACCTCGGCCTCACCTGCTACCTGGAGGTCAGCGCCGACGGCCAGGTCCACCTGGAGACCGAGCAGGACGCCGCCGGCACCTGGACCGTCCGCGCCGACTACACCGGCGGCAAGGGCTGGACCTCGTCCACCAACGCCGACACCAAGGTCTCCCCGGTCCACGTCCGCCTCAACGGCAAGGCCGCCGTCCGCGCCGCGCTCGGCGCCGAGGTCAGCGTCGGCCTGTACGACACCGTCGGCGTCGAGGCCACCGTCGCCCCCTACCTGAGCGCCAAGGCCGAGGGCTCCCTCGCCGTGGACCTCCCCGGCAACGGTCCGCAGGTCCAGGGCAGTTGGGCCCTGGTCGGCGGCATCGACCTGAACGGCGCACTGACCGCCCACCTGAAGATCTTCGGCACCCCGATCATCGAGGGCAAGCTCCCGCTGCCGCCGTTCCACAAGGAGTGGCCGCTGCTGACCGGCTCGGCGTCCCTGCCGGCCCCGCGTCCGAGCAGCACCTGATCAATCACAGCTGAGAGGAGTGGGGGGGGGGGGGGGGGGGCGGCAGCCAGCGATACGAATTTATAATCGGCCGCACAACAAACAAAACGGCCCAGGTGGGGGGCGCGGGGACCAACGCCCCCCGCCCCGGAACGCGGC
>NZ_JBEXKB010000022.1:0-97875 GCF_040609455.1 Kitasatospora sp. NPDC004669
CCGGGCTCCGCACCGACACCGTGGCCCGCGGGTCGCCCGGGCCCCCTGTCCACAGGCTGTGGACAGGGGGCCGGTTCGAGCGGGCGAGTCACCCCCCTCAGCGGGTCTCGGTGACCTTGGCCAGGGCGCGCGGGGCGTCCGGGTCCTGGCCGCGGGCGATGGTGACCTCGTAGGCCAGCTGCTGCAGCGGCAGGATCTCCAGGATCGGCTGGACCTCTTCGGGCACGCCGGCCGGCAGCCCGAATCCCGCCGAGGCGGCGTCCACCTGGGCCTGCTGGCCGATCACCACGAGGTCCGCGCCGCGCCCGCGCAGGCGGTCCAGCACCGGCTGCAGTGCCTCGCCGCCCCTGCCGTCCGGGACGATAGCGATCACCGGCGAGACGTTGTCCACCATGGCCAGCGGGCCGTGCAGCAGGTCGGCGCCGGAGAACGGGGTGGCCGGGATGTACGTGGTCTCCATCAGCTTGAGCGCCGCCTCGCGGGCGGTCGGGTAGCCGTACCCGCGCGAGGTGATGACCAGGCGCTGGGCGAAGCGGTAGCGCTCGGCCAGCGTCTTCACCTCGGACTGGCGGGCCAGCACGCCGGCGGCCAGGGCCGGCAGCTCCCTGGCTGCCGAGCCGTCCCCGCCGCGCAGGCCCTCGACCAGCAGGTAGAGCGCCAGCAGCTCGGCGGTGTAGGTCTTGGTGGCCGGCAGCGCCTTCTCCGGTCCGGCCAGCACGTCGATGTGGAACTCGGAGACCTCGGCCAGCGGGGAGTCGGGGTTGTTGGTGACGGCGAGGGTGATCGCCCCGGCCTCGCGGGCGGCCTTGGTGGAGGCCACCAGGTCGGGCGAGCCGCCGGACTGGCTGACGGTGACGACCAGGACGTCGGTGAGGTCCGGCTTGGCACCGTACGCGGTGGTGGTGGACATCGAGGTCAGGCCGGCCGGCTTGCCGAGCAGGATCTCGATCAGGTACTTGGCGTAGAGCGCGGCGTTGTCGGACGTGCCGCGCGCGGTCAGCAGGACGAAGCGGGGGCTGCGGGCGGCGATCTCGGCCGCGATCTCGCGGATCTTCGGGGCGCCCTCGTCGAGGATGCGCTGGAGGACGGCCGGCTGCTCGGCCATCTCCGCCGCCATGATCCGGCCGGGAACGGGATCGGTCTGCGGGTCGGACATCTGGATCTGCCTCCGATGAGATGGGTCCACCCCGCCCGGACGGCTGCCCGACGGGGACCTCTACGGCGGCGAGTCCGCACACTCGCTGCGGTTTTCCTGGATTCCTGGCGCAATCCTACGAGGGCGCCCACCGCCGGGCACCCCCGAACCGAACCGCCCGCACGCCCCTCCCGGCGGCGGGCGGTGGCGCGCGGGCGCGGGCGCTGGTTGAGGTTGTTCGGCAGGACGTCCTCGTCGGCCGGCGCCTGTTCGAACTTGGTGCCGATGAACATCCGGACCCAGTCGGTGGCCGCCTCCCGGACCGGGCCGGTGACGTCTCGTCGACCGTTTCAGCCGATCGCTCCCGGCTGCCCGGTGAGCACCTCCACGGCCGCCAGCCCGCAGACCCGGGCGGCGCCGTGGGTGGCGATGTGGAGCGCGCCGACCGGCTCGGACTGGGGCAGCCCCATCTCCACCACCGCGGCGTCCGGCCGGGCCGCCACCAGGCGGGTCAGCGCGGCGGACATCCACGCGTACCGGTGCGCGTCGCGGACCACCAGCACCAGGCGGCGGCCCTCGGCGCCGGCCACCAGCTCGGCGACCAGGGCGTCCAACAGCTCCGGGGCGGCCTCGGCGGCCGACACCTCCCGGGTGCGGGTACCGGGGAAGCGGTCGGCCAGCATGCCGGCCACGCCCCACGGGGTGACGTCGCCGACCGCGATGTTCGGCTCGTCCGAGAACGAGGCCACGTACGGGCGCTCGCTCACCGGCAGCGCCTCGCGGCCCGGTGCCCGGACCACCCTCAGCGCCCGGCGGGCGGCCCGCAGGCCGACCGCGAGGTCCGGCTCCGGCCGCTCGCCCTGGGCCGAGATCCGGCCCCAACTGCCCAGCGCCCGAACCCGGTCGGCGGCGTCCGCCAGCCGCTCCTCGGCGAGCCCGCCGGAGCGCACGCCCGCCACGATGGCGTCGCGCAGCATCAGCACGGTCTCCTCGTCGGCCAGCCCGCCGCCGACGCAGATCGCGTCCGCACCGGCCGCCAGCGCCAGCACGGTGCCCTCGCCCATGCCGAAGGTGTCGGCGATGGCGCCCATCTCGATCGCGTCGCTGACGATCAGGCCCTGGTAGCCGAGGCCGCCGTCGGCCGGGGCGGCGCGCAGCAGGTCGCGCAACACCGTCGGGCTCAGCGTGGCCGGCAGCTTCGGGTCCAGCGCCGGGATCATGATGTGGGCGGTCATCACGGCCTTGGTACCGGCCGCGATCGCGGCCTGGAACGGCACCAGGTCGCGGGCGCGCAGGACGTCCAGGTCGACGTCGATGACCGGCAGGCCGTGGTGCGAGTCCACCGCGGTGTCGCCGTGGCCGGGGAAGTGCTTGGAGCAGGCGGCCACGCCCGCCGACTGCAGGCCCTCGACCCAGGCGGCGGTGTGCCGGGCGCACAGCTCCGGGTCGGCGCCGAAGGAGCGGACGCCGATGACCGGGTTGCGCGGGTTGGAGTTGACGTCCGCGGTGGGCGCCCAGTTGTAGTTGACACCGGCTGCGGCCAGCGCCCGGCCCAGCTCGCGGGCGACGTCCCGGGTCAGCGCCGGGTCGTCGATCGCGCCGAGCGCCAGGTTGCCGGGCCAGGACGAGCCGGAGCCCGCCTCCAGCCGGGTGACGTCGCCGCTCTCCTCGTCGATGGCGATCAGGAGGTCGGGGTTCTCCGAGCGCAGTGCCCGGGTGAGCTCGGAGAGCTGGTCGAGGTCGACCACGTTGCGGTCGAACAGGGCGACCGAGCCGAGCCCGGCGGCCAGGTGGCGGCTCAGCCAGGCCGGCGGCTCGGTGCCGACGAAGCCGGGCTGCAGGACGGCCAGGGCGTCGCGGTGCAGCTGGTCGCTGTCCGGGGCGGTGGGAACGAGGATGCTCACGTTGGCTCAGCCCTTCACGGCGCCGTCGGTCAGACCGCCGACCGCCTTGCGCTGCAGGAAGATGAACAGGATCAGCACGGGGATGGCGAACATCGTGGAGGCCGCCATGGTGGCACCCCAGTCGTTGCCGAAGGCGGTCTTGAAGGAGGACAGCCACAGCGGGAGGGTCTTGCCGTCCTCCTTGTTCAGCCACAGGACCAGCGGGAACTCGTTCCACGCCGTGATGAAGCCGAACAGCGAGGTCGACATCAGGCCCGGGGCCAGCAGCGGGAAGATCACCTTCACGAAGGCCTGACTGCGGGTGCAGCCGTCCACCATGGCCGACTCCTCCAGTTCCTTCGGCACCGCGGCGATGAAGCCGCGCAGCGTCCAGATGGTGAAGGGCAGGATCATCATCATGTAGAAGAACGTCAGCGGCACCAGGCTGTTCAGCAGGTCGTTGTCGCGGGAGATCATGTAGACGCCGATGGTCATGACCTCCCAGGGCGCCATCTGCGCCGTCATGATGACCAGCACGAAGGTCTTGCGGCCGCGGAACCTCATCCGGGCGATCGCGAAGGACGCCAGGGTCGCGATCGCCAGCGAGATCAGCACCGCGCCGACCGTGACGGTGACGCTGTTGACCACGTACGTCCAGAAGTCGGGCGCGTCGACCGCCGTGGTGAAGTGGTGGAAGGTCCCGTCGAAGGGGATGAAGACCGGCGTCTTGCTGATGATGTCGCGGTCCTGCTTGAACGCGGTCGCGATCATCCAGTAGACGGGGAAGACGAAGAAGACGATGAGGACGACCGCGATCACGTTCGGCCAGGTACGTCCGAAGAGAGAGCGCCTCACAGCTCGTCCTCCTGCTTGATCATGATGCGGAAGTAGTAGGCCATCAGCACGCCCAGCATCAGGATGGTGAGCACCGCGATCGCGGCGCCGACGCCGTAGTGCTGGCTGCCCGAGCCCTCCAGGAAGGCGTGCACGGGCAGGGTCCGGGTGAGCTTCTCCGGGCCGCCGCCGTTGATCGCGTAGACCTGGGTGAAGGACTTGAAGACCCAGATGACCTCGAGGAAGGTCGTGGCCAGGAAGAACGGCTTCAGGTTGGGGAAGATCACCGAGCTGAAGATCTTCAGGGAGCCGGCGCCGTCCATCCGGGCGGCCTCGTAGAGCTCCTTCGGGATGGTGGTCAGCCCGGCGTACATGTTGAACGCCACGAACGGGATCGACATCCAGACGATCAGGAGGATGACGACGAAGAACGTCGAGTACTCGTCGCTCATCCAGTTGTAGTGCGCCATCGAGTGCCAACCCAGCTGGTCCAGGACCCAGTTGACGACGCCCCACTGCTCGTCGAACAGCCAGGTGTAGACGGTGGTCGCGGCGACCACCGGCATGGCCCAGGCCATCAGCAGCGCGATCGACAGCGCCAGCCGCATCCGCTTGCCGAGGTGGTCGAGCAGCAGGCCGATCAGGGTGCCGCCGACCATGATCAGCACCACGTTGACCAGGGTGAAGGCGACGGTGCGCCCGGTGACCGCCCAGAACTCCGGGTCGGTCAGCTGTTCCTTGTAGTTGTCGAAGCCGGTCCACTCGGTCAGATGCATGACCAGCTGGCGCCGGTTGAGGTTCTGGAACGACAGCAGGACGGTCTTCAGCAGCGGCCAGCCCAGCAGGGCGACGGTCGCCACGGTGGCCGGCAGCAGCAGCAGGTACGGGGCGAGGCGGGAGCCGAGGCCCGGTCCGCCCGCGGATCCGGTGCGCTTCGGCGTGGTGCCCTCGGCCCCGCCGGCGGCGCTGGTGTCGATACCGGCCACAGCAGCCTCCCCTGACTCCGGGGACTGCGTCTGCACCCGCTCCGAATGCACAGCCATCGCTCTCACTTCCTCACAACCCGGCCACGACGGACAGGCGCCGCCCACCGCTCCCCCGCCGGGAGCCGGTGAGCGACGCCGCTCATGCACTACTGCTTCTCGTTGAGCCGCTTGGCGATCTCGTCGTCGTACTTCTTGGCGGTGGCCGCGTAGTCGCCACCCTGCAGGACAGCGGTCAGGAAGTCCTTGATCGGGTTCGGCTTGTTCTCGACGCTGGCCCAGCTCGGGGTGTTCGGGGTGATCCCGCCGACCGCGGTGGCCGCCTGGGCGGCCTTCGCGAAGTCACCGCTGAGCCGGCTGTTCAGCGCCGGCTTGTTCGGGATGTTCCCGGCCGCGGCGACCATGCCCTCGTTCTTGTCGTTGAGGGCGATCTTCAGGAAGTCCTTCGCCATCTCGGTGTTCTTGCTCTGCGAGGCGATCGCGAGGTTCGAGCCACCGATGAAGACGCCGGCGGGCTTGTCGGCGGTCTTGCCCGGGATCGGGAAGAAGCCGATCTTGTCCTTGGCCATGGTCTTCTCGTCCGGGAGCTCCCAGCCGAGGGCGATCATGGTGCCGATGTCACCCTTGCCGAAGACGTCCTTCTGCTGCGGGGTGGCCTCGTCCTTGTCCTTCGGACCGGTCACGGAGTAGCCCTGCAGCTTCTTGTAGGTCTCGAAGGCCCTCTGCGCCTCGGGCGAGGACAGGCCGCCGACCCACTTGTCGCCGTCCTTCTTGGCGATCTTGCCGCCCTCGCCGGTGAGCAGACCGAAGTAGGTGTACCACTCCTGGCCCGGCAGGTAGATCGGGTCGGTGACGCCCGGGGTGGCCTTCAGCTTGTCCAGGTCGGCGTAGAACTCGTCCAGGGTCTTCGGCGCGTCGGTCAGGCCGGCCTTGGCCCACAGGTCCTTGTTGTAGGCGACCACGCGGTTGGAGACCCACCACGGGGCGGCGTACTGCTTGCCGTCCAGCATCGCCGCTTCGTTCTGGTTGGCGGCCCAGGCGTCGCCGCCCAGCGCGGACTTGTCCTTGGTGATGTCCAGCAGACCGCCCGAGGCGGCGTAGCCGGCGGTCTGGGTGTTGCCCAGCTCCAGGACGTCGGCCGAACCCTCGGACAGCGCGGCGGTGATCTTCGGGCCGATGTCGGTCCACTCCTGGGCCTGGAAGTCGACCTTCGAACCCGGGTAGGTGGTCTCGAACTCGGTCTTGACCGAATCGGTCCAGCCCTTGGGGGCGGAGCCGGTCATGATCCACACCTTGAGCGTCTTGCCCTTGTACTTGTCGGCGGCCGAGGCGGAGGACGACTTCGAGTCACCGTCCTTCTCGCCGCCCGAGCCGCAAGCCGCCAGACCGACGACCATTGCTGCGACGCCGACCGCCGCGATGAGCTGACGCTTCACGCCATCCTCCTGAGGGATGCCTGGGTTGCCCCCGTCGGGCGGCAGCGGCAGACCCACGCGAAGCGGGAGAACAGGTGCCGCGGACCCCTGCGAACGGGTGGGGGATTCATCGTTGCCGGCCTAGTGGTGTAGACCAGATGCCTGGAGCTTGGCCTAGACCAATGGGCCTGTCAACGGCTGCTCGACCGATCTCGACCACCCGTTATCAAGCCGACACCGCACATCGTTCATCGCGTGATGAGGTATTCGTTGCGCAGCCATACATGCAACGATGTGACCCGTTAACGATGTGGCGGGGCTGTAAAGGGCCCCGCGAGAAGCGGGAGAACAGGTCCGATGAGCAGCGACGGGGGAACCACCGCCCAGGCCGACGACCCCGAGGTGAAGAACGTCCCGACGCAGGCCGGCGCCGACCCGACCGCGCGCGTCCCCAAGTACTACGGCCTCAAGCGCCACCTCCTCCAGCTGACCGAGACCCAGCCCGCCGGCACCCCGGTCCCGCCCGAGCGGGCGCTCGCCGCCCAGTTCGACACCTCGCGCACCACCGTGCGCCAGGCCCTGCAGGAGCTGGTGGTCGAGGGCCGGCTGGAGCGCATCCAGGGCAAGGGCACCTTCGTGGCCAAGCCCAAGGTCGCCCAGGCCCTGCAACTGACCTCCTACACCGAGGACATGCGCGCCCAGGGCCTGGAGCCCACCTCCCGGCTGATCGAGATCGGCTACATCACCGCCGACGACCGGCTCGCCCCGCTGCTGGACATCAAGCCCGGCGGCCGGGTGCTGCGGATCGAGCGGCTGCGGCTGGCCAACGGCGACCCGATGGCCATCGAGGTCGCCCATCTGTCCGCCAAGCGCTTCCCCGCCCTGCGGCGCAACCTGGCCAAGCACAGCTCGCTGTACGCGGCGCTGCGCGAGGTGTACGGGGTCACCGTGGCCGAGGCCGAGGAGACCATCGAGACCACCCTGGCCAACCCGCGCGAGGCCGGACTGCTCGGCTCCGACCTCGGCCTGCCGATGCTCCAGCTGTCCCGGCACTCCTTCGACGCCGAGGGCAACCCGGTCGAGTGGGTCCGCTCGATCTACCGCGGCGACCGCTACAAGTTCATCACCCGGCTGAAGCGCCCGGAGTAACCGACCGGGGTACACCTCCGGGCACTCCTCGGGAGCACTCCTCCGGGGTACACCTCCGGGAGCGATCGCACTCCCTCTTTCGGGCCCCCTTCGCACCACGGGCACCGGCGCACGCGACCCGCGCGCCGGTGCCCGTTCGCGCCACGGCGGCGACGGACTTCGGTCGACTGCGTCCGGCTGGTGGGAAGTTCCGTCATTTCCGGTGACATGGATCACCCCATGCTCTAGATTGCGCAGCCGTACTGACTGCTGATCACCGATGGTGCTGCTCGGCGGGCTCACGGGGGTGCGCGGTGTCTCCAGGGGCTGCGGCGCCGACGGGGATAACCCTCCGGAGCGGAGCCGAAGATGCCGTCTGACCAAGCACCCACCGAAGCCCCTGATCCCGATCGCATCGCCGATGTGGTGCCCGAGCCCGCCGGAACGCCCGTCCCGGCGGTGACCCCCGAGCGGGTGCTGGCCGGGCTCGCCCTGCTCGTGCCGATCGTCGCGATGCTCTGGGTGTCCTCGTACGACAAGACCGCCCCGGCGGTGGCCGGGATGCCCTTCTTCTACTGGTACCAGCTGCTCTGGGTGCCGGTGTCGGCGGTCTTCACCGTCGCCGCCTACCTGCTGATCAACCGGGACGAGAAGGCCCGCAAGGCGGCCCGGACGGGCGGTGCGCGATGAAGGACGTCAACGTGCCGGCCCTCGTGGTCTTCGTCCTCTTCTTCGCCCTGGTCACCGTGATGGGCTTCCTCGCCTCGCGCTGGCGCCGCGCGGACAACGCGGCCCACCTGGACGAGTGGGGCCTGGGCGGTCGCAGCTTCGGGACCTGGGTGACCTGGTTCCTGCTCGGCGGCGACCTCTACACCGCGTACACCTTCGTGGCCGTCCCGGCGGCGGTGTACGCGACCGGCGCGGCGGGCTTCTTCGCGGTGCCGTACACGATCATCGCCTACCCGCTGGTCTTCCTGTTCCTGCCCCGGCTCTGGTCGGTCTCCCGGGTGCACGGCTACGTGACCCCGGCCGACTTCGTCCGCGGCCGGTACGGCTCGCGGCCGCTGTCCCTGGTCGTCGCGCTGACCGGCATCCTGGCCACCATGCCGTACATCGCCCTGCAGCTGGTCGGCATCCAGGCGGTGCTGGACGTGCTCGGCGTCGGCGGCGGGGAGAACGCCAACTGGTTCGTCAAGGACCTGCCGCTGTTCATCGCCTTCGGTGTGCTGGCCGCCTACACCTACTCCTCGGGCCTGCGCGCCCCGGCGCTGATCGCCTTCGTCAAGGACGCCCTGGTCTACATCGTGATCATCGTCGCGGTGATCTACATCCCGATCCGCCTCGGCGGCTACGGGCACATCTTCGACGTGGCCACGGAGCACTTCAAGCAGGTCAAGACCGGCTCGATGACCGTCCCGGGCGGCAAGCAGTGGACGTACGCGACGCTCGGCCTCGGCTCGGCGATGGCGCTGTTCATGTACCCCCACTCCGTGACCGGCGTGCTGGCCTCCAAGTCCCGCAACACCGTGCGCCGCAACATGGCGATCATGCCCGCGTACTCGCTGATGCTCGGCCTGCTGGCGCTGCTCGGCTTCATGGCCGTCGCGGCCGGCGTCGGCAGCGGCGTCAAGGGCTTCAACTCCCAGCTGTCGGTGCCGCAGCTGTTCGCGAACATGTTCCCGGACTGGTTCACCGGCGTGGCCTTCGCCGCGATCGGGATCGGCGCGCTGGTGCCGGCCGCCATCATGTCCATCGCGGCGGCCAACCTGTTCACCCGCAACGTCTACAAGGAGTGGCTCAAGCCGGCCGCCACCCCCGCCGACGAGACCCGCATCGCCAAGCTGGTCTCGCTGCTGGTCAAGGTCGGCGCGCTGGTCTTCGTGCTCGGCATGGACAAGCAGGCCGCGATCAACCTCCAGCTGCTGGGCGGCCTGTGGATCCTGCAGACCTTCGTGGCGATCGTCGGCGGCCTGTTCACCCGCTGGTTCCACCACTGGGCGCTGTTCGCCGGCTGGGCGGCCGGCATGGTCTACGGCACCTGGAAGGCGTACGGGATCGCCAGCCCGGCCACCAAGCACTTCGGCGGCAACGCGGCCGAGATCCCCGGCATCGGCGAGATCGGCTACATCGGCCTGACCGCCTTCGCGCTCAACCTGATCGTGGCGGTGGCGCTCACCCTGGTGCTGCGGGCGGTCAAGGCGCCGGACGGCCCGGACGAGACCAAGCCGTCCGACTACAGCGCCGAGGCCGGCGACGAAGAGCCGAAGAACGCGCCGGAGCCCGTAGCGGCGCACTGATTGCCGCTGTGCGCGCCCTGTGATCGCACCGCCTTCTCCGTGAACACTGGAGAAGGCGGCGCGATCATATGCATGAACAGGCGTGCACGCCGGGCACCACCAGACCGGACCGGCAACCGGCCGGAACCTGATCGACCCACGGGGAGCTCGCGGCCATGGCAGAACTCGGCACCACCCTCAACGGCCAGCACAAGTCCACCCAGCACCAGTCCGCCCTGCCCCTGGTCGGGGCGAACGGCTCGCCGGCCACCCGACTGCCGTCCGTGCTGGTCGCCACCCGGCACGGCGAGTCCACCGCCAACGTCGAGTTCCAGCTCGCCGAGGCCGTCGGCGCGCTCAGCGTCCCGATCAGCTGCCGCGACGCCGACATCCCGCTGTCGCTGCACGGCCAGCAGCAGGCCCAGGCGCTCGGCCGCTGGTGGGCCGCCCTGCCCAGCGCCGACCGCCCGCGCAGCGTCTGGTGCTCGCCGTACGCGCGCACCGCCGAGACCGCCCGGATAGCGCTCGCCCAGGCCGCCGGGCTCGGCGCCGTCCCCGTGACGCTGGCCGTCCGCTACGACGAGCGTCTGCGCGACCGCGAGCTCGGCGTCCTGGAGATGCTGCCGAAGGCCGCCATCGAGACCAAGTACCCGGAGGAGGCGGCCCGGCGGCGCAAGATGGGCGAGCTCTACTACCGCCCGCCCGGCGGCGAGTCCTGGGCCGACGTCGCGCTGCGGGTGCGCAGCCTGCTGCGGGACGTCTGCGAGGAGGAGGCCGGACGGCCCGTCCTGCTGGTCGCCCACGACTGCACGGTGCTGATGCTGCGCTACGCGCTGGACCGGCTCACCGAGCAGCAGCTCATCGCGCTCGGACCGGTGCACAACTGCTCCACCAGCCTCTGGCGGGCCCAGGAGGGGCGGCTGCGGCCGGACCGCTGGAACACCGTCGACCACCTGGCCGCCGACACCGACTGACGGCCGGCCGGCCGGGATCAGCAGGAGTCGGCGAAGCAGCCCATGGAACCCGGCACCCTCCCGGTACCCCTCACCCCGGAACCCCTGAGAACCCCCCGAACCAGTACCCCGCACGACTCCGGCACACTGGCCCGATGGACTTCCTCATCCGCCAGGCCCTCCCGCGCGACCTCGAAGACGCCGGCCGGATCACCGTCGAGGCCTTCGTCGGCGACGGCTACACCAAGCCCACGAGCACCTACGTCGAGCTGCTGCGGGACGCCGAACGCCGCTCCCGGGAGGCCGAACTCCTGGTCGCGGTCGACGCGGCCGACGAACGGGTCCTCGGCTGCGTGACCTTCGCCGTCGGCGGCACCGAGTGGGCCGACATCGCCACCCCCCGGGAGGGCGAGATCCGGATGCTCGCCACCACCGCCGCCTCCCGCGGCCGCGGCGTCGGCGAGGCCCTGGTGCGCGCCGGCATCGCGCGCAGCCGCGAACTCGGCCTGGCCGGCATGGCCTTCTCCACCCGCCCCGAGATGACCGCCGCCCACCGCGTCTACGAGCGCATCGGCTTCCTGCGCACCCCGGAGCGCGACTGGGCGCCCTACCCGGGGATGAACCTGATGGTCTACACCATGGCGTTCTGACGCCCCGTCGCACGTCACCGGCCGCCCCCCGCCCGGTGACCGGCAGACGATCAACAGACGTCTTTTGATATAAACCACAGATCAAGATGTGTCTTGGACACGTCGCGACAGTCGATCGACCCCGGGGGGACGCACCACATGGACGACGGGCCCGGCCTCGGCGCGCCCGGAAGCGGCCCCACGCTCCAGGACATGCGCGAATCCCGGGGCCTCGCGGCCCCGGCCACCAGCCGCTACGCGATCCCCGCGCCGCCCCCCAAGCCGCGCGGCCCTCTGCCGCCCTCGGTCCGCTTCAAGGCGGTCGACGGGCTGCGCGGCCTCGCGATCGCCTCCGTGCTGCTCTACCACACCGACTGGTTCCAGAACGGCCTGTTCGGCGTGGACGTCTTCTTCGTACTCTCCGGCTTCCTGGTCAGCCTGGTGCTGATCCGCGAGCTGGACCGCACCGACGGCATCCGGCTCGGCGTCTTCTACCGCCGCCGCGCCAAGCGGCTGCTGCCCGGCCTGCTCGCCACCATCATCCTGGTCGTCGGACTGTCCGCCCTGGTCAGCCCGCTCCGCGACGTCAAGGACCTGCGCCCGCAGGCACTCGCGGCGCTCGCCCAGGTCGCCAACTGGGCCCAGCTGTCCCGCGGCGACGCCTACTGGCAGCACTTCGCCTCGATCGACCCGCTCGCGGCCATGTGGTCGCTCAGCATCACCGAGCAGTTCTACGCGGTCTGGCCGGTGCTGCTGCTCATGGTCTTCGGCCTGTGCCGCCGCTCGCTGCGCGCCACCGGCATCGCCACCGCCGTCCTGTTCGCCGCGTCCGCCGTCGTCGCCCCGCTGCTGTGGAACGGCGACAACAGCGACCGCCTCTACCTCGGCACCGAGACCCGCGCGGTCGGCTTCGCGGCCGGCGCCACTGCCGCCTTCGGGGTCTACCTGTGGCAGCGCCGCCGGGCCCGCGCGGCCGCCGACGGAGCGGACGGCTCCGGCGCCGGGCGGAGGCTGCCGGGCGGCGCCGCCCTGCCCACCCTGGTCGGCACCGCGGCCCTCGGCGGCCTGGTCTGGGCCAGCCTGTCCGTCAGCTCGTACCACGAACCCCTGCTCTACCAGGGCGGACTGGCCGTGGTCGCGGCGCTCGCCGCCGTCCTGACCGCCTCGCTCTGCTACGACCGCGGCCCCCTGGTGTGGCTGCTGTCGCTGCCCCCGGTACGGCTCACCGGCACCATCTCGTACAGCCTCTACCTGCTCCACCTGCCGGTGTACTGGCTGCTCCAGCACTACGTCGACGACATCTCGCCGCAGAAGCTGCTGCTGATCGGCGGCCCGGTGTCCTGGGTGCTGGCCTGGCTGCTGCACACCGGCACCGAGAAGCTGCGGGTGCTGCGCTGGCGGGCCTTCCCGACCGTCCCGCTGCTGGCCGTCACGACCGCCGTCGCCACCACCGGTGCCTGGTACCTGCCGGCCTGGGTCACCCACGACATGAAGTCCGGGCCGGACAGCAAGCCCGTGGTCCTCGTCCTCGGCGACTCCTTCGCCCAGGACCTGGCCACCGGCCTGTACCGGCACGGCGACCGCTACCGGGTGGTCGACGGCGGCATCAGCGGCTGCGGCGTGTTCGACCCGGACAAGGTGCGCACCACCTCCCAGACCGAGTTCGACACCAGCGCGGACTGCCGGAACCGGACGGCCGAGTGGGACCAGCACCTCGCCTCCGCCGCGCCGAAGGCCGTCGTGCTCCACCTCGGCTGGGACGCCGCCGAGCAGTACCTGGACGGCACCTGGCTCAACCCCTGCGACGACGACTACCGCAGCCGGTACCGCACCCAGCTCATCCAGGCCGTGGAGCAGGTCAAGCGCCGCGCGCCCGGCGCCCGGGTGCTGTTGATGAACGAGCGCGTCGAGAACGGCGCCATCAACAAGACCTGGGGCAACTGCTACAACCAGCAGATCGGCGACTTCGTGAAGTCCGCCGGCGGCACCGTGCGGCTGGTCGACCTCGACACCTTCTACTGCCCGTACGACACCTGCGTGTGGAAGGACAAGGACGGCCACTGGGTCACCCCCGCCAACGACGGGGTGCACCTCACCCCCGCCGGCATGCGGTTCGTCACCCCGTGGCTGGAGAAGCAGATCGCGGACGCGCTGTCCGGGGCCCAGCCGGAGCCGGCCGGCCCGGCACCCACGCCGACGCCCACCGCGACCCCGACGCCGTCGGCCACCGCAACGCCCACGGCCACCCCGACGCCCACCGCGACCGGCAAGCCGACGGGCCGGCCGACGGCCAAGCCGACCAGGACGGCGACCGCCAGGGCGACGTCCGGCTCCGGCGAGCACTCGGCCGAGGCCCAGCCGTAACCGCGGCCGTAGCCGGACCGTGGCAGTAGCCGTGGCCCGGTCGTAGCCGGGGCCGGGGCTGGGACTGGGCCCGCTACTGCTGCGGGATCTCGTAGGTCTGCGCGAAGCAGTCGCGGATCGCCTTCTCGGAGCCCGGGCGCCCGGCGTAGTCCATCCGCGGGGTGTCCGGGGTGGTCGGCAGGTTCGGGTCGATGCCGAAGTACAGCGACCAGAAGTACACCCCGCGCAGCTTGCGCTCCTGCGCCACCTGGCAGACCGCGGTGAACCAGGTGGCCTGGACGGCCTCGTTCAGCTCTGTCTTCTTGTAGTACTCACCGGGCGTCTTGTACGCGCCCTTCTGTGCCGGGATGCCCACCTCGGTGAGCTTGGTGGTCGGCTGCGGGCCCTTGCCGCGCTTGTCGAGCCAGGCGTTCCAGCTGGCCTTCAGGTCGGCGATCGGCGCGTCGTCGTCGGAGTTCTTGGCCGGGGGGTAGGCGTCCGCACCCGTCCCGTCGACCGGTACCGCTATCGGGCCCTTGGACCAGTTGTCGAAGTTCGCGTCGTACAGCAGCTCGCCGTGGAAGGTCTTCCGGGCCTGGTCGATCAGGCCCTGCCAGTGCGGGTCGCCCTCCAGCGAGTTGAACTCGGTGCCGATGGTGAACTCGGCCGCCGAGTGCTCCTGGGCGGTCTTCAGGTACGGGTCCAGGAAGGCGGTGTAGCTGGCGAACCAGGCGTCCCGGTCGGTCGGCGCGATGTTGCCGCGCCACTTGAGGGTGTGGACGTAGTCGAACACGTCCTCGTCCATGATCGGACGCACGGTGGTGCGCAGGCCCGCCCGGTGGGCGGCGTCCAGCAGCAGGGCGAGGCGCTCCGGGCTGGGCGAGGTCGGCCGGGCGGCGACGGCGTTCGACTTGGTGCCCGTGGTGTAGTACGGGAACGTCACCGACAGGGAGTTGGCGTTCAGCCCGACCACGTACTTGACGATGCGGTCGACCTTGCCCTGGACGAAGTTGTCCGGGTCCGCCGGGTCGTCCAGCCAGTACACCTGCACGCCCCACTCGGGGCTGCCCTTGGTCCACGGGCGGGCCACCTTGGGGCCGGTGTCGGCGGTGGGCGGCGCGTCCTTGCCGAAGCCCCAGACCCGGCCCTGATCGGGCGCGGCGCCGGCCCAGTGCACCTCGGTGGGGCGCCGGTGGTCGAACCTGATCGGGTGGTCACCCCAGACCATCGGGACGACGACGGTTATGCCGAGGACCAGGGTCGGCAGGACGAAGATTGCGGGGCGCTTCACAGTCGTGGCTTCCGATCAGGCCGGCTTGGCGATGACGACGAACTTGTTCTCCTCGCGCTTGAGGAACTTGATCAGTCCCCGCAGGCCGCCCCAGCCCTCCAGGAAGGAGAACACCGGGATGCAGGCCACCACGACGATCGGCTCCCACCACTTGCGCCGGTGGTTGGCCGAGGAGACCACGTTCAGCCGCAGCCCCTCCCAGTAGGTCCAGATGACGTAGGCGAAGTTGATCGCCCAGAGCAGCACCACGGACTGGGTCACCGGCGAGGTGTTCCAGGTGCCGGTGAACCAGGCCACCATCAGCACCAGGCCGACGTGCTGCAGCGGGCCGAGCACCCAGCTGACCATGCCCATCCCGATGAACAGGCGGTACCGCAGCGGGATCGTCTTGTTGAAGCAGAGCGCGACCAGGCCCCAGGCCCAGCGCTCGCGCTGCTTGAGGAAGTCCTTGACCCCGGCCGGCGAGGCGCCGTAGCAGCGCCCGTTGAACCAGTCGCTGCGGCCCGGGTAGCGCTGGCAGAAGTTCAGCGCCATCTGGGCGTCCTCGACGATGGTCTTCGGCCCGAAGTCCCAGCCGATGGTGGCCTCCACCGAGGATCGCACGATCAGCAGCTCGCCGTGGACGCCGGCGATCGGGGTGCCGGTGCCGGTCATCGCGCGGAAGCGGGCGATGTCGTCGGCCGGGCGGATCGCGTCGGCGAGCCAGGTGAACATGTTGACGGCGTTCTCCCGCGGGTACGTCAGGATGCCCTGCGCCATGTGCTTGGCGTCGTCCCCGGCCCGGCGCTGCCGGTTGACGAACTGGGCGACCGCGGCGGCGGTGTCCGGCCCGACGCCGGTGTCGTCGTCCATGTGCAGCACCCAGACGTCGTCCTCGGCCTCGCCCTCCTCGATCCGCAGCTCGTGCGAGTAGTGGTTGGCGCGGGCCTTGAACTTGGTGCCGTTGGCCGTCTCGTACGCCTTCGGCACGGTCACCACCCGGATCAGCGGGTGGCGCTCGGCCAGCTCGTCGATCTTCTCCGCGGCCGCGCAGCCCTCCTCGGTGAGGATGTCCACCCGCATCCACGGGAAGTACGGCGGCAGGTGCTCGACGTACGAGAGCACCGAGCGCTCCAGCGCCGGGTAGGTGTCGTGCCGGCCGATGGTCGGCACCAGCACGATCAGGAAGTCGTCCTCGACCGGCGCCGGCGGGGTCATCCGGTCCACCTGGCGCAGCCGCCGACGGACCATCAGTACGCCCTGGAAGCCGATCAGCACGCCGAACACCGGCATGCCCCACAGGATGGTGATCGCCCAGCCGAGCGGGGTCGGGTTGGGCACGTACGACCAGATCGAGAAGGCGAAGATGATCAGGAAGGCGACGTAGAACGGCAGCACCCGGGGTTTCCACGACATCTGTCGCTCGGCGAGCCGGGCGGCCTCGCGGGACGTGGTGATCACCGTCCGCACAGGGGCTGTCGATGTCATGGTGAAAGTCGTTCCTCGTCTGGTGTGGGTCCGGCCCCTGGCGGGGCGCGGGTCGTTCGCGGGTCGGTCAGGTCTGCGGCGGACGGTCGGCGGGCGGCGGCACGACCGGTCCCGGCGCGACCGGTCCCGGGGTCACCGGGCCGGGGGCCGGCTGGCCGGGCGCGGGCGGGGCGGCGGGCCACTGCTGCTGGGCGACGGTCGGCTGGTACGACGGCGCCGTCTGGTTGGGCTGCTGGGCGTACGGAACCGGCTGCGGCGGCACCGGCTGGGCCTGGACCTGCTGCGGCTGAACGTGCTGCGGCTGGACCTGCTGCGGCTGAGGCTGCGCGGGCGGCCAGGCACCGGGCTGGGGCTGCTGGGGCGCGACCGGTTGCTGCCACACGGGCTGGACCGGCGGCTGCTGCGGCCACCCCGGCTGCGGCTGGAACTGCTGCGGCTGCGGCTGGGGCTGCGCGACCGGCTGGGGCTGGGGCTGGGCGTACGCCACGGGCGTCGGCGCGGACGGGACGGTCTGCATGATCGACCAGTGCGCCTCACCTCCCGGCACCCCCGCGCCCTCCTGCTGCTCCCGCCACTTCGAGCGGGCCAGCAGCAGGATCAACGTCGCGGTGACGACCACGCCGACCGCGAAGGTCGCGAGCTTGAGCCCGCCCTCGGTGGTCCCGGTGAACCACTCCCGCTGCGGCTTGTCCAGCAGCGCGCCGGCCAGGCTGCGCACCCGGTTGTAGCCCTCGACCAGCGCCACACCGGCCGCCACCCCGAGCGCCCAGTCGCGCCCGCGCAGCAGCAGGAGACCGGAAAGCAGGTACAGCAGGCCGTAGTTGAGGCTTCCGGTCTCGGCGTCCACCGAGGACCCGCCGTAGTAGAAGATCCCCTTGAAGTACGTGCCGAAGCCGACTTGGCCGAAGCAGTTGTACGCCGCCCAGCCGAGCAGCACCACGCCCCAGCCGACCGCCAGGCCACCCGCCCCGCGCATCGGACGTGTCTGTGTCATCCCCTACCCCCGCCCCTTCGGGCCTTCTCCCGACCGTTCGCCAGCCCCTCGGTTTCGCCGCCACAGGATGCCATACGGCGCAACGGACCCGGAATTCCACCCGTTCAAAGAATCCCGGCGGATCCCGGCCGGCCCTGGACCACCCCGGCGGATCTCACCGGACGTGCAGCCCACCCCAGTCGACGCTCCCGCCGAACGAGCCGGAGCCGCCGGTGATCGCCAGCGGGCTGTGGTAGGTCGCGTTAACGTCCGCACCGGCGTTGCGCGGCTGGTCGGGGGTCAGGTTGTCCGAGGTGAGCGACTGCCCCCAGACCGTCCAGATCGTCCAGGGCGTGCGCCGGAGGGTGTCCGGCTGGCGGGAGTTGACCGGCACCGCGAAGGACTCGGCCAGCATCCGCGGCTTGTTGTAGGCGGCGAGCCCGTCGTAGTAGCGCTTGGTCCACACCTCGCCGGTGCCGATCGGGTGCGCCGGGCTGCCGCTGTAGTCGTCCACCCCGACCACGTCGACGTACTGGGCGCCCGGGTAGTAGTCCCACGGGTCGACGCCCGGGGCACCGTCCCAGGACACCGGCGTCCAGACGAACAGCAGGTTGTGCAGGCCCCGGGTCTCCACCAGGTACTTGTAGGTGATCTTCCACAGCGCCTGGTAGTCGGCCGGCTTCTGGCCCGCCCACCAGAACCGGCGGGAGCAGTCCTGGACGTTCATCTCGTGGTACGGGCGCAGCAGCACCGGCACGTCGTGGGCGGCCAGGTACTCCAGGTGGTCGGCCAGGTACGACAGGTCGGTGATCAGCGCCCGGTACTCGGGGGTGTCGTGCGCGGCGTCCACGACCCGGCCGAACCAGCCCGGGTCCTTGGCCGCCGGGGAGTTCGAACAGAGCACCCGGTCGAAGGACTTGACGTCCGATCCGGGGTAGGGCTGGTGGAAGGACATGCCGACGATCCCGGCCGGGGCGCCGCCGTTGTCCGGCAGTTCGGTGCTGCTGCCGTCGCAGTTCTGCTGGACGCCGGAGCTGCCGTAGGTGCCGTCGTCGGCGCGCGGGTGGCCGGACCAGACGGCGGTCATCAGGTCCACGGCGTCGTCGGTGTACTGCCAGCCGGTGCGGCAGGTGGGCCAGCGGCCGGCCGAGTAGGAACGCGGGTTGCCGGCACCCCAGGCGTTCTGGCCGTAGCCGGGGCCGAGGTCGGTCTCCAGGAAGCCGGGCAGCTTGCCGGTGATGTCGGCGGCCTTCTTGTAGTAGTAGCCGACCTGCTTGGTGCCCCGGTAGTCGCCGTACTCCGGGTTGTTGCGCTCGTTGTGCGCCTCGACGTGCTGGCCGATCACCGTCCCGCCGCTCTGCCCGGTGCGGGCTTGGCTCTCCAGGTCGGCGAGGAACTGCTGGACGGCGCGGGCGTTCGGCGAGGCCTGCGGGTCCCTGGCGAGCAGGTCCCGGCCCACGTCCGGCGGCAGGGTGCGTCCGGGGAGGCCGACCGACACCGGCACCCGCGCGGGCTGCTCGCCGTCGGCCCGGTCGTCACGGCCCAGCAGGACGAAGGCGCCCGCGGCGACCACGATCCCGGCCACGGCCAGGACGGCCGGCTTGCCGCGCAGGGCACTGGGCAGGGCCACGACCGCTCCTCCGGTTGCTCGCCGGTACCGACCCCCACGGACGCAACCGGAACACGCGTACGAATGACTCCACTGAGAGCCTGCCACACTCCCCCGGTCCCGGCGAACGCATCCGCCGGCACCGGGGTGTCACGGCAGGTCAGCCGGCCGGGGTGGGCGCCGGCGTGCCCTGCGAACCGGGCGTGGCGGAGCCCGCCGCCTTGGCCCGCTGGAGCAGCTGGCCCTTCACGTGCTCCGCGAACCCGGAGGCCGCCGCGGTCGCGGTGGCGTCCGGGGCGTTGCCGCCCTTCGCCGAGCCCTCGACGGTGAAGTAGCCGTACCGGCCCAGGCTGCTGTGCGTGCTGGTGCAGCCGGGGTTGGCGCAGAACGCCGGGGCGCCGGGCGCGGGAAGGCCCTTGAGCTGGCCCGCGTAGTTCTTCACCGCGGTCTCGGCCTGGATCTTGTGGTCGAAGACCGCGACGCCGACGGTCACCGCGCTGTCGCCGGAGACGTACGTCGCCCGGAGCACCTTCTGACAGCCCTGGTCGCCGAGGATCTTGCCGAGCCCGCCGGTGGTGGAGTTGCCGTCCCAGCAGGGCTGGTCCAGCGAGACCACGGTCCGGTTCCAGGTCGCGCCGTTGATCGTCACCTGCGTCGCGGAGAACAGCGCCCCCGCGTCCTGCGGCGCCGGGTCGGTGGCGGCCTCCCAGATCGGCTTCGACGAGTCGTCGGACTGGCCGCCCGGGGTCCCGCTCGCGCTCGACGGGCCGGGGGTGGGCTTGGTGGAGGCGGACACGGTGGCGGTCGGACCGCCGCCGGCCTTGTTGGTGTCGCCCTTCTTGCCGAGGAGCAGCGCACCGCCCGCCGCCAGGCCGCCCACCAGGACGACCGCGGCCGCGATGCCGATGACCTTCATCCGGCGCTTGCGCTTGCCGTCGGCCTCGTTGCGGTTCGCCAGTGCCTCCCAGTCCGGCTCGACGCGCTGCGGCGGCGCCGGCTGCTGGGGCGGCACCGGCTGCTGGGGCGGCTGCTGCTGCCACTGCGGCTGAGGGGCCGTCGGCTGCACCGGCTGGGGCTGGGGCTGCGGGGCCGGCTGCGGCACCGGCTGCGGCTGGGGCACCGGCTGGGCCTGCGGCTGCGCGACCGGCTGGGGCTGCGGCCGCGGCACCGGCGGGACGGGCTGCGAGAGCGGCTGCGCGGACGGCACCACCGGCCCGTACGAGGCCGGCGGCGGGCCGAAACCGCCGCTCGGCGGCGGCACCGGACCCGGCACCGCCGGCTGCTGATTCTGTGCGCCCCCCGACCCGGCGGGAGGCGTCCCCTGCGGCCCCTGCCCAGGTACGCCAGTTCCGTCGCTCATGCGCCCAGATCGTAGGGCATCCCCCCGACCACCGATCCGCCCGGTGACCATTCCGTATCGAAACCAGGACGCCCACGCTGCGGATCACGGGCTCCGACCGCGCGGATCCAGGGCCTCCGACGGCCACGAACAGCCACGGACGGCCTCCCGCCCGGTACCGCCGGTCATCGCCCCAACACACCGCGCCGCACAACATGTGGTGCCGCATCAGTGAGACACCACTACATGTATGCTCACTCCTGCTGTCGATGCAGGGGAACCCGGTGGGAGTCCGGGACTGCCCCGCAGCGGTGTGCGGGCGGCTCCAGCAGCCGTACCCGCGAGTCCGAGTACCTGCCGAACAGCGTGCGCCACGGCCCTCCCGCAGAGGCCGCGCCGGCACGAGCAGTACCCCTCCGGGCCTCGCGGGCGGGCCGGGGAGACACCGTCGCGCGGCGCGTTTTGCGTTCGCGCCGTGCTCCCCTGCCCAGATCGGCCCGGCGCCACCCGATCACCGCCGCCGATCGCCGCCAGGAGAGAGCGCCTTGACCACCGCTGCCTCAGCCACCCTGCCCACCCAGGGCTCCGGTACCGCCTTCACCGACTCGACGGTCTCCGACCCCGGAGGCGCGCTGCTGCGGCTGCTCACCGACCGCAGCGCCGACCTCACCGAGGTCGACCCCGGCCATGTCGCCGCCGCCGCGCTGCGCGGCCGCCACGCCGGCTCGGACTTCGCCGAGCTGCGCGGGCTGGCCGTGGACGCCGCCGCGTCGATGATCGCCGAGGACCCCCAGTACTCGAAGCTGGCGGCCCGTCTGCTCGCCCTGGAGATCGTCGACGAGGCGAACAGTCAGGGCTCGGTCTCCTTCTCCGCCTCGATCGCCGTCGGCCACGCCGAGGGCCTGATCGGCGACACCACCGCGGCCTTCGTCGCCAAGCACGCCGCCGCCCTGGACGCGCTGATCGACGCCACCGGCGACGACCGCTTCGAGTACTTCGGCCTGCGCACCGTCCAGTCCCGCTACCTGCTGCGCCACCCGATCACCCGCAAGGTGATCGAGACCCCGCAGCACTTCCTGCTCCGCGTCGCCTGCGGCCTGGCGGTCGGCGACTCCGAGCAGTCGGTGCGCGAGGTGGCCGAGCTGTACGGCCTGATGAGCCGCCTGGAGTACCTGACCTCCTCGCCCACGCTCTTCAACTCCGGCACCCGGCACCCGCAGATGTCGAGCTGCTATCTGCTCGACTCCCCGCTGGACAACCTGGACTCGATCTACAACCGCTACGCGCAGATCGCCCGCCTGTCCAAGCACGCCGGCGGCATCGGCCTGTCCTACTCGCGCATCCGCTCGCGCGGCAGCCTGATCCGCGGCACCAACGGCAAGTCCAACGGCATCGTCCCGTTCCTGCGCACCCTCGACTCCTCGGTCGCCGCGGTCAACCAGGGCGGCCGCCGCAAGGGCGCGGCCTGCGTCTACCTGGAGACCTGGCACGCCGACATCGAGGAGTTCCTGGAGCTGCGCGACAACACCGGTGAGGAGGCGCGCCGCACCCACAACCTCAACCTGGCGCACTGGATCCCGGACGAGTTCATGCGCCGGGTCAACGCCAACCAGGACTGGTCGCTGTTCTCCCCGGCCGACGTGCCCGAGCTGGTCGACCTGTGGGGCACCGAGTTCGACGAGGCCTACCGCAAGGCCGAGCTGGCCGGCAAGGCCGTGCGCACCATCCCCGCGCAGACCCTGTACGCCCGCATGATGCGCACCCTGGCGCAGACCGGCAACGGCTGGATGACCTTCAAGGACGCCTCCAACCGCGCCGCCAACCAGACCGCGCTGCCGGGCCGCACGGTGCACTCCTCCAACCTGTGCACCGAGATCCTGGAGGTCACGGACGACTCCGAGACCGCCGTCTGCAACCTGGGGTCGGTCAACCTCGGCGCGCACGTGGCCGCCGGGGCCTCGGTCGAGGACCTGCTCGGTGCGATGGACTGGGAGCGGCTGGACGCCACCGTGCGCACCGCCGTCACCTTCCTCGACCGCGTGGTGGACATCAACTTCTACCCGACCACCGAGGCCGGCACCTCCAACTCCCGCTGGCGCCCGGTGGGCCTGGGCGTGATGGGCCTGCAGGACGTCTTCTTCAAGCTGCGGATCGACTTCGACTCGGCGGAGGCGAAGCAGCTCTCGACGCTGATCGCCGAGCGCATCATGCTCACCGCCTACGAGCGCTCCGCCGACCTGGCCGAGCAGCTCGGCCGCCACGAGGCGTACGGCGAGACCCGCGCCGCCCGCGGCGAGCTGCACATCGACCACTTCCCGAGCGCCGCCCCGCAGTGGGCCGACCGCTGGACCGCCCTGCGCGCCCGGATCGCCGAGACCGGCCTGCGCAACTCGCTGCTGCTGGCCATCGCCCCGACCGCGACCATCGCGTCCATCGCCGGCGTGTACGAGTGCATCGAGCCGCAGGTGTCCAACCTGTTCAAGCGCGAGACGCTGAGCGGTGAGTTCCTGCAGGTCAACCCGTACCTGGTGCGCGAGCTCAAGGAGCTCGGTGTCTGGGACCAGCAGACCCGCGACGCCCTGCGCGACGCCAACGGCTCCGTCCAGGAGTTCAACTGGTTGCCCGCCGAGGTGCGTTCGCTGTACCGCACGGCGTGGGAGCTGCCGCAGCGCGCGCTGATCGACCTGGCCGCGGCGCGCATGCCGTACCTGGACCAGAGCCAGTCGCTGAACCTGTTCATGGCGGCGCCGACCATCGGCAAGCTCAGCTCGATGTACGCCTACGCGTGGAAGGTCGGTCTGAAGACCACCTACTACCTGCGCTCGCGCCCGGCCACCCGGATCGCCCAGGCCGCCTCCGGTGCCGCGCGCGCCGCCGCGCCCGTGCCGGTGAACACCCCGACCCTCACCCCGGAGCAGGAAGCCGCCATCGCCTGCTCCCTGGAGAACCCCGAGTCCTGCGAGGCCTGCCAGTGAGCACCCCGAACGAAGACCGCAAGATGCTGCTCGACCCCGGCTTCGAGCTGACCCTGCGCCCGATGCGCTACCCGTCGTTCTACGACCGGTACCGGGACGCGATCAAGAACACCTGGACCGTCGAGGAGGTGGACCTGCACTCCGACGTCGCCGACCTGGCGAAGCTGAGTGAGGGCGAGCGCCACCTGATCGGGCGACTGGTCGCCTTCTTCGCGACGGGTGACTCGATCGTCGCCAACAACGTGGTGCTGAGCCTCTACAAGCACATCAACTCCCCGGAGGCGCGGCTGTACCTGAGCCGTCAGCTGTTCGAGGAGGCCGTGCACGTCCAGTTCTACCTGACGCTGCTGGACACCTACCTTCCGGACCCGGAGGACCGCAACGCGGCCTTCGCTGCGGTGGAGAACATCCCCTCCATCCACCAGAAGGCCCAGTTCTGCTTCAAGTACATGAACGCGGTCGACCACATCGAGTCGCTGCAGACCAAGGAGGATCGGCGGGCTTTCCTGCTGAACCTGATCTGCTTCGCGGCGTGTGTCGAGGGCCTGTTCTTCTACGGCGCCTTCGCCTACGTGTACTGGTTCCGGAGCCGGGGTCTGCTGCACGGTCTCGCGACCGGCACCAACTGGGTGTTCCGCGACGAGTCCATGCACATGGACTTCGCGATGTCGGTGGTCGACACCGTGCGCGAGGAGGAGCCCGACCTCTTCGACGACGAGATGGCCAAGCAGGTCACGGAGATGCTGGAGGAGGCTGTCGAGGCCGAGCTCCAGTTCGCCCAGGACCTGTGCGGCGACGGTCTCGCCGGCATGAACACCGACTCGATGCGCCAGTACCTGGAGGCCGTGGCCGACCAGCGCCTGGCCCGCCTCGGCATGCCGATCCGCTACGGCTCGACGAACCCGTTCGGCTTCATGGAGCTCCAGAACGTCCAGGAGCTGACCAACTTCTTCGAGCGCCGGGTCTCCGCGTACCAGGTCGCCGTCGAGGGCTCGGTCTCCTTCGACGACGACTTCTAAATCGACATCGTTCAGCACATCAGCGGAGCTGCCGTGGGAAGGACATCCTCCCCACGGCAGCTCCGCTGTCGGATTCCCGCTGTCCAGGAGTGACCCAGGCATGTCCCGCAAGGTTTTCCTGTCACAACAGCAAGTGGTCGATGGCCCGTTCGGGCCGATACAGATCAACTACGACCGCTGGCCGTCCGTCATTGCGCGCGTGCACGGGACGGGAATCCCGGCCGTCACCGTGGTACCCGACCGCGACCACGGCGCGATGAACATCAACGGGCAGAACGTGCCGACCAGACGGAACAGCAGCGGCTGGGACCCCCGCCGGAAGTCCCGCACCCGCACTGCGCTTGTGGCGGACCGCAGCTACGAGTTGAGGCCCACCGCCCTGCGCCGGGCCGAGCTGCGGCGCAACGGGGTGCTCATCGCCCACGCGCACGGCACCCTGCGCTCGTACTCCCCGGGCCGCACGATCCCCGGCCTCGACGCCCGGGTGACCTGGTCCCAGGGCGTCGATCCGACTGATGTCGCCATCGGCCAGGCCATGGTGGTCGGCTTCGGCGCCGGCGCTCCAGGCGCATTGCTGAGGAGCTTGCTCTTCTGGGCAGACAACCTCGGCCCCAACTGACACCTAGGATCTTTCGGTCCTTCCGGTGAGAGGCCAGCTCGGGCCGTCCGGATCGTTCAGCCACGCCCACTGGCGCTTCGGCGTGATGGTGATCCCGTAGTCGTACGGCGTCGGTCGGCCGTGCGCCTCCCATTGAGACCAGGCGGTCAGCAGCTCCTCCCCGATGCGGCGCGGGCCGCCCTGGTGCAGTGCGGCGCTACCGTCGCCACGCGCCGACAGTGCCGCCCAGGAGGCGTTGCCGTCGTGGATCCAGGCGTTGACGCCGTCCTCGTCCCGGCCGGTGGTGATCACGGCGTCCGGTACGGCGACGCGCACCGCGAAGCGCAGGTCCCAGTTGTCGCCGAGCGGCGCGAGGTCGCGTTCGATGGTCTGCTCGGTGTCAGGGTCGCCGGTGCCGCGCACTTGCGCGTAGCCGACCGATCCCGGGGCCGGTCCGGACCGGTCGGCCATGAACTGCGCGAGGCCCTGCACCCAACCGCTCGCGCTGCGCCCGTCGGCGGCCACCGTGAGCGCCACGTGCCCGAGCCGTCCCCACGGGTAGACGATCCGGCCGCCCGGTCTGGCGGCCTCGATCCACTCGTACGGGACGGTCTCGACGGCGTAGGTCGCGTGGATCCGGTCGAACGGGCCTCCGCGCGGCACGCTGCTCGTGCCGTTGCCAGCGAGTATCTCGGCGTCGACCCCGGCAGCAGCAAGCCGCTTGCGAGCAAGAACAACAAGGTCTTCGTCAATCTCAGTGGAGACGACCGAGCCGGGCCCAGCGCGCCACGCGGCGAGTGCACAACTCCAGCCCTGCCCGGTACCGATGTCCCACACGGTGTGACCGGGCTCCAGCATCAGGCTGTCCAGCATGTCCGCCACCACGGCAGGTGCCGAGAGGCTCGACGACGGGAGTCCATCGGTGACCTGGGTGACCGCCGCCGCATCCGGGTCGACGTACAACTCGCCCGCCCACACGGCCGGATCAGCCGCACGGTCGAGAGGCACGTAGGAGTGGCCGTCCCAACGCCACAGCCGATCCGGCGCGAACGCGTCGCGAGGCAGCGCGGCCATCGCTTGGCGCAACCACGGCGAGTCAACCGGCCATGCGCCCCGCTGCTCCATGACCGCGTCCATCCGCTCGCGGCGGCCCACCAGGTCACCGCTCACTTCTTGTGCTTCCCGTCGCCCGGCGGCGGAGGCGGCACCTGCCCATCGGCGTTGCCCGGCGGCGGATTTCCCTGGCCGGGGTCCGGCGGCGGCTTCTCGTGATCACCCATGCTGCGCTCCCTTCGGGTACGGACACCATCGGGTGCCGATCCTCGCGCAGCACCGCTGCTCAACGGCAGACGCGCAGAGGCGCACCCGGGGTGTGCACATCCGAGGCGCGCGCTGGTACAGCCGACGATGCCCCGCACGGCCAGCTCGGGGCCGACCAGCAGAGCACTGGTGATCGCCCCGTCCCTCCGCTCCACGTACCCCTCGGCCGCCAGCCCCCACTCCTGCGCGGCCTCCATGGACACCCCCCATGCGGCCACCTCCGGGTCACCGCTCCAGTTCACCCGGACCGAAGCCCCCTCCCGGCGGGCGAGTTCGTGGATGTCCGCACGGACCTCGGACGGCGCCCGGGCGATCAGCTCGACGTCCCGCAGCCGCACCAACGGGCCGGACATCGCATCGACCGCCACCGCGACCAGGCGTGGCCCCTCCCCGTAGATCGCGGTCACACCGGTGTCGTGGTACCGCTGCCAGGACAGACAGTCTCCCGAGCCCCGCGAGACGACGGCGATCGCCCCGTCCAGGGCGGCCTTGACCTGATCGGGGCTCATCCCGAACCGCAACGGCCCGACCCCCACCAGCGGTTCGAGCACCCACCGCGCCCGTTCCTCCCCGGGCTTCCTGTTCCACCAGCCCACCGGCACACCCCTTTGATCGCCCCGGACGACCCCGGCCCAACCGGCCGATGATCTTGTCGGCCACCCTAGGCGGGCCGTCTGACGAACCGGCCGGCTCCCCGCCCCCGCGCGCCGCCCGTCCGGATGAACTCCCGGGCCACACCGGCTTCCCACGCATGCGCACGACCGGCCCACGGCTACGGTCCGGCGGACAGCCGAACGAAAGGGACACCCATGGCCACGGTTCTGGACTACGCGGGCGACGGCATCGTCCAGCTCATGAGCATGGCGGAGGCGGACTGGACCGAACAGGAGCTCAAGGACGCCCTCCAGCACGCGATCCTGCTGGAGCTGGCCACCATCCCGCCGTACGCCACCGCCCTCTGGTCGATCACCGACCCGGACAACTCCAAGCCCGTCCGCCAGACCATCCACGACATCATCCTCGACGAGATGGCGCACTTCGGACTGGTCTGCAACATGCTCACCAGCATCGGCGGCACCGTCGTCGTCACCGACCCCGCCGCCGTCCCCAAGTACCCGGGCGACCTTCCCGGTGGCGTCAACCCCGGGCTGGAGGTCTACCTCAGCGGGTTGACCCGCGACTCGGCCAAGCTCTTCTCCGACATCGAGAAGCCCGAGAACCCGCTCGCCTTCGCCGTCGACGGCAACACGATCGGCGCCTTCTACCAGCGCATCGCCAACGTCTTCCCCCAGTACGCCCACCTCCTCACCGGTCAGAAGCAGGTGACCACCTCGATCGGGAGCCGCGACATCTACCCGATGAACACCATCGACGACGTGCTGAAGGCGATCCACGTCATCCAGACCCAGGGCGAGGGGACCACGGCCTCCCCGGAGGACCCCTTCCCCAACATCCCGGGCGAACTCGCCCACTACTACGCCTTCAAGGAAGTCGCCGTCGGCAAGAAGCTCGTCTTCAACGACGGGTCGCAGAAGTGGGAGTTCACCGGCCCCGACGTTCCGCTGCCGGACACCTTCCCGGTCGCCCGGGTGCCCCAGGGCGGCTGGCCCCGCACGGGCGGCCCCAACTCACCCGACCAGAACACCGCCGGGCACCTCAACACCTTCAACCAGCAGTACAGCGACATGCTGCGCGCCCTCGAACACGCCTGGAACGTCGACGCGTCCGCGATCGGCACCGCGATCGGCCTGATGTTCCAGATGCGCGGCACAGCCCAGCAGATCGTGAGCGTCAAGCTCAGCGACGAACCCCGCTTCACCTACGGCCCCGAGTGGCTCCTCGTCCAGCAGTAGCCCCCGGACAACGCGAAGGCCGGTGCGGATCGGTCCGCACCGGCCTCCAACTGGCAATCGGGCCTTACTCGTTCGGCACGGTCGCGTAGCGCGCGGTGCCCTCGGCCATCTGACGCAGCGCGTCCTTGCGGTCGCGCTTGGACAGCTTGTCGATGTAGAGGAACCCGTACAGGTGGTCGGTCTCGTGCTGCAGGCAGCGGGCGAAGAAGCCGGTGCCCTCGACCCGGATCGGGTTGCCGTTCTTGTCCACACCGGTCACGGCCGCGTAGTCCGGGCGCGGCAGCTCGGCGTACGCGGTCGGCACCGACAGGCAGCCCTCGTTGCCGTCGTCGAGCACGCGGCGGCGGTCGGCCGGGTACTCCTCCAGCTTCGGGTTGATCACGTGGCCGATGTGGCGCACGCCCTCGTCGTCCGGGCAGTCGTAGACGAAGACCTTGAGGTCCACGCCGATCTGGTTGGCGGCGAGGCCGACGCCCTCGGCGGCGTACATCGACTGGAACATGTCGTCGATCAGCGCGGACAGTTCGCCGTCGAAGGCGGTGACGTCCTCGACCTCGCGGTGCAGCACCGGGTTGCCCACGACGGTGATCGGACGCGCGGTGCCCTTGGTGAGGTCGGGCTCCTCACCGATCACCTTGACGGGCGCCTCGGGCGCCGCCCCCTCCACGTCGTGCTCGTGCTCGTGGTCGTGCTGCTCCGCCATGTCTTCCGCTTCCATAGGTCTACGCGTACCTCACCAGGGTACTCAGCAGACTTCTTCGAGATCCCGGTAAGCCCGGCTCCCGGGGGCGGCCGCGACCCAGCGGTCCAGCAGGGTGCGGACGAGGTGAGCGGGGGCGGCGATCCCGCACTCGCGCTCGACCAGCCAGGACATCCCGGCGGCGCCGCCCTGGCTGAGGTGGCTGAGGTGCCCGGGGTGGGCGGCGTCGCCGTCGTCGTGCGGGTCGTGGTGGGCGACGACGCCGTCGTCGGAGGCCATTCGGCTCTCCGAGCAGGCCCGGCACAGCAGCCGCACCGAGGAGGTCCAGTCCTCGGCGGCGTAGCCGGCGTCGGCGACCAGCCGCTCCAGGGCGTCCCGGTCACCGGCCGTGGCGGCCTGCAGCAGCACCACGTAGGTGGGCACCGGGGAGGGCGCCCACAGTTCGATCTCGTCGAAGACGGGGTAGGCGACGCCGTCGGTGACCCGCTCGCCGTGCGGGGCGCCGTCGTGCAGCACCACCTCGCCCCAGCGGCGGCCGGAGGAGGGCAGCGGGATGGACAACACCTCGATCCGGGCCGGGTCCAGGCGCCGGCCCCACACCACCTCGGACTCGCCGTCCGGGGACAGCCGCACCGGGGTGGTGCCGAGGTCGAGGCTGACCGGGCCGTCCACGCCGGGGCCGCCGGGCAGCCTGAGCCCGTACGCCTGCCAGGCGCGGCGGGCCAGCGGCCAGTCCTGCAGGGCGGTGGCGGTGATGCCGAGGTTCCACCAGTCGGGGGCGCCGTGCTCGCGGTCCAGCAGGGCGACGGCGCGCAGGCCGGCCGAGCGGGCCTGTTCCCAGTCCCGGCGGAACTTGTGCAGCAGGGCGAGGTTGAACCAGGAGTCGGACAGCCAGGGCTCCAGGTCGGCGGCCATCACCAGCAGGGCGCCGGCGTCCTCGTAGCGGCCGTCGCCGATCAGCGTGAAGGCCCGGTCGGTCGTCTGCCGCCAGGTGGCGGACGGCCGGTGCCGTGCCCGGTGGAAGATCCTCACGTTCGTCCCTGCCGTCGTCATCCGCTCAAGTCCCGTACCGCCGGGCCCGTCCCGTCCTCGACGGGGTCCCGGGTCCCGGTGCTCCGGGTCGGTGTTCCACGCTACGACCGCATCCAACCACGCCCGCCCCCGCCCGCGCTCCCCACCGCCGAGGTTGGGGCCCGCCCCTCCCCAGCCTGCCCGCCGGAGCGCGCCTCCTCAACCCCTGGCCGCGCGGGCCCGATCCGAGGCCGAGTGGGCCTCCACCCCGACCCGGCCGCCGCTGTGCCCGCGCCCGGGGCGCACCCGGGGCGCGCTCAGCCGTGCCTCTGCCCGCCGACCCGGGCCAGGGCGTCCACCACCCGGGCGTCGTAGACCCGGCCGCGGCCCAGCCGCAGCACCTCCAACGCCTCCAGCCGCCCCACCGCCTCGCCGACGCCCCGGCCGCGGGCCGCGGTCAGCAGGTCGTCGTGGGCGTTGGCGACCCGGATGATCCGGGCCGCGAGCGGCACCGGGCGCTCGCCGCCGACCGGCCCGGAGCAGGGGTCGGCCAGTCGGGCGACCTGCTCGGCGACCCGCCGCGGCACCCCGGTGCGACTGATCACCTCACTGCCGAGGCGGGCGATCCGCTGCTGCTCGTCGCAGGGCAGCAGCGCGGTGGCGCCGTTCGGCACCGGCTCGACCAGGGACAGCTGGCCGACGTCGTGCATCAGCGCCGCGTACTCCAGCAGGGCGAGCTCCCGGGTGCCCAGCCCCAGCTCGCGGCCCAGCGCACACGCCGTGTCCGCGACCCGGCGCGCGTGCCCGTGCGGGGTGTAGCCGGCCACCTCGGTGGCCCGGGCCAGGGTCGCGATGGTCTGCCCGGTGGTGGCCCGCACGGCGGCG
Organism: Kitasatospora sp. NPDC004669; assembly: GCF_040609455.1. Taxonomy (NCBI): domain Bacteria; kingdom Bacillati; phylum Actinomycetota; class Actinomycetes; order Kitasatosporales; family Streptomycetaceae; genus Kitasatospora; species Kitasatospora sp. NPDC004669. The sequence goes on from NZ_JBEXKB010000022.1 coordinate 30,620, forward strand.
GCCCGCCGGAAGGACACCTGGGCGAGCAGCAGCGGGGTGCAGAACAGCGGCAGCGCCCACAGCCCGACCTCGCCGGCCGCGAGGCTGACCAGCATCCCGGTGGCGACGATCGCCGAGCCGATCCCGAACAGCGAGCGCAGCTCGTCCTCCAGCGCCGCCGGGAACCGCGGCCCGCTCTCGGGGCCTGTCTCAGAGCCTGCCGACAAGCGCAGCAGCGCCGCCAGGGTGGCGTCGCAGAGTGCGGCCAGCGCGGCGACGGCGGTCAGGAACGCCCCGTAGGCCGGGCCCTCGGGCGAGAAGCGGTCGACCAGGCCGCCGTTGTAGAGCGGCTGGAAGACGGCGGCGGCGAAGCCGACCGCGAGCAGTCGGCGGGCGGCGCTGTCCCGGCGGGCCGGGTCGGCCCAGGGCGGGCGCCGGTGCGGGCGCTCGGGGCGGTGCGGCAGGGCGAGGCCGGGCAGCCAGGCCAGCAGCAGGCCGGCCCCGGTCACCGCGATCACCTGGAGGGTGCCGTGCGCGGTGGGCACCCCGCGCAGCGGTCCGAGCAGGGCGTACGCCAGTGCACCGGCCGCGCCGATGGGCGCCTGTTCGCGGTCGCCCGGAAGGGTGATCCGGACGCACTCGCCGAGCGCGATCAGCGCGGTGAACGCCAGCGCGACCCGCGGCTCCGCGACCCCGCGCAGCGCGACCGCGCCGAGCGCGACCGCCAGCAGTACGGCGGCGGCGGTGTGCACGGCGCGGGTGGTGCGCCCGCGGGCCGCCCGACCGGACGCCGTACGGGCGGACCCGGCACGGGCGGACGCGGCACGGGCGGAGCCGACGCGCCCGGGGCCCGTCACAGCTGCCCGGCCGCGGGGACGGTCCTGCCCTGGGCGGGCACCCGGACGGGCGCGGCCCGCACCGGCTCGGGCACCCCGAGCGGGATGTCGGGGACGGCCCGCACGTAGTCCTCGGAGTGCACCACCGGCTGCCAGTCGTGCACGGCCAGCGCGTCGATCAGCGCCCGCACCATGACCGGGTCGAACTGGCTGCCCGAGCAGCGCTCCAGCTCGGCCACCGCCTCGGTGACCGGGCGGCCGCGCCGGTAGGAGCGGGTGGAGGTCATCGAGTCGAAGGCGTCGGCGACCGAGATGATCCGGGCGAACTCGGGGATCTGCTCGCCGGCCAGCCCGCTGGGGTAGCCGCGCCCGTCCATCCGCTCGTGGTGGTGCAGGATCCCTGCGTGCGCCTCGCCGAGGAAGTCGATCCCGCGCACCAGCTCGTACCCGTACACCGGGTGGATCTCCACGGCCCGGCGCTCGTCCTCGCTGAGGGGACCGTTTCTGCGCAGCAGCTCGGTGGCCACCCCCAGCTTGCCGACGTCGTGCAGGATCCCGGCGAAGCGCAGGGTGCGCAGCCGCTCGGCCTCCATGCCGAGCTGAGTGGCGATCAGCACCGAGGCCCGGCCGACCCGTTCGCTGTGCCCGCGGGTGTACGCGTCCTTGATCTCCACGGCCTGCACCAGCGCCTGCACGGTGGCCTGGTGGGCGTCCCGCTCGCGCTGGCCCTGGGCGAACACCCAGGCGGAGATGGACAGCGGCAGCAGCGCCAGCAGCGCGGCGAACGCCCCGTACGGGCCCCGCCAGAGCACCGCGACCATCAGCCCGCCGGCCGCGTGCACCAGCACCGGCAGCCCGCACACCGAGCAGGCCCCGCGCAGCACGACCCCGGCCCCGCGGCCCTCGCTGAGCATCAGCATCACGCCCACCACCGCGCCGTTGACCAGGCAGAACGCGGCGACGGCGGCGAAGCCGGGCAGCAGCGCGGCCGGGAAGCGGGAGCCGAGCAGCAGTTGCGGGCCGTGCAACAGGTGGAAGGCAACGGAGGAGCCGAAGGCACACAGCGCGAGCTGGGAGCCGTTGAACAGCTGGCGCCGGCGGCAATCGGGGCCGGTCGGGCCGCCGAGCAGCGCGGCGGGGGCGGCGACCAGGGCGGCGGCGGCCGGCGGGAGCATCAGCACCCCGGCGAACAGCACCGGGAAGAAGGCGTTCACCCCGGGCCGGGCCGGCGCCCGCTTCGCCGGCGCGGGGCGGCGCAGCAGCCGGCGCACGAGGAGTCGGCAGGGGGTGGGCAGGCCCTGGGCGAGCGACTCCCAGCAGCCGTGCAGGAAGGCCAGCAACCCGACCTCGGGCCAGTCCACCGGGTGGCCGAGCCAGCGCGGCACCCCGGGCGCCGCGGCGGCGGGCAGCAGCGGCAGCAGGCAGCACAGCGCCGCCACCGGGACGGCCACCAGGTAGCGCGCCGCCCCCTGCGGCAGGGTCGCGCCTCCACTGTCGGTAGCGATCTCGACCTCCCCGCCGTCCGGGCCCGTGTTGCCTCAGCGCGCCGGGGGTACCGACGGTGAGCGTCCGTCAGGAGGATAGGCCGCCGTCCGGGCGCGGGGACGCATGATCGCGCAATGGCGCAGTTGGCGCACCGCCAACTCACTCGAACGAGTGACGGCGCATGCGAGCAGAACGGGAGCGGCCCCGGGAGCGCACACTCCCGGGGCCGCTGAACTCCTTGCCCGAACCGTTCGGCCCGCCCTCGTCGACGGGCCGACGGACTACTCCGCCCGGCCGGTGGCCGTCCCGCCGCGCGCCGACCGGCCGGTCACTCCGCCTGGGCGGCGGCCTCGACCGGCGCACCGGGGCGCGCGGCCGGCTCCTCGGCCACGCCCTCCTGTGCCAGGGGCGGCGCCGGACGCGCGGACTCGACGTGCACCTCGACCGAGCTCTCCACGGCGACCACCACCTGCTCGCCCGAACGCTGCCCCGACCGGATCGAGTCGATCCTGGCCAGGACCTTGCCGCGCAGGTCAGCCGGCGTGTCGTCGCAGCCGCAGGAACGCTTGATCAGCGCCTTGATCGCCTGCTCCAGCCCGTACTGCTTCAGGCAGGGCGAGCACTCCTCGAAGTGCACGCGCAGCTTGGCGCAGTCGCCCTCGGGCATCTCGTTGTCGAGGAATTCATAGAGGTGGTCGAGGACCTCGCCACACTCCGTCTCGTGCGGATCGCCGCAGCTCATGAGCCCGAGCCCTTCGCTTCCTGCCCTGCCCCGCTGCCGGCCGGGACCAGCCCGCGCTCACGGGCGTAATCCTCCAGCATGCCGCGCAGCTGACGGCGGCCGCGGTGCAGCCGAGACATCACCGTACCGATGGGAGTACCCATGATGTCCGCGATCTCCTTGTACGCAAAGCCTTCTACGTCCGCGAGATAGACGGCGATCCGGAATTCCTCCGGAATGGCCTGGAGCGCGTCCTTCACATCGCTGTCGGGGAGGTGGTCGAGCGCCTGGGTCTCGGCCGAACGCAGACCCGTCGACATGTGCGACTCGGCCCTGGCCAACTGCCAGTCCTCGATCTCCTCCGCCGCGGTGCGCTGGGGCTCCCGCTGCTTCTTGCGGTACGAGTTGATGAACGTGTTGGTGAGGATGCGGTACAGCCAGGCCTTGAGGTTCGTGCCCTCACGGAACTGGTGGAAGGACGCGTACGCCTTGGCGAACGCCTCCTGGAGCAGGTCCTCCGCATCCGCGGGGTTGCGCGTCATGCGCAGCGCCGCCGAGTACATCGGATCCAGGTAGCCCAAGGCGTCGCGCTCGAAGCGCTCCCGCCGGGCCTCCTCGGTCTCCTCCGCCGACACCCGGAAGGTGTCCTCGCCGATCGCCTCGGCCAGCTCCTCCCCGGTGAGCGCCTCGTCCGCAGGCAGGACCTCGTCCGGGCCACGGCCCGGCTCGGCCTCGTGCTCGGTCCCGACGACCGGACCCACCTCCTCGGCATGACGGGCACGGCCCACGGCGGGCCGCCCAGAAATGGAGGATATCGGGCTGACGGGCTTCTCGCCCGCGTCAAGCCACTCCGACCACGAGGGGGCGAACGCCGCTGCGGCCTCGCGCTCCTCAGGCCGTTCCGGGCACGCGATCGAACCCATCTGCCCTGCCTCTCACCGGTGCCTCGTGCTGACGGAGACGACAACCACCGACACCCCGCCCGCATTCCCGCCCCCGCGCCCCGTTCACTCGCACGAGTGAGCGACGGCGAACTCCCTGGTCACAGCCGTCCCGGCGGCGAAGCGCTCACACCAGCCGCAGCACCCAGTCCCCCACCGCCGAGCAGACCAGCCCCAGCACCTCGTCCTCCCCCATCGGCGCCCGCTTGGGCACCGCGAACCCGTGACTGCCGTACGGCACCCCCACCAGCTCGTGCCCCTGCGGCAGCTCGGGGAACTCCTCCGGCCCGCCGAACGGGTCCGCCGCGCTCTGCACCACCAGCGTCGGCAGCCCCGACTCCAGCAGCTCCTCCGCCCGGCTCTTCTCCGGCTTGCCCGGCGGGTGCAGCGGGAACGCCAGCGCCACCACCCCCACCGCCCCGGTCGCCGCCCCCGTACGGCAGGCCACCCGCGCCCCGGCGCTGCGCCCGCCGACCACCAGCGGCAGCCCCTGCCCGGCCAGGTGCTCGGCCACCGGCCGCCAGCCCAGGTCCAGGGTCTTCGGCGCCGGGCCCAGCTTGCGGCCCTCCACCCGCCAGGGCTGCTCGACCAACGCCACGGTGATCCCGCGCGGTGGTAGCCGCTCGGCCAACGCCACCAGGTCCCGGGCCTCGATCCCGCCGCCCGCGCCGTGCCCGAGCGCCAGCACGGCCTTCGGGGCGGCCGCCCGGTGGAAGGTGATCCGGGCCTCGCCGGCCTCGGTGGCAACGAGTTCGGAGGTGGTCATCTCGGCGGCTCCAAGGAAAGGTCGGACTCCGTCAATTCTCAGGCTGCAGCAATTCTCAGAACAGGGTGGTCTCGTACTCGACCTCGGCCCACGGCTCCTTGAGCTCCGGGCCGTTGTTGCGGATGTTGCCGACCGCCGGGGACACCGGCGTGGCCAGCAGCGCGCCGGGCGGCGGGGGTATCAGCAGCCGGCGCAGCCCCTCCGGGTCGACCGGCCGCGGATCCAGCCACTCGCCCCACGACTCGCGGTCCAGGAACAGCGGCATCCGTTCGTGGATCGGCGCCAGCGCCTCCTCGGCGTCCGTGGTGACGATCGTGAACGTCACCAGCCACGCCTCGGGATGCTGCGGCGGCACCGCCCGGTTGCGCCAGAACTCGTACAGCCCGGCCAGCGCCAGCGGGGCACCGTCCGCCCGGGAGACGAAGAACGGCTTCTTGCGCGCCCTGCCCCGCTCGCCCGGCACCGTCTGCCACTCGTAGTAGCCGTCCACCGGCAGGATGCACCGCCGCGAGGCGAAGGCCTGCCGGTACGCGGGCTTCTCGTGCACCGTGTCCGACCGGGCGTTGATCATCTTGACCGCCGTCTCGGCGGAGTCCGACCACTGCGGCACCAGCCCCCAGCGCAGCCGCCTCAGCTGCCGCACCGGCCGCGCCCGCTCCTTGGACAGCCGCTCCAGCACCACGAACGCGCTGTTGGTCGGCGCCACGTTCCAGTTCGGGTCCAGGGCCTCCTCGGGGTCCCAGAACTCCACGTCGAACAGGTCGACGATGTCCTCGGGCTTGCTGCTGGCTGCGAAGCGACCGCACATGCGGGCCAGCTTGCCATGCCGCCCGTCCTCACCACTTCCTCATCCACCGGCCGGAACCGCCCGCTCCCGCCCACCCGTCCCCGCATGGGAGGCTGCCCCGAACGGCCCAACGCAGCGAACGGAGGCGCAGGCCCCCCGATGAACCCGAACGACCAGAACCTCGGCGCCCTGTGGAACCAGGTCACCGGCACCCAGACCGCCCCGCCCGGCTGGCTCGTCCTGACCACCGCCGCCGCCGCGCTGCTCACCGTCCTCGCCCGCCCGCTCTGGCACGTCGCCCGCAACGCCGTCACCATCGCCCACGAGGGCGGCCACGGCCTCGCCGCGCTCGCCACCGGCCGCAAACTCGCCGGCATCCGGCTGCACTCCGACACCTCCGGCCTCACCCTCTCCTACGGCCGCCCCACCGGCCCCGGCATGGTCCTCACCGCCGCCGCCGGCTACACCGCCCCCGCCCTGCTCGGCCTCGGCTGCGCCGCCCTGCTCGCCGCCGACCGGATCACCCTGCTGCTGTGGCTCGCCATCGCCCTGCTGCTGGCCCTGCTCATCCGCGTCCGCAACGCCTTCGGCCTGTTCACCGTCCTGGTCGCCGGCGGCGCCTTCTTCCTGGTCTCCTGGTTCGGCAGCGCCCAGGTCCAGGCCGGTTTCGCCTACCTCGGCTGCTGGTTCCTGCTGTTCGGCGCCGTACGCCCCGTCCTGGAACTCCAGCACCAGCGCCGGATCGGCTGGGCCCGCGACTCCGACGCCGACCAGCTCGCCCGGCTCACCCACGTCCCCGCCCTCGCCTGGGTCACCGTCTTCCTGCTCGTCGCCCTCGCCTGCCTGGCCCTCGGCGCCAGCTGGCTCCTCCAACCCCTGTGACCCCACCGCGGGGGCGGGCGGGCCGTCCCGGCATGCGGCCGCCGCAGGGGACCGTTCCGGTACGGCCCCTAGACTGGCCCACATGACCGAGACCCTGTGGCCCGCCCCCGTCGCCACCGCCCCCGTCGACGCCACCGTCACCATCCCCGGCTCCAAGTCGGTCACCAACCGGGCGCTGGTGCTGGCGGCGCTCGCCGACGGGCCCGGCTGGGTGCGCCGCCCGCTGCGCAGCCGCGACTCCCAGCTGATGGCCGACGGCCTGCGCGCCCTCGGGGTCACCATCGAGGAGAAGGTCAACAACGACTCCGGCGGCACCGGCGGCGGCGAGGCCTGGCGGGTCATCCCCGCGCCCGTCCTGCGCGGCCCCGCCAACGTCGACGTCGGCAACGCCGGCACCGTGATGCGCTTCCTGCCCCCGCTCGCCGCCCTCGCCGACGGCCCGGTCCACTTCGACGGCGACCCGCGCAGCCACGAGCGCCCCCAGCACGGCGTGATCAACGCCCTGCGCGCGCTCGGCGCCCGCATCGAGGACGGCGGCCGCGGCACCTTCCCGCTCACCGTCCACGGCACCGGCGGCCTCGACGGCGGCCCGGTCGAACTGGACGCCTCCTCCTCGTCCCAGTTCGTCTCCGCCCTGCTGCTCTCCGGCGCCCGCTACAACCAGGGCGTCGAGGTCCGGCACGTCGGCGGCCCCGTCCCCTCCCTGCCGCACATCCGGATGACGGTCGAGATGCTGCGCCTGGCCGGCGCCCAGGTCGACGCCCCCGAGGACGGCGGCGAGAAGGACGTCTGGCGGGTCACCCCCGGCGCCCTGATCGGCCGCGACCTGGTGGTCGAGCCCGACCTGTCCAACGCCGCGCCGTTCTTCGCCGCCGCGCTGGTCACCGGCGGCCGGGTCACCGTCCGCGACTGGCCCAAGCACACCACCCAGCCCGGCGACCAGCTGCGCGACCTCTACACCCGGATGGGCGGCGCCTGCGAGTTCACCGACGAGGGCCTGCAGTTCACCGGCAGCGGCCGGATCCACGGCATCGAGGCCGACCTGCACGACGTCGGCGAGCTCACCCCGGTGATCGCCGCCGTCGCCGCCCTCGCCGACTCCGAGTCCCACCTGTACGGCATCGCCCACCTGCGCCTGCACGAGACCGACCGGCTCGCGGCCCTCGCCAAGGAGATCAACGACCTCGGCGGCGACGTCAGCGAGACCGAGGACGGCCTGCGGATCCGCCCGCGCCCGCTGCACGGCGGCGTCTTCCACACCTACGAGGACCACCGCCTGGCCACCGCCGCCGCCGTGCTCGGCCTCGCCGTGCCCGGCGTCGAGGTGGAGAACGTCGCCACCACCGCCAAGACCCTGCCGGACTTCCCCAGGATGTGGGCGGAACTGCTCGGCGAAGCGGCGGCGGACGCCTGAGCGGAGACTTGAGCCATGCGCCGCTACGGCAAGGACGCCGACGAGGACGACATCCGCAACCGCCCCGCCCGCCGGGGCTCCCGGCCGCGAACCCGGATCCGGCCCAAGCACGAGGACGCCGCCGAGGCGATGGTGCTGACCGTCGACCGCGGCCGGCTCACCTGTCTGGTCGACCCGGGGACCAAACAGGAGCGCCAGGTCGTCGCCATGAAGGCCCGTGAGCTGGGCCGCAAGGGCGTCGTCGTCGGCGACGTCGTCAGCATCGTCGGCGACCTCACCGGGGACACCGACACCCTCGCCCGGATCGTCCGGGTCGAGGAGCGCAGCTCCGTGCTGCGGCGCACCGCGGACGACGACGACCCGTACGAGCGGATCGTCGTCGCCAACGCCGAACAGCTGGCCATCGTCACCGCGCTGGCCGACCCCGAACCGCGCCCCCGGCTGATCGACCGCTGTCTGGTCGCCGCCTACGACGCGGGCATGGAACCGCTGCTGGTGCTCACCAAGTCCGACCTCGCCCCGGCCGCCCCGCTGCTGGAGTCCTACGCCCCGCTCGGCATCAACTACGTGGTCACCCGCCGGGACGAACTGGAGACCACCGGCGCCGAGGCCGTCCGCGAGCACCTGCGCGGGCGCTCCACGGTGTTCATCGGCCACTCCGGCGTCGGCAAGACCACCCTGGTCAACGCCCTCGTCCCGGACCGCCAGCGGCAGACCGGCGACGTCAACGCGGTCACCGGCCGCGGCCGGCACACCACCGTCTCCGCCCTCGCACTGCGGCTGCCCCCGCCGCCCGGCGCCAAGGCGGGCTCCAAGAAGGCGCTCAACTCCGGCTGGGTGATCGACACCCCCGGCTTCCGCTCCTTCGGCCTCTCGCACATCGACCCGTCCCGGGTCATCCACGCCTTCCCCGACCTGGAGCCCGGCACCGTCGACTGTCCGCGCGCCTGCAGCCACGACGAGCCGGACTGCGCCCTGGACGCCTGGGTCGCCGACGGCCACGCCGAGGCCGCCCGGCTCTACTCGCTGCGCCGCCTGCTGGCCAGCAAGGAGTCCCGCGAGGGCGACTGACCGCGCTGCCTTTCCTTGAGGCCCGTGGGCCGTTCGAGGTGTCGGAGCGGGCCCGCCTGGCGATCATAGGAAAGTCGGGCCGGGCACGGTCCGTCCGTCGATCGACAGGGAGGGCACGCGATGGCATGGGCCCTGGTGGTCCTGGCCGGCCTGCTGGAGACCGGCTTCGCGATCAACCTCAAGCTCAGCGAGGGTTTCACCAAGCTCTGGCCCACCATCAGCTTCTGCGTGTTCGCCCTCGGCAGCTTCGGCCTGCTCACCCTGTCCCTGAAGAGCCTGCCGGTCGGCCCCGCCTACGCGGTGTGGACGGGCATCGGCGCGGCCGGCACCGCCGTCTACGGCATGGTCTTCCTGGACGAGACCACCTCGGTGCTCAAGCTGGTCTCCATCTCCCTGGTGATCGCCGGCGTCATCGGCCTGCAGCTCAGCGGCTCCGCCCACTAGGGCTGCGACTCGCCCGTTCGCCTCCGGGCGGCTTCATCCCGCTCCGCGAGCCCGGCTGTGCCGATCGGGGCGGGCTCGCTAGGGTTTCGGACATGGCCGACTACCACGACGATCTCCGACTCGCCCATGTCCTCGCCGACTCGGCCGACTCGGTCACGCTGGAGCGTTTCCGCGCCCTCGACCTGAAGATCGAGACCAAGCCCGACCTCACCCCGGTCAGCGACGCCGACAAGGCCGCCGAGGAGCTCGTGCGCAGCGTGCTCCAGCGGGCCCGTCCGCGCGACGCGGTCCTCGGCGAGGAGTTCGGCCTGCAGGGCTCGGGCCCGCGCCGCTGGGTGATCGACCCGATCGACGGCACCAAGAACTACATCCGCGGCGTCCCGGTCTGGGCCACCCTGATCGCGCTGCTGGAGGACGGCCCGGACGGCGTCGAGCGCCCGGTGGTCGGCATCGTCTCCGCGCCCGCGCTGCAGCGCCGCTGGTGGGCCGCCAAGGGCCTGGGTGCCTTCGCCGGCCGCAGTCTGGCCAAGGCCTCCCGGATCCACGTCTCCGGCGTGTCCCGGATCGAGGACGCCTCCTTCTCGTACTCCTCCCTCACCGGCTGGGAGGACCGCGGCCGCCTCGACCCGTTCCTGGACCTCACCCGGGCCTGCTGGCGCACCCGCGCCTACGGCGACTTCTGGTCCTACATGATGGTCGCCGAGGGTGCGGTGGACATCGCCGCCGAGCCCGAGCTGTCGCTGTGGGACATGGCCGCGCCGTGCATCGTGGTCGAGGAGGCCGGCGGCAGCTTCACCGGCCTGGACGGCATCCCCGGTCCGGGCGGCGCCGACGCGGTCGCCTCCAACGGCCTGCTGCACGAGGAGACCCTGCGGCGTCTGAGCGTGTGACGGTCACTCGCCCCCGTATTGATGCGGGCCCCTTGACCAGTTCGTGCTGGTCAAGGGGCCCGCCGCTTGCTCGGTCCCGGTCGCCGCTACTGCTTGCGCAGCTCCCGGACCGCCGCCTCCAGCCGCTGTCCGTAGTCGGCGTCGGCCTTGCGGAAGTTGTCGACCGCCCGCTCCACGATGTCCTCGCGGTCGGCGGAGACCTTGGCGATGAAGCCGGCCAGGTTGGCGATCAGCCGCTGCTTCTCGCCCTCGGAGTAGAGCCGGTAGAGGTTGCCGGCCTGGGTGAAGTCGTCGTCCTCGGCGTGCGAGGGCGCCGCGTGGTTGCCGGTGAGGCCGTCGACGGCGGTGGCGGCCCACAGCGGGCGGCCGGTCTGCACCGGGCCGCCGAAGCTGTTCGGCTCGTAGTTCTTCTGTCGCCCGTGGCGGCCGTCGTACAGGTGGCCGTCGCGGCTGTTGGTGCGGGCCTCGGTGGCGTGCGGGCGGTTCACCGGCAGGTGGTCGGCGTTGATGCCGACCCGGTAGCGGTGGGCGTCGGCGTAGGCGAACAGGCGGCCCTGGAGCATCTTGTCCGGGGACGGGCCGATGCCGGGCACGAAGTGCGCCGGGGAGAAGATCGACTGCTCGACCTCGGCGAAGACGTTCTCCGGGTTGCGGTTGAGTTCCAGCCGGCCGATCTCGATCGGCGGGTAGTCGGCGTGCGGCCAGACCTTGGTCAGGTCGAAGGGGTTGAAGCGGTAGGCCGCCGCGTCGGCCGCCGGCATGATCTGGACCTGCACCGTCCAGGTGGGGAACTCGCCGCGCTCGATGGACTCGCGCAGGTCGCGCTGGTGGCTGTCCGGGTCCTCGCCGGCGAGCGTGTTGGCCTCGGCCTGGGTGAGGTTGCGGATGCCCTGGTCGGTCTTGAAGTGGTACTTGACCCAGAAGTACTCACCGGCCTCGTTCTGCCACTGGAAGGTGTGCGAGCCGTAGCCGTTCATGTGCCGGTAGGTGGCCGGGATGCCGCGGTCGCCGAACAGCCAGGTCACCTGGTGGGTCGCCTCGGGCGACAGGCCCCAGAAGTCCCAGACGTTGTCGGCCTCCTGCGAGCCGGTGTACGGGTCGCGCTTCTGGGTGTGGATGAAGTCCGGGAACTTGACCGCGTCCTTGATGAAGAACACCGGGGTGTTGTTGCCGACGAGGTCGTAGTTGCCCTCCTCGGTGTAGAACTTCACCGCGAAACCGCGCGGGTCGCGCACCGCGTCGGCCGAGCCGAGGTTGCCGGCCACGGTGGAGAAGCGCAGGAAGACCTCGGTCTGCTTGCCGACCTCGGACAGGAACGCGGCCCGGGTGTACCGCGAGACGTCGGCGGTCACCGTGAAGGTGCCGTACGCCGCGGCGCCGCGGGCGTGCACCACGCGCTCCGGGATCCGCTCGCGGTTGAAGTGCGCGAGCTTCTCGAACAGCAGCTGGTCCTGGATCAGGGCCGGGCCGCCGACGCCCGCGGTCTCGGTGTTCTGGTTGTCGGCGACGGGGGCACCCGCCTCCGTGGTGAGGGTCGGGCGCAGCTCGTCCTGCGTGGTCATAGCGGGTGCCTCCGAGGGATCCGATCGTGATGACACGATCCTAACTTGGACTTTGTCCAAGTCAATACTGGAGCCAAACTCAGAGCGTGACTTACTCTGGTGTCATGAGTGACCTGCTGGAAAGACTGCGCGGACGCGGCTGGCGGCTCACCTCGCAGCGCCGGGTGGTGGCCGAGGTCCTCGACGGCGAGCACGTCCACCTCACCGCGGACGAGGTGCACGCCCGCGCCGCCGCCCACCTGCCCGAGATCAGCCGCGCCACCGTCTACAACACGCTCGGCGAACTCGTCGCCCTCGGCGAGGTGCTGGAGGTGGCCACCGACGGCCGCGCCAAGCGCTACGACCCCAACGCGCACCGCGCCCACCAGCACCTGGTCTGCTCCGGCTGCGGCGCGATCCGCGACGTCCACCCGCACGGCGACCCGCTGACCGCCCTGCCCGCCGCCGAGCGCTTCGGCTTCGCCGTCACCGCCGCCGAGGTCACCTACCGCGGCCTGTGCCCCGACTGCCGCCCCCGACCCGCAGACCGACCCTGACCCGACGACCAGCCCTGCCCCCCGGCGGGCCCTGCCCCTGCTGACGGGGCGCTACGCGCTGAGCTCCGCGTGCAGCGCGCCCAGCAGCCGCCCGGCCCGCTCGGCCACCTCGGCCGGCCCGTAGTCGATCGCCCGTCGGCACCAGTTCTCGGCCTGCACCGGCTCGCCCCGGCGCAGCGCCAGCAACGCCAGGCGCAGCGCGGCGCGCCCGTGCCCGGCGTCGGCGGCCCGGGTGTACCAGAGCATCGCCTCCGCCTCGCTGTCCTGCCGGGCCAGCAGCAGCCCCAGGTTGAACGCGGCGCTGCGGCTGCCCGCCTCGGCGGCCCGCCGGTACCAGCTCTCGGCGATCTCCAGCGCCCCGCGCTCGGCCGCCCGCACGCCCATCCGCACCTGCGCCCGCCGGTGCCCGGCGTCGGCCGCCACCGCGTACCAGTGCTCGGCCTCGGCGTCGGCGTCCCCGCGCCGGTCCAGCACCGAGGCCAGCCGGAACGCGCCCTCGGCGGAGCCGCCGGCCGCCGCCTGCCGGTAGCGCTCCAGCGCGCCGGCCAGGTTGCCCCGCTGCTCCTGGGCGACGGCCAGCTGCAGCGCCGCCTCGCCGTGGCCCTCGGCGGCGGCCCGCGCGTACCACTCCTGGGCCTGGCGGTGCTCGCCGCGCCCGGCGTGCAGCACGCCGAGGTTGAAGGCTCCGTCGACGCTGCCGGCCTCGGCGGCCTTGGAGAACCAGGGCTGGGCGCCGGACTCGTCGCCGCGCTGCAGCAGCACCACGGCCAGCGCGTTGCAGGCCTCCCGGTGCCCGGCGTACGCGGCCCGGCGGTACCACTGCTCGGCCTGCTGCTCGCGGCCGGTGCCGGCGCAGAGCAGGCCGAGGTTGAAGGCGCCGTTCTGGTCGCCCGCGTCGAGAGCGGTGCGGTACCAGTGCTCGGCCTCCTTGGCCTCGCCGCGGCTCGCGTGCAGGGCGCCGAGCGCGTTGGCGGCGTTGCCGTCGCCGGCCTCGGCGGCCTCCTGCCACCACTCGGCGGCGGCGGCGACCTCCCCGGAGTCGCGCAGCAGGAAGCCGAGCGCGCAGGCGGCGCGCGGCTCGCCGTTCTGGGCGGACTGCCGGTACCAGCGGGCGGCCTCGTCCAGCAGCGACTGGTCGGTGCGGGAGCGCTCCTCCAGCAGCACGCCCAGGCGCAGCGCGGCGCGGGCGTGGCTGCGGGCGGCGGCGGTGCGGTACCAGGCCTCGGCGGTCTCCTTGTCCCCGGCGGCCTCGCGCATCCGGGCCAGCCGGTAGGCGGCCTCGCGGTGCCCGGCGTCGGCGGAGACCTTGAACCAGCGCTCGGCCCGCACGTCGCGCCGGTGCTCCATCAGGTCGCCCAGCGCGTAGGCGCCGAGCGGGTGGCCGTGGTCGGCGGCGAAGTGCAGCCAGTACTCGGCGGCCTCCTCCTCGCCCTGATCGCGCAGCTGGAGCCCGAGCGCGTGCGCGGCCGGGGCGCTGCCGGCCACGGCGGCCTGACGCCACCACTGGCCGGCCTCGGCGCGGTGGCCCTGCTGGTGCAGCAGCACGCCGAGGTTGTTGGCGGCGGCGCGCACCCCGGCGGCCGCGGCGGCGCGCAGGTAGGACTCGGCGTCCTCCAGGTCGCCGCGGCGCAGCAGCAGGGTGCCGAGCCGGGAGGCCGCGTCCGGGTCACCGTCGTCGGCGGCCTGCCGGTGGCGGGCCTCCAGGGCGGCGGACTCGCGGGCGGCCAGCGCGGTCTCGAAGCTGGTCGGGTCCAGGCCGGCCGGGTCCAGGGCGGCGCCCGAGGGCGCGTCCTCGCCCGCCGCGGCGCCGTACGGGCCGACGGCCGCGGAGAACTGGCGGGTGGGCACGTGGACGAGGCTGTCCGGCCCGAAGCCGCCGGCCTGGGGTCGCTCCGACAGTCCGCTGGTGCGCTGGGCGGGCAGGGCTCCGGGGCGGCTGTCGGGGCTCTCGGCGCTCTCCGCCCAGGCGTCGGTGTCCGCCTCGACGGCCGCACCGGACTTGGTGCCTGACTTGCCGATCAGCCTCATGCCGACTCCCGCTCCCCCAGAGTGTCGCGGCATCGTGCCCCGGCCCGCGGCCGGAGGGACTCGCGGGAGAGGCGCCGGACCAGACGGCCGGTCAGCAGCCGTGCACCGTCCCCCATGTGTCCCATCGTCGCATCACCCGCTACCCGCGTACACCTACCCCGGCCGAATTCGGGCGGGGCCGACCCGAAGCCGACGAAATTGCTTCGGCGCTTTGTCGATTTCCCGACACTTCCACCCCACAAACCCCAGTGCCGTCCCCGTTGGCGACGGTCGATAGTACCGGAGCGGTTCCCACCGCTTCCGGACGGAAACGCCCGCACCCGCAAACGCGAAGGGCCCGGAGGAAGAATCCTCCGGGCCCTTCGGCTACTGAGTAGCGGGGACAGGATTTGAACCTGCGACCTCTGGGTTATGAGCCCAGCGAGCTACCGAGCTGCTCCACCCCGCGTCGGTGGTTAAACCTTAGCACGGGAATGACAACGGAAATGACAGAGGCCCGGAGGAGTGATCCTCCGGGCCTCTGTCACTGAGTAGCGGGGACAGGATTTGAACCTGCGACCTCTGGGTTATGAGCCCAGCGAGCTACCGAGCTGCTCCACCCCGCGTCGGTGATTGAACCTTAGCACGGGCGCGGGGTGGAGCGGAAAACGGTTACCGCAGCTCAGCGGGACTACGGGTGCGGGCTCGGCGATCCACTCGCCGAGGCCGCGCCCGTGGGCGTCGCCGTCGGGGTCGGCGCCGGGCCGGCGCCGCGGGCCGCCTCGGCCGCCTTCAGGGCGTCGCCGAGCGCCTTCTGGGCGTTGCCGTAGGCCACCCAGTCGCCGTTCTTGAACGCGGTCTGGCTGTCGTTGTACGCCTTCCCCGCGTCCGTGAGCGCCTTCTGCAGCTCCGGCGAGATCGTCCCGCCCGGCGCCGGGGTGGCCGGCCCGGTGGGCGTGGGCGTCGCCGGCGAGGTCGGCGTCGTCCCGTTGCCGGCGGTGGACGGCGCGGTCGGGGTGGTCGCCGGGGCCGCCCCCGAGAACACCTTCTTCAGCGCGTCCTCCAGGGTGTTCTCGAACGCCACGTTGTCGTCCCCGTACACCGCCAGGACCTTCTGCAGCGTCGGGTACTTGGCACCGCGTCCGCGCACGTACACCGGCTCGACGTTCAGCAGCCCGTTGCCGACCGGCAGGGTCAGCAGGTTGCCGTACTCCAGCTCCGAGTCGCCGCCGCTCTTCAGCAGCGTGATCTGGGAGGCCACCTCCTGACGGGAGTTGAACTTCGACTGCACCAGGCCCGGGCCGGGGGCGCCGCTCTCACCCGTCATCTTCAGGATGCGGATCTTCCCGTAGTCGTCGCCCGGATCCGCGTTCACCGCCATGAACGCCGCCAGGTTCGGCCGCTGGTTCGGCACGAAGGTACTGGTGAGCGAGAAGCTCGCGGCGTTCGTGTCCGGCATCCGCACCGTCACGTAGTACGGCGGCTGGACCTGCTTGGTGTCACTGGTCGGGTCCACCGGGACCTGCCAGATGTCGCTGCCGTTGAAGAAGGAGTTGGCGTCGGTCACGTGGTACTGGCCGAGCAGGTCGCGCTGCACCTTGAACATGTCCTGCGGGTAGCGCAGGTGCGGCAGCAGCGACTGCGGGATGTCCGCCTTCGGCTCGACCGTGCCCGGGAAGGCCTTCATCCAGGTCTTCAGCACCGGGTCCTTCTCGTCCCACTGGTAGAGCTTCACCTCACCGGTGTAGGCGTCCACCGTGGCCTTGACCGAGTTGCGGATGTAGTTGACCTGGTTGGCGACGGCCAGCAGCTCACCGCGCTGGTTGGTCAGCGAGTCCTTGGTCGCGGCGCCCAGCGTCGTCTTCGACGAGAACGGGAAGCCGTCCGAGGTGGTGTAGCCGTCCAGCACCCACACCACCCGGCCGTCCTGGACCACCGGGTACGGGTCGGCGTCGATCGACAGCCACGGCGCGACCTTCTCCACCCGCTCCTTCGGCGTCCGGTTGTAGATCACCTTGGCGCCGTCGGTGATCGCCCCCGCGTACAGGATCTGCGGCTCGGCGAAACGCACCGCGTACGCGGCCCGGGTGATCGGGTTGCTCAGCGACACCCCGCTGTCGCCGGAGTAGGTGTACTCGGCGTTCTGGCCGGTCTTGGGATCGGTGTAGTCGATCTCCTTGTTCGAGCCGCCGACGATCGAGTACGTCGTCGTCTTCTCGCCGTAGTAGACCCGCTGCTCGTAGTCGCCCAGCGAACCGGTGGCCGGCAGGCCCGACTCGGTGAACACCGGCTGGCCCCGGTCGTCGACCTGGTTGCCCTTGGCGACCACCGCACCGTAGCCGTGGGTGTACTTGAAGTGGTCGTTGATCCAGTTGCGCTGCACCCCGTTGAGGTCCAGCTCGCGCAGGCCGATCACGGTGTCCTGCTTGCCCGTGCCGGTGCCGTAGCGGTCGACGTCCAGCGTGCTCGGGAAGGCGTAGTAGTTGCGCTGCTGCTCCAGCGACTGGAACGTCGGCGAGACGATGTTCGGATCCAGCAGCCGGATGTCCGCGATGGTCTGCGCGTCCGGCTTCAACGCGTCCGCGGTGGTCGAACCCTGCGGGCTGTACGGGACGGTCTGCGCGTCCGCGATCCCGTACGCCTGCCGCGTGGCGTCGATGTTCTTCTGGATGTACGGCGTCTCCTTGGCCTGCTCGTTCGGCTTGACCTGGAACTGCTGCACGATCGCCGGGTACAGCCCGCCGATCAGCACCGCCGACAGCACCATCAGCCCCAGCCCGATCAGGGCCGGCGCCCAGGTCCGGCGGATCGGCGTCAGGAAGAACAGCACCGCGCAGATGATCGCGACGAAGAACAGGATCGTCTTGGCCGGCAGGAACGCGTTGGCGTCCACGTAGCGCAGGCCCGTCCAGCCCGACACACCCTTGTACGAGCCGGTCTTCACCGCCAGCGCGTACCGGTCCAGCCAGTACGCCACCGCCTTCAGCAGCACGAACACGCCCAGCAGCACCGCCAGGTGCCCCTGCGCGCCCGCGCTCGCCCGCCGACCCGGACCCTGCAGCCGCAGCCCCCCGTACAGGTAGTGCACCAGCGCCGAGGTCAGCAGCGAGACGATCACCGCGCTGAACGCGAAGCCCAGCACGAACTCGTAGAACGGCAGGTCGAAGGCGTAGAACGAGACGTCCATGCCGAACTGGGCGTCCTTCTCACCGAAGGACGTCGCGTTCGTCCACATCAGCCAGGTCCGCCACTGGCCCGACGCCGCCGCGCCCGCCACCAGACCGATCACCAGCGAGATCCCGATCAGCGCCCAGCGCTTGAACGGCGCCAGCCCCGCCCGGTAGCGGTCCAGGCTCTGCTGCTCGACCGACATCGCCGACAGCGGCGGCCGCAGCCGGTGCGCCAGCCAGATGTTGAAGCCGACGATCACCGCCATCAGCAGGCCGAACACCGCGAACAGCCCGATCTTCGTCCACAGCTGAGTGGTGAACACCGAGGAGTAGTGGACCGACCTGAACCACAACCAGTCCGTCCAGAACCCGGCGAACATGACGAACAGCAGGAACAGCACCGCGAGCACGCCCAGGGTCAGCAGGGCCACCCGCGCCCGCCGGGAGGGCGGGCCTACCCTGCGCCGGAAACCCGGCCCTGAGCGTTCCGGCATCTGGAATACCACGGTGGCACCTCAGCTGTGTCGTCTGGAAGGTCGGTCGTCAGAGCAACTAAACCAGGCTTCGGCCGAGTTCCCACCGTTAGCAGACGGTTACGACGCCGTTCCCCCGCACCCCCGTCACCGGCGCCCCGGCCCGCCCGGCGGGCGCCACCCGCCCGGCGTGTGAGGATTGAGTCATGTCCGACGCGTCTGCATTCACCAACCCCCCCGGCTCCGCCGACGATGTATCCAAGCTCCCCGCCGCCACCCCGCTCACCCGGGCCGCGCTGGAGATCGACGAGTACGCCGCCACCCTCGGCTGGGACCTCCCGGCCCGGCTGTTCGCCCTGGTGGACAGCACCGCCCTGCGCAAGGCCGACCCGAAGATCGCCAAGCAGCTCGGCCTCACCGAGGGCGACGAGCCCGGCCTCACCCCGATCGAGCAGGACGAGATCCCTGCCGGCACCCCGCTCGACAAGTTCCTCGGCACCATCGCCTGGCCCGACGCGGTGGCCGGCTGCGCCCTGGTCGTCGAGCGCCAGATGCTGCCGCCGGGCGCCGAGCAGTCCCGCCCGCGCAACGCCAGCGACGCCCAGCTCGCCGAGTGGGTGGCCAACCACCCCAAGCGCGAGGAGGTGCGGATCACCGCCGCGGTGCTGCGCGACGGCAAGAAGGAGATCGCCCTGCGGCTGCGCTCCAAGGACACCGCCCGCGAGGTACTGACCGGCCCGGACCTGGTGCCCGGCCTGACCGAAGCGCTGCTGGCGACCTTCGCGTAACCGCCGCTACACCTGGGCTACTTGGCGCAGGACGGCAGCGCGGAGGTCTGCCCGGAGCGGATCTGCTCCAGCGACTTCAGCGCGCCGTCCAGCGTGTCCGTCTTGATCAGGGTCAGCCCGGACGGGACGTTCTTGGTGGCCTCGGTGCAGTTCGAGGACGGGGTGAAGAAGTACTCGGCCCCGGCGTCGCGGGCGGCGATCAGCTTCATCGATATCCCGCCGATCGGGCCGACCTTGCCGTCGTCGTCGATGGTGCCGGTGCCGGCGACGAACTTGCCGCCGGTGAGGTCGCCGCCGGGGGTGAGCTTGTCGATGATGCCGAGCGAGAACATCAGCCCGGCGCTGGGGCCGCCGACGTCCTGCAGGCCGATGTCGATCTGGAACGGGTAGGTGTGCCGGATCCCGGTGCCGATGCCGACCACCGCGAGGTCGGCCCGCTCGGCCGGGGCCTTCGGGTCGAGGTCCCTGGCCCGCACGGTCGGGACGGTGACGTCGGTCCTGGTCCCCGGGGTGGCGGCGTCGTTGCCGGAGGTGTCCTTGGTGCGCGGCACCACGGTGAAGACCACCGACTCGCCGGGCTTGTGCTTGGTGACGGCGGCGACCACCTGGTCGACCGAGGAGACCGCGGTGCCGTCCACGGCGACGATCTGGTCGCCCGCGTGCAGCCGTCCCTCGGCGGGGGCGCCCGCGGTGACCGACTTGACGATCAGATCACTGCCGACCGGGATGCTCAACTGCTTGAGCGCGGCGGTGCGGGCGCTGTCCTCGGAGGAGGCGAACTCCTCGGCGTTCTGCTTCTTGGCGTCGGCGTCCGACTGCCCCTTGGGGTAGACGTTGTCGTGCGGCACCACCAGCACGTCGTCGCGCAGCCAGCCGACCACCGCGTTGACCAGGCTGGGCTCGTACTTGGCCCCGGTGACCTGGACAGTGGTCATGTTGAGGTGCCCGCTCGTCCGGTACGAGTCGTGCCCGGTGATGGTGATCACCGACTTGCCACCCTGGTCGCCGAGCGTGTTGTACGTCGGCCCCGGGCTCATCTCCGTGTACGGCACCTTCATCAGCACCGAGACGCAGAGCAGCGCTATGAGCAGCAGGGTGGCAGCGAGCATCGTCGCGGAGCGGCGTGGCATGCCTCGACACTACGGGACGCGGGTGACGCGGCGCCCGCCGGGCTACCGGGCGGAGTGCTCACCGGGCGCCGCGGTGCCGGAGGTGGTGCGTTCCATCGCGGCCATGAAGCGCCGGTGCTCGGCGAGTGAGGCCGGATCGCCCGTGGCCTTCGGGGCCCGCTGGGCCCAACCCGCCCACGCGGCGGCGGCCAGGACGGCGACAACCGGAATGATCAACCAGGCGAGCGCACCCATACCAGTACTCCCCAGCTCGTCGTGTCTATGAGCAGATTAACCACTCTGGCGGACAACGCAGCCGGCGCCGTCCGGGTAACGGGACGGCCGATCGGCTCACTTCCAGGGAGTATTCGGCGTACCGGTCCAGACCCGTTCGGGTGAGGCGACGGCGCGCCTGACCCAGGGGACGCGCTCCGTGTGCAACCGGTTCCTCCGCGCACCGGTTCCGCCCACACCGGCGAGGGGTCAGCAGCCGCCGGCGCCGACCCACTCCTCCTCGCCGTCGGCGAAGACCTGGTGCTTCCAGATCGGCACCTCGTGCTTGAGGTCGTCGATCAGCCGGCGGGCGGCCGCGAAGGCCTCGCCGCGGTGGGCGCAGGAGACGGCGACGATCACGGCCTTGTCGGTGATCGCCAGCCGGCCCACCCGGTGGACCGCGGCGAGCGCCTTGACCGGGAAGTCGGCGACGACCTTCTCGGCGATCCGGCGCATCTCCTGCTCGGCGGTGGGGTGGCAGCTGTACTCCAGCGCGGCGACCGACTTGCCGCCGTCGTGGTCACGGACCGTCCCGACGAAGACGGTGGTGCCGCCGGCCGCGTCGTCGCCGACCGCCTCGTACACCTCGTCCAGCGAGAGCGGGGTGTCGCGGACGGCGAGAAGGCGGATGGGGTCGTGGTTCTCGGACATGACCCCATGATTCCCCATCCCCACCCGATCGGGGCAAGGGGTTTCCGCATCACGATGTGGAAATTTCGCATCGTGATAATTACCGCCGCCCGGTCGACTCCCCGACCGATCGGACCGGTCGACTCCCGCCCCCCGATCAGAACCGGCGCCGCTTGCGGGCCCGGCGCACCAGCGCCGCCGTACCCACCAGCGCCACCGTCGCCCCGGCCGCCCCCAGACTGGTCGCGGCCTCCTTGCCGCCCAGCCGGCGCCCCGCCACCGCGTGCTTGCCGGACACCTGCGCCAGCAGCTCCGCCAGCACCTGCTCGTTCGTGGACGCCGGACGCCACCCCGCCTCGTGCAGCCGGCTGCCCGACACCACCCACGGGTACATCGTGTACGCCAGATCCCCCGCCGGGGCCGGCGTCAGACCCAACCGGTGCAGCCGCGCCGCCGTCCCGAGCGCCAGCGCCGCCGGCAGCTCCATCCGCCGGATCCCCGACAGCCGCTCCACGTCCTCCTGCTCCAGCCAGCCGTCGCAGCCGACCGTCACCTCGCCCTCGACCAGGCCCAACGCTGCGTACTCCAGCGCCGCCGCCAGGTCGTCCACGTGGCAGAACTGCCAGCACGGGCGCGAGCCGGCCACCACCAGCAGCCGCGGCGCCTCGAAGTGCCGGGTCAGCACGGTGTCCACACCCGGACCCACCACCACGGCCGGTCGCAGCACCGTCACCTGCAGCCCCGGGTGGGCGCGCGGCGCCCGGCGGGCCAGGCGCTCGATCTCCAGCAGGTCCCCGACCAGCGAGGCCTCCTCGGTCGCGCGCAGCTCGGAGTCCTCGGCCAGCGGCACCTCGTTGTCGGCCAGCGCCCCGTAGACCATCGCGGAGGTGCACAGCACCACCCGGTGCACCCCGGCGGCCGCGGCCGCGGTCAGCACCGTCTGGGCGCCACGCACGTTGTAGGCGCTGCGGGCCCGCGGGTCGGACTCCATCCCGAAGTCCATCGCCAGGTGCACCACCACGTCCACGCCGGCCAGCCGCTCGGCCACCGCCGGGTCCCGCACGTCCAGCACCCGCCAGTGCACGCCCGGCACGTCGCCGCGCCGGTCGTCCACCGCCAGCACCCTGCGCACGTGCGGGGAGGCCACGAGCCGGGCCGCGACCCGCTCGCCCAGCACCCCTGCGGCACCGGTGACGGCCACGGTCAGCGGCCGCCCGCCGTAGGCTGGAGGCGGCGACGCCGTGGCGTCCGAAGCGTCCTCCCCTCCGGTCAGCCCAGAGCGAACGTCCGAAGGCGGGGAACTCACCGGCCATCCTCCACGGTTAGCTTATGTGCGTACGGACGTGTGTCACGTACGTCCATCCTGCCCGAGGCGAAGGCCCCGCGGTGCACCCGGCGCGGGCCTGCCGCGCGGGAGCCGCCCACGAGTCCCCCGCTTCAGCGGAGCCCCGGGCCGGTAGCACTTCCCGCCACACCCGTATGACGGCCGACCGGATCGAGGACCCCGTGAGCGACCTTCCCTTCGGATTCGGCGTTCCGCCAGAGGAGCCCGAGGACGGCAAGGCCAAGCCCGACGACGCGCAGAAGAAGAAGGACCAGGGCCCGGCCGGCTCCGGCGACAGCGGCCCGCAGCCCTTCGGTTTCGGGGCCGGCAACCCCTTCGGCGCCATCTTCGGCATGCCCGGCGCCCCGGGCGGCACCGGCGGCACCGGTGCCGACAACCCCTTCGCCGCGATGTTCGGCGGCGTCAACCCAGGCGACCTCGGCGCCGCGTTCCAGCAGCTCGGCCAGATGCTCTCCTTCGAGGGCGGCCCGGTGAACTGGGACCTCGCCACCAACATCGCCCGGCAGACCGTCGTCGCCGAGCCCGCCGAGGGCAAGAGCAAGGACCGCTCGGTCAGCGCCGCCGAGCGCGCCGCCGTGGCCGAGTCCGTCCGGCTCGCCGACCTGTGGCTCGACGGCGTCACCGAGTTCCCCTCCGGCGCAGGCACGGCCGTCGCCTGGAGCCGCGCCGAGTGGATCGAGGCCACCCTCCCGGTCTGGAAGGACCTCGTCGACCCGGTCGCCGAGCGCGTCGGCAACGCCATGGGCGGCGTCCTGCCCGAGGAGATGCAGGCCATGGCCGGCCCGCTGATGGGCATGATGCGCTCCATGGGCGGCGCCATGTTCGGCACCCAGATCGGCCAGGCCCTCGGCGCCCTCGCCGGCGAGGTCGTCGGATCCACCGACGTCGGCCTGCCGCTCGCCCCGGCCGGCAAGGCCGCCCTGCTGCCGCAGAACGTCGCCGAGTTCGGCGAGGGCCTGAACGTGCCCGCCGAGGAGGTCCGGCTCTACCTCGCCCTGCGCGAAGCCGCCCACCAGCGGCTCTTCGCCCACGTGCCGTGGCTGCGGGCCCACCTGCTGGGCGCCGTCGAGGCCTATGCGCGCGGCATCAAGGTCGACACCTCCCGAATGGAGGAGCTCGTCGGCCAGCTCGACCCGACCAACCCCGAGGCGCTCCAGGAGGCGTTGGCCGGCGGCCTGCTCCAGCCTGAGGACACCCCCGAGCAGAAGGCCGCGCTCGCCCGCCTGGAGACCGCCCTCGCGCTGGTCGAGGGCTGGGTCGACGCCGTCGTGCACGCCGCCGCCGAACCCCACCTGCCGCAGGCCGGCGCCCTGCGCGAGACTGTCCGCCGCCGCCGCGCGGCCGGCGGGCCCGCCGAGCAGACCTTCGCCACCCTGGTCGGCCTTGAGCTGCGCCCGCGCCGCCTGCGCGACGCCGCCCGGCTGTGGGCGCTGCTCGCCGACGCCCGCGGCGTCGAGGGCCGCGACGCGCTGTGGGAGCACCCCGACATGCTGCCCACCGCCGCCGACCTGGACGACCCGGACGCCTTCGTGCACCGCGGCGGCGGCGACCTGGAGGGCGGGATCGACTTCGACGCCCTCGACAAGCTGCTCGGCGAGGCCGCGGCCGGCAAGCCCGACCTGACCAAGAACGACCAGCCGAAGACCGACGAGCCGAAGGCCGACGAGGGCGGCACCGACGGAAAGGGCGAGCCCACCGCATGACGGCCACCGACACGGGCGCGTCCACCCTGCACGCGGACGCGGTCCGCACCCTGACCGACTGGCGGCCCGCCGACGACGACCAGGAACAGCTGCGGCGCGACTACCTCGCGCACCTGGCCGAGCAGCCCGAAGGCCTGTACCGGTCCTGCCTGCCCGCCCACATCACCGCCAGCGCGGCGGTCGTCGACCCGGCCGCCGGACGGGTGCTGCTCACCCTGCACCCCAAGGTCGGCATGTGGCTGCAGATGGGCGGGCACTGCGAGCCCGGCGACGCCGACCTCGCCTCGGCCGCGCTGCGCGAGGCCGTCGAGGAGTCCGGCATCCCCGACCTGACCCTGCTGCGGGACAACGGCGCCCCGGTCCCGGCCAAGCTGGACCGGCACCTGGTCCGCTGCACGGGCAAGGACCGACCGGAGAACACCCACCTGGACGTCCAGTACATCGCCCTGGCCCCGGCCGGAGCGGAGGCGCTGATCAGCGAGGAGTCGCTGGACCTGCGCTGGTTCGACTACGACCGCCTGCCGGAGCTCACCGACCACTCGGTGCGCGACCTGGTCGCCCGCGCACGGCGGCTGACCGGCTGAGGTGTGACGTGACAAGGGGGCGCGGGCCTATCGGCCCGCGCCCCCTTGCATGCCCCGTGCTCAACCGCAGGAAGCCGCCGGATCCTGACCCGGCGAGCCGTGCCTGGCACCCGGGATGTGCGGCAGACGGGCCGCGGAGACCACACCCTCCAAGTAGCCGCGGGCCCGCTCCGTCCGCGGGTAGGCCTCCAACAGCGCCCAGAACGAAGGGCCGTGGTCCGGCACCAGCAGATGCGCCAGCTCGTGCAGCAGCACGTAGTCCAGCACGTACTCCGGCATGCCCTGCAGCCGGTGGGACAGCCTGATCGTCCCCTCACTGGGGGTGCAGGAGCCCCAACGCGAATTCTGGTTGGTCACCCAGCGGACCTGGGCGGGCTGAGCGCGATCGCCCAGGTAAGCAGCCGACAGCTCCCGGGCCCGGACCATCAGGGCGTCGTCCCCGAGGACCCTCCGGCGCTCCTGGGCGGCGAGCTTCTCCAGCATCTGCGCGACCCAGCGCTGCTCCTCGGCGTGCGACATCCGGGCCGGGATCAGCACCACGGTGCGGTCGCCCTCGCGATAGGCGGAGACGGTACGGCTGCGGCGGGCGCTGCGCCGCACCTCGACCCGGCCGCGGTCGTGCGCGTCCGGGGACACGGCCCCGGTGGACGGATGCTGCGGCCTGGCCTGCGGCTTCTCGTGCTGCTTGTCGTGCTGCTTCTCGTCCGGGCGAGCGCGTGTGCTCGGCGCCGCCGTCTGGGATCCGGACGCTGCACGGGCACGCCGACGCGACGCCGGTGGATGGGAGTCCCGCTCGGCTGCCATGGCACACGACGTTACCCGGTACCACTGGCAGAAGTCCGCTGCCATGGCCGAAATCTTTCGTGGAGTGATCGAGAACGAAAGGCCGACGAAGGGTGTCCGGAAACCGACATCCGGGGGGATGGCCAGTTATCCACAGGGCCTGCGGACAGATGGTGTGATCATGCACCCGGACCTGTGGATAACTTTCCGCACACGGTCGGCGTGATGGGGCATGCTGCGGTCAGCCGTCCGGAAACGATCGGAAGGGAGATCGTCGTGCGCCTCGCTCTGAAGCCCGCTCTGTCCCGCAGCTGGCGGGACTCCGAGACCCTGCAGTTCGGCACCGTCACCCGGTACGCAGGGGTGCTCGGCAACGCCGACAAGACCCTCTGCGACTTCCTCGGGTTGGTCGACGGAACGCGCGACCGACCCGAACTCCTGGAGGCCGGCGAGCGGATCGGCCTCGGCCGCGAGCCCGCCGACACCCTGCTGACCGAACTGGAGGAGACCGGGCTGCTGGACGACGCCGAGGCGACCGACCAGGCGTTGTCCCGCTTCCCCCAGCCCCACCGGGACCTGCTCGGGCCCGACCTCGCCTCACTGTCCCTGGTCCACTCCGGCCCGGGCGCCGCACCGGCGGTCCTGACCCACCGGGCCGAGACCCGGATCGAGGTGCGCGGCGCGGGCCGGGTCGGCGCCGCCCTGGCGGCGGTACTCGCCGCAGCCGGCACGGGCACCGTCACGGTGTCCGACGGCGGGCGGGTCAAGCCCGGCGACTGCTCCCCGGCCGGGCTGCCGCCCGCGGACATCGGGCGGCTGCGCTCGACGGCCGCGCGGGAGGCGGTGCAACGGGCCGCCGGCCGGCCGCCGGTGCCTCTGCCCCGACGGAAGCCCGACGACCCGCCGCCCGCCTTCGTGGTCCTCGCACCCAGGGACGGCAGCGCCGCCTTCGCGGGT
Source organism: Kitasatospora sp. NPDC004669 (assembly GCF_040609455.1). NCBI lineage: Bacteria > Bacillati > Actinomycetota > Actinomycetes > Kitasatosporales > Streptomycetaceae > Kitasatospora > Kitasatospora sp. NPDC004669. The sequence continues at coordinate 56,756 of NZ_JBEXKB010000022.1, forward strand.
GGGACGTACGAGGCCCGGCTGCTGCTCCGGGCCGGGGTGCCCCATCTGTACGTGGGCGTGGTCGAGGAGTTCGGCATCATCGGGCCGCTGGTGATCCCGGGGCGATCGGCCTGCGGGCACTGCCTGGTGCTGCGGCGGGAGGACGAGGACGCCGCGTGGCCACGGGTCCTGGCCCAGCTGGCGAACAACGGCCCGGGCCGGGCCCGCACCCCGGCCTGCGACACCGCGCTGGCGACGGCCGTCGCCGGACTGGCGGCCTTGCATGTGCAGGTGTTTCTGGACGGCGGCCGGCCGCCGAGCGTCGACGGCTGGTGCGAGGTGTCGGCGAGCGACGGGATGCCCCGACGACTGCGGCTGCGAGGACACCCGGACTGCGGCTGCCTGTGGCAGCCGCTGCCACCGGGCTGAGGCCATCGAGGGAGGACGGACGAGAAGCGTGCCGGGCACGGGTCTGGCGGCTGCGGGGCCACCTACCGCCGCCCCGCCACCGCCACCGCCTAGCCCCCGCACCCCCGCGCAGGAAGTCGGCCCCGCCGACTTCCTGCGCAGCCCCTGAGAGAACGCCGAAGGCCGGCACCCTCCATGGGCACCGGCCTTCTCAGCGAACTCCCGGCCGAACCGGCCTCAGGCGGCGATCCCGATCTCCTTCGCGGGCTCCGCGACCTCCTCGGCCGCGCTCTCCCCCGCCTTCCGGTCCCGCATCACCAGCACGGCCACCAGCGCCGCCGCCAGCACCCCGATCGCGCTGACCGTGAAGGTCGTCGACATCGCCCCGGCGAACGCCTCCCGGGCGGTCCGCACCAGCCCGGCGTCCCCGTTCGCGGCCGCCAGCGCCCCGGCGATGGAGCGCTTGGCCTGCTCCGGTGTCCCGGCCGGCATCCCGCTCGCGAAGCCGCTCGACAGCAGCGAGCCCAGGATCGCGATGCCGAGCGCCGTGCCGGCCTGCTGGATGGTGTCGTTCAGCGCCGAGCCGACGCCTGCCTGCTCCGACGGGATGGTCCCCATCAGCGCGCCGACCGCCGCCGGCATCGCCAGGCCCGCGCCGAGGCCGAGCAGTCCGAGCGCCGTCGCCGGGACGGCGAAGCCGGTGTCCGCCGAGACGGTGGTCAGCAGCGCGAAGGAGGAGGCCATGACGAGCATCCCGGTGAGGATCAGCAGCCGGTTGCCGAGCTTCGCCGCGAGCTTGGCGCCGACCCCGTTGCCGAGCAGTGCGGCGACGGCCAGCGGCAGGAAGGCGAGGCCGGCCTTGACCGGCGAGTACCCGAGCACGAACTGCAGGTACTGGGTGAGCACCAGCAGCAGCCCGCCGTTGCCGATCTGCACGAGGGTCAGCGACAGCGAACCACCGCTGAAGTTGCGGGCCTGGAAGAGCGCCAGCGGCACCATCGGCGCGGAGGTGACGTTCTCCCACACCACGAACCCGGCGAGGGCGAGGACCGCGACGACCAGGGTGACCAACGACCGGCCGGCGAAGGCGCCGTGCTGCGGGATCTCGATGATCCACCAGATCAGCGCGGTCATGCCGACGGCGGAGAGCACCGCGCCGAGCGGGTCGGGCTTCCGCCACGGGCCCTTGGACTCCGGCATCAGCAGCAGCCCGGCCAGGATCGCCAGCGCGACGACCGGCACGTTGATGAAGAAGATCGAGTGCCACGAGAAGTGGTCGATCAGCACGCCGCCCAACACCGGGCTGCCGACCAGCCCGAGCATCGACACCGAACCCCACGCGGCCATCGCCTTGTTGCGCTCCTGCTCGTCGAAGACGGTGATGAGGATCGACAGCGTCGACGGCATGATCAGCGCGCCGCCGACGCCCATCGCGATCCGGGCCGCGACGACCTCGCCGGGGCTGGTGCAGAAGGTCGCCGCGAGGGACGCCGCCCCGAAGAGCAGCAGTCCGATGATCATGACCTTCCGGCGGCCGAACCGGTCACCGAGGCTGCCCGAGGTGAGCAGCAGTCCGGCGAAGACGAGGACGTAGGAGTCGAGGATCCACTGGGTGTCCTGGGCGCTGGCGCCGATGTCGGCGGTCATCGAGGGGACCGCGACGGTCAGGGCCATGCTGTCGACCACCAGGACGAGCGAGCTCAGGCAGAGCACGATCAGGATCCACCAGCGGTGCGGGTTGCGGCCCTCGGCCGGGTTGCTGACTGTCATCGGACACCCTCCCCTTCTTGCGCACACCGTCCCTTCGGTGCGCACTGCGTTCCGTCGATGCGAACACTGTACGCACAGCGGAACGGCGTGCGCAACACTCGACTCCTGTACGCTCAATGCGAACGGTGTACGCACCCTGTCGGCCGACCGGCAGCGCGACCGGCACCGGAAACAGCGCCCCCAGCGAGAGGGCCCAGGAAGAGGAGCCGCCCATGGCCGCCCGAACGAACCCCGTCCCGTCCGTCTGGGCCCGCCAGCCGCGTGAGCCCGAGCAGCCCTCCCTGAGCCGGGCCGCGATCGTCCGCGAGGCGGTCGCCATGCTGGACGCCGAGGGCATCGACGCCCTGAGCATGCGCAAGCTCGCCACCCGCCTGAACGCGGGCGCGACCTCCCTCTACCGCCATGTGGCGACCAAGGACGAGCTGATGGAGCTCGCGGTGGACCAGGTCTTCGGCGAGATCATCCTCCCGCCCGCCGACAGCCCGGACTGGCGCGCCGCCGCCGTCGAGGCCGCCCAGGCCTTCCGGGCGACCGCCCTGCGCCACCCCTGGCTGTCCTCGGTGCTGGGCCAGGCCGGTCTCGTCTACCTCGGCCCCAACCTGATGTCCTTCTCCGAGCGGCTGGCCGGCCTCTTCACCGCGGCCGCCTTCCCCGAGCCGGCCCGGGCGATCGAGACCCTCATCTCCTACGTCGTCGGCATGAGCACCGCCGAGGCGGCCTGGCTCACCGCCGTGGCCCGCTCCGGCGAGAGCGAGGCCGAGTTCGTCGCCCGTCTGATGCCCGCCGCCGAGCAGGCCACCGTCGGCTACGAGCACCTCAACGGCGACTCCACGGCCGCCGCCGCCGAGGATCCGGCCGCCACACGCGACGCCAAGTTCTCCTACGGCCTGGAGGTCGTCCTGGACGGCCTCGCCCTGCGGCTGCCCCGCTGACCCGTCGGCCCACACCGGACCAAGCCGCCCAACTCACCGCAAAGACCCCCGCAAGGGACGCCGCGAGGGAACGGCGCCGCCCGCCCGCCCCGTGAAATACCGGCGGCCGCGGGGTGGGGAGCGGGCACAATGGCGTAGTGATGGTGGGCCGTCCGGTGTCGGGGGGCCAGGGATTGGAGGCCCGGGTGAGCGATCTTCCGCGCAAGGCAGTGACCCGCACGGCACGGCTCGCCGCCCTACCGCTGGGGATAGCCGGACGCGCCACACTCGGACTCGGCAGGCGCATCGGCGGCCGCTCCGCCGAGGTGGTCACGGCCGAGCTCCAGCAGGCCACCGCCGACCAGCTGTTCAAGGTCCTCGGTGAACTCAAGGGCGGGGCGATGAAGTTCGGGCAGGTGCTGTCCGTCTTCGAGGCCGCGCTGCCCGAGGAGGTCGCCGGGCCGTACCGGGCCGCACTCACCAAGCTGCAGGACGCCGCTCCCCCGATGCCCGCCGCCAAGGTGCACACCGCCCTTGCCCAGCGGCTCGGGGACGGCTGGCGCGAGCTGTTCCGGGAGTTCGACGACCGCCCGGCGGCCGCCGCCTCGATCGGCCAGGTGCACCGGGCGGTCTGGCACGACGGCAGACGGGTCGCGGTCAAGGTGCAGTACCCGGGTGCGGGTGACGCGCTGCTCGCCGACCTGTCCCAGCTGAGCCGGGTAGCATGGCTGCTCGGCCCGCTGATTCCCGGGCTGGACATCAAGCCGCTGATCGCCGAGCTGCGCGAGCGGGTCTCGGAGGAACTGGACTACGAGCTGGAGGCGCAGGCCCAGCGCCGGCACGCCGAGGAGTTCGCGGGCGACCCGGACATCCTGGTGCCGGGCGTGGTGGCGCAGGCCGACCAGGTGCTGATCACCGAGTGGATGGACGGCACCCCGCTGGCCGAGGTGATCGCGCGCGGCACCCCGGAGGAGCGCGACCGCGCCGGGCAGCTGCTGGCCCGGTTCCTGTTCGCCGGCCCGTCACGGACCGGTCTGCTGCACGCGGACCCGCACCCGGGCAACTTCCGGCTGCTGACGGACGACGGTCCGGCCTCGGGCTGGCGGCTGGGCGTGCTGGACTTCGGCACGGTGGACCGGTTGCCGGGCGGGCTGCCCGCGCCGATCGGGGCCTCGCTGCGGATGGCGCTGGACGGGGACGCGGCGGGCGTGCTGAAAATGCTGCGCGAGGAGGGCTTCGTGAAACCCTCGATCCAACTGGACCCGGACGCGGTGCTGGACTACCTGCTGCCGATCATCGAGCCGGCCGCGGTGGACAGCTTCCACTTCACCCGGGCGTGGATGCGCGCCCAGGCGGCCCGGATCGCCGATCCGCGCTCGCCCGCCTACAACCTGGGCAAGCAACTGAACCTGCCGCCCGCGTACCTGCTGATCCATCGGGTGACGCTGAGCACCATCGGGGTGCTGTGCCAGCTGGGTGCCAAGGCGCCGTTCCGCGCCGAGATGCTGGAGTGGCTGCCCGAGTTCTCCGACGAGCAGCCCGCTGAGCCGGCCGAGCCCGCGAAGCGCGCCAGGTCCGCCCGCAAGAACTGAACACCTGACGAACGGCCGCAGGCCGCTCCCCGTGGACGGGGAGCGGCCTGCGGCACGACAGGGGTCGGCAGGGCGGTTGGTCGGCGCCTACATCAATGCGACGGCATCAGCGCGCTCGCATCAACGCGGCTGCATCAACCCGGCTGCATCAACGCGCTCACATCAACGCGACGGCGAGGGCCTTGCGGGCCCGCATCGAGGCCCGCTCGGCCCGCTGTTTGAGCCTGCGGGCGCGGACGACCCGACTGACGAGCCGTTGGTTCTCGGCCTCGTGCAGCCTGTCTTGCATATGGGCACGGGCCAGGGATTCATGCAGGAGTTGCATCTCGAGGATCCTGTTCTGGGTCTGAAGTTCGGTGGTCTGCTCTGCGCGGACGGTCGGATCGATGGCGGCGGGGGTCATGTGGTGGTCCTGCTCGTGGTGCGTGCTCGGGAATGGGCGGGTGCGGGCTGCTGCGTCGGCCTTGGCGGCGGCGATCCGGACGGACCGACGGAGGGCGGTGTCCAGCGGGGGCTGCTCTCCCCGGCGGACGGCCCTGGCGTGGTCGGCGGGGTTCACGCCATGACCTCGGTCTTGCGCGGACGGCCACGCGGCCGCTTGCGGGCCACGACGACGCCCTGGACGAAGAGCTCGCCACCCCAGACGCCCCACGGCTCGCGCCGCTCCAGGGCGCCGGCCAGGCAGGCCTCCTTCACCGGGCAGGTGCCGCAGAGGGACTTCGCGTACTCGACGTCGGCGGGCGTCTCGGCGAAGAAGACCTCGGGGTCGAAGGCACGGCAGGGGATGGGGAGGCCGAGCGCCTCGGCCTGCTCGATCGAGCTGATCTGCATGGAAGGAACCTCCGGGGGGTCGGCCTGGTCGGCCTTGGTGATCTGGCTTGTCGGCGGTACGGACGGGATGGGCGGCGTGATGACCGTGGACACTGTGGGCGTCTTCCTCGTCTTCTCAGTGGTTCCGGCCCAGTGGACTGGTGGTGCTGGGCCGGAGGCCCCGGAGGGCCTGGGTGGTCTTGCGTACCGGACAAAACAGAAGGGCCGCGGATCCCGGTGGTGACGGGTTCCGCGGCCCTGGAGGTGCCGACCTGAGGTTGGCTCAGGTTCGTTCTCTCCAGGGTTCAGGCCCGCGGAAGGCCCGCATCCGGATGGCCTCGGCGCCGATAAAGGCGGCCTTGGCCTGGTTGATCTGCTGCTCGTTCTGCTTCTGGGCGTTTCCGGCACCGATGACCTGCGCATAGCCGCCATGCGTGGCGGCGGCTACGACCGCCTTCGGTGCCTGGATCGGTCGCTCATCGCACATGCGACGCGACGTGCCGACCGGCGCCCAGTCACGGGACAGACCGGTCTCGACGACGGTGCCTTCGACACTCCTGCCGCCCGCGATGTACAGATCAGTGTGTCCAAGACCACTGACAGCGGAGGCGGCGGAGCCGCCGGTGGCGTCGAGACCCAGACCGGTTCCACCGAGCACGGCGAGCGCCCGCAGGCGGGCGTCACGCAGGGAGGCGGGGACAACGGTCTGGCCAGTCATTTTGGTGATCATGATGTTTCCCACTGCCTTCGCCTCCTCTCGGCGTCTCGCGGAGCCTGGTTCCCCTGGCTCCGAATGTTCGGATGTCTGTCTCGGTAAAACTGTGGGGCGAGGGGAATCGGCACAGGTGTCACCCCGTGCGACCGCGTCCCCTTGACCGCTCCGGCAGGCTATTGCGCTCCCGGTATGCCGCGCAAACTATTTTTCACGCGAGTTCCGCGGCGCGTTACACGGCGCGATCCGCGGCATGTTCCGCGGCGGCTTCGAAGTCCCCCGAGCAGTCCCCTGGACCGCGCCCGCGCCGGCTCACGCCGGATCGACCGGACCGTCGTCCTCGACGCCGTCCGAATCCTCCTCGGGCTCCTCCCCCGCACACAACGAGAGCACGGCTGCCCCGTACTTGTCCAGCTTCATGGCGCCGACCCCCGAGATCAGGGCCAGTTCCCGGCTGCTGGCGGGCACGTCCTCGGCGATCGCCATCAGCGTCGCGTCGGTGAACACCACGTAGGCCGGGGCGCCCTGCTTCCGGGCCTGCCGGGCCCGCCACTCGCGCAGCCGCTCGTACAGGCCCTCGTCCATCGTGGAGGGGCAGTCCTCGCAGCGGCGCAGCTTGCGTTCGACGGCCTCGGTGAGGACCTTGTCGCAGACCCGGCACGTGACCGGCCCGCGCACCCGTCGGGCAGCCGAGCGCTCGCCGGTCTCGACGCTCCCCCGCCCGCCCCGCGCGCCCGTGCGCGCGCCCGGGGCGGCGGAGCCGGGGCGCAGACCGTCCAGGAAGCGGCTGGGCTTGCGGCCTGCGCGGCCGCCCGGGGAGCGGGCGAGGGCCCAGGAGAGGCTGAGGTGTTTGCGGGCGCGGGTGACGCCGACGTAGAGGAGGCGGCGTTCCTCCTCGATCTGTTCGTCGGTCTTGGCGTAGATGATCGGGAGGGTGCCCTCGGTGAGGCCGACGAGGAAGACGGCGTCCCATTCGAGGCCCTTGGCGGCGTGCAGGGAGGCGAGGGTGACGCCTTCGACGGCGGGGGCGTGCTGGGCGGCGGCGCGGGCGTCGAGTTCGGCGACGTAGGCGGCGAGGTCGGTGGTGCGGCCGTCGGCAGTGCGGGTGCGCTCGAATTCCTCGGCGAGGCGGACGAGGGCGGCGAGGGATTCCCAGCGGTCGCGGACGGCGCCGGAGCCGGCGGGCGGTTCGGGGGTGAAGCCGCGGGTGGCGAGGACGGCGCGGACCTGGCCGGCGAGGTCGGGGGCGCCGGCGGTGAGGGGGTCGGCGGCGGCGCGGGCGGCGCCGCGCAGCAGGACGCCGGCGTCGCGGACCTCGGGGCGTTCGAAGAACCGCTCGGCGCCCTTGAGCTGGTAGGGGACGCCGAGGTCGGCGAGGGCCTGTTCGTAGACCTCGGACTGACCGTTGGTGCGGAACAGGACGGCGATCTCGCTGGCGCGTACGCCGGTGGCGAGGAGGTCCTTGATCCGGCGGGCGGTGGTCTCGGCCTCGGTGGGTTCGTCCTCGTACTCGGTGTAGACGGGTTCGGGGCCGGCTTCGCGCTGGGAGACGAGTTCGAGGCGGTGGCGGGCGGCTTCGCCGCGGGCCTGGGCGAGTAGTCCGTTGGCGAGGTGGACGACCTGGGGGGTGGAGCGGTAGTCGCGGACGAGTTTGACGACGGTGGCCTGGGGGTGGCGGCCGCGGAAGTCGAGCAGGTAGTCGGGGGTGGCGCCGGTGAAGGAGTAGATGGTCTGGCTGGCGTCGCCGACGACGCAGAGGCTGGCGCCGCCGTCGGGGCCGGTCCACTGGTCGAGCAGGCGCTGCTGGAGCGGGGAGACGTCCTGGTACTCGTCGACGGTGAAGTGCCGGTACTGGGCGCGGACCTGGTCGGCGATGTCGGGGCGGTCCTCCAGGATGGCGGCGGTGAGCAGCAGGACGTCCTCGAAGTCGATGGTGCCGCGGCGGCTCTTGGTCTCCTCGTAGACGCGGTAGACCTGGGCGGTCTCGGCGGGGTCGCGGGGCGCTTCGCGGCCGGACTTGGCGACGGCGACCGGGTAGTCCTCGGGGGCGGTCTGGGTGACCTTGGCCCATTCGATCTCGGCGGTGAGGTCGCGCAGTTCGGTGCGCTGGACGCGCAGTCCGCAGCGGCCGGCGGCTTCGGCGACGAGTTGGACCTTGCGTTCGAGGAGTTGGGGCACGGGGCCGCCGACGGCGCGGGGCCAGAAGTACTGGAGCTGGCGCAGGGCGGCGGCGTGGAAGGTGCGGGCCTGGACGCCGTCGGCGCCGAGTTGGCGCAGGCGGCCGCGCATCTCGCCGGCGGCGCGGGCGGTGAAGGTGACGGCGAGGACCTGGGCGGGCTGGTAGACGCCGCTGCGCACGCCGTAGGCGATGCGGTGGGTGATGGCGCGGGTCTTGCCGGTGCCGGCGCCGGCGAGGACGCACACGGGGCCGTGCAGGGCGGTGGCGACGGCGCGCTGTTCGGGGTCGAGCCCGGCGAGCACGGCGTCGGGGCCGGTCGCGGCGCCGGGGTCGGCCCAGGGGGAGCCGTGGGGGGCGTCGTACGGGCTGCCGCTCAAGAGGTCTTCCTGCATGCGTTCCATCCTCTCAGTCCGGTGGGACAACGGGGGCGGGGTTGTCCACAGGCCCGGTGTGATCGCAGGATGATCGCTCCGCGTGTCGACCGATGGCATGTCGGAATGCCCGCCGCCCGGCGGACGTTTGGTCCTGAGACCGCGTGAACCTCTCTTTCGAAGGAGCCCCCTCGATGTCCGGCACCGTGACGATGTACAGCACGACCTGGTGTGGGTACTGCAACCGCCTGAAGAGCCAGCTGGACCGTGAAGGCATCGGCTACACCGAGATCAACATCGAGGAGGACCCGGCGTCGGCGGCCTTCGTGGAGTCGGTGAACAACGGCAACCAGACGGTGCCGACGGTGCTGGTGCAGCCGGTCGCCGGCGGCGAGCGGGTCGTGATGACCAACCCGAGCCTGCTGCAGGTCAAGAAGGCCCTGGCGGCCTGACCCGCCCGGTCCCGGCCGGATCGGCGCGCGTCACGGCGCGTCGGCCCGGGCGGGGTCGACGGGGGCGGCGGGGGCGGGCAGGGTGGTGCGCGCGCCGAGGTCGCCGATGCCGTAGACGAGCCGGCTGCGGTCGGCGGAGTAGCGGGTCTCGATGACCCGGACGGGCCCGCGCCGGTCGTAGGTGACGCGGGTCTGCACCATGAGCGGGACGCCGGGGCCGCCCTGGAACCACTGGGCCTCCTCGGGGCCGGGCATCCGGGCCACGAGGTGGTCGACGGCGCCGATCTCGGTGCGGCCGAGGGCGTCGAGGACGGCTTCGTCACCGCCGTCGACGGGGTCGGGTTCCATCAGCGGGGTGCCGGCGGCGAGTCCGGCCCGGTAGTGGCTCTCCTCGATGGAGTAGGGCTCGCGGTCGAGCAGCCGCAGTTGGCGGCGGACGACGATGGCCTCGCCGGGGCGCAGTCCGAGGCGTTCGGCGACGTCGACGCGGGCCCGGACGATCATCATCTCGAAGTCGGTGCTGAGTTCGCGTCCGGCGTCGGCGGCTTCGCCGAGGTAGACGGCGGAGGGCGCGGCCAGGCAGTCGCGCGGCGCGGGGGCGAGGGCGGGTCCGTAGGCGCGGTGGTCCAGGACGGGGTGTTCGCGCAGGTAGGTGCCCTTGCCCTGGAGGCGGACGAGTCGGCCTTCGTTGACCAGGACGTCGACGGCGAGGCGGACGGTGTTGCGGGCGACGCCGTACTGGCGTTCCAGCTCGCTCTCGACGGGCAGGGCGGCATCGGCGGTGAACTCGCCCTCGGCGATCCGGCGGCGCAGGTCGGCGGCGAGGCGCTGGTATTTGGGCGATTGGGCGGTGCCCCGGGGGATTGTCACCCGAGTGAATGTAGCGAGCGCGGTGACGCGGTTTCAGCCGTTTCCGGCAATGTCGTCCGCGCGGGTTGACGGCGGGGGTTCGGGAGTGCCCGGCGGTAGCAGAACTGGCCCGTCCGGCCACGAACCGCCGGTCGTGCGGGATTCAGGAAGGGCTGGAAAAGAAAAACGGGGGCGCGCGGCATAAGTCGCACGCCCCCTTCCGCGCGGAATCGGCCAGAAGCGGAACCGGTCGGATTTCGTACGGGATTACCAGCGCGCGGTCGTCGGCAGCGGCTCGCCGTACCAGAGTTCGACCAGGTGCCGGGCGATCGAGATGCCGGAGGGCGGCAGGATCTCGCCCGCCTCCATCCCGGCCCGCAGCTCCTCGCGGGAGAACCAGCGCGCCTCGGCCAGTTCCTCGCCGTCCACGGCGATCTCGGTGCCGCCCGGCAGCGCCTTGCCCATGAAGCCGAGCATCAGGCTGGACGGGAACGGCCAGGGCTGGCTGGCGACGTAGCGGACCTCGCCGACCCGGACCCCCGCCTCCTCCTGCACCTCGCGGGCCACCGCCTGCTCGATCGACTCCCCCGGCTCGACGAAGCCGGCCAGCGTGGACCAGCGGCCCTCCGGCCACAGCGCCTGGCGGCCGAGCAGGCAGCGGTCCTGCTCGTCGGTGATCACCATGATCACCGCCGGGTCGGTGCGCGGGTAGTGCTCGGCCGCGCAGGAGGTGCAGCGCCGCACGTGCCCGGCGCCGGCCTTCTCGGTCGGGTGCCCGCAGCGCGAGCAGAAGCTGTGCAGCCGGTGCCAGTGCTCCAGCGCCACGGCGTGCACCAGCAGCCCGGCGTCCCGGTCGGACAGCAGCGCGCCGACCTCGCGCAGCCCCGCCGGACGGGCGTCGCCGTCCAGCCGGCCGGGCAGGCTCTCGCCGGCCAGCGCGAAGTACGAGACGCCGTCCTCGTCGGTGCCGAGGAAGTACCGGTCCCCGGTCTGCGGCGCCTCGAAGGAGGGCAGCAGCACGAGCTCGGTGCCCTGCGCGGTGTCGACGACGAAAGCCTCGCCGCCGGCGATCGGCAGCACCCGGGTGGAGGGGTGGCTCCAGGCGGCCGCCAGCCAGGGCTCGTCGAACCGGTGCTCGGCCGCCCGGTCCACCCCCGACCTGGCCAGGGCCAGCGGACGCTCGGTCTCAGGCACGGTGCTCACTTCGTTCCATCCCCACGTGGTGAATCATCCGGATGAGTGATCTGACTGCCATGGTCGTGATCGCGGTGACGGGCCCGGGGCCCGGTCACGCGCCGGGCCTGAAGTTCTCGGCCAGGTCGCCCCACAGGTACGCGGCGGTCTCCACGCCCTTGGCCAGCAGGTCCAGCTCGACCTTCTCGTTGACCGAGTGCCAGCCGTCCGAGGGCACCGAGATGCCGAGGAACAGCACCGGGGCGCCCAGCACGTCCTGCAGGTCGGCGGCGGGGCCGGAGCCGCCCTCGCGGGTGAACAGGATCCGCTGTCCGAAGGCCCGGCCCATCGCGCGCACGGTGGACTGCAGCGCCGGGTGGTCCAGCGGCGTCAGACAGGGCCGGGTCGCACCCGGGAAGACCAGCTCGTGGCGGATGCCCTCGGGCACCCGCTCGGCGACCCAGGCACGGACCGCCTCGCGGACCTTCTCCACCTCCTGGCCGGCCACCAGCCGGAAGGACAGCTTGAGGTGCGCCGAGGACGGCACGATGGTCTTGCCGCCGGGGCCGGTGTAGCCGCCCCAGATGCCGTTGACCTCGGCGGTCGGGCGGGCCCAGACCCGCTCCAGGGTGGAGTACCCGGCCTCGCCGCGGGTGCCGTACGACTTGGCGACGCGCAGCCACTGCGCCTCGTCGAAGGGCAGCTCGGCGAACAGCTCGCGCTCGCGCTCGGTCAGCTCCACGACCCCGTCGTAGAAGCCCGGGATCGCGACCCTGCGGTCGGCGTCGTGCAGGGCGGCGGCCAGCTCGGCCGCGACCTGGGCCGGGTTGGGGACGGCGCCGCCGAAGGAGCCGGAGTGGATGTCGGTGTCCGGCCCGTACAGGTCGAGCTGGGCGTCCGCCAGGCCCCGCATGCCGGTGCAGACGGTCGGCGTGGTCTCGGACCACATGCCGGTGTCGGAGATGACCACCACGTCGGCGGCCAGCCGCTCGGCCTCGCGGCGCACCAGGTCGGCGAAGTGCGGCGAGCCGGACTCCTCCTCGCCCTCGATCAGCAGCTTGAGGTTGACGGCCGGCGCGGTGCGGCCGGTGGCGGCCAGGTGGGCGCGCACACCCAGGGTGTGGAAGAACACCTGGCCCTTGTCGTCGGCGGCGCCGCGGGCGTACAGCCGCCCGCCCACCACGGTCGGGGAGAACGGCTCGGTGTCCCAGCCGTCCTCCTTCGCCGCGGGCTGCACGTCGTGGTGCCCGTAGACCAGGACGGTCGGCGCGGACGAGTCCCCGGAGTGCCACTCGGCGAACACCGCCGGCAGCCCGTCGGTCTCCCACACCTCGGCGACCGGGAAGCCGGTCTCGCGCAGCTTGGCGGCCAGCCACTCGGCGGAGCGGCGCACGTCGACGGCCCGGTCCGGGTCGGCGGAGACCGAGGGGATGGCCAGCCACTCGGACAGGTCCGCGAGGAACGCGGCCTGGTGCTGGTCGATGAAGGAGCGGACGGCGCTGTCCGGAGTTCTCGTCATACCGACGACTGTAGTTCGCCCGTGCGGGTGCCCGCCCCGGCCGTCCGGTTGCAGCCGCCCGTCGGGGCTGTAACCTCCGTCACCCCCGCCGCGGGAACAGCGGACGGGGGTGACGGAGGGACCCGGGCGACTCAGCCGGAGCGGCGCAGCAGCGAGATCCGTGAGCGGGTGAGCAGCGCCGCCAGGCCCGCCGCGAGCAGCGGCAGCACCAGCACGGTGGCGGCGATGGTGGGCCAGGGGAAGACCACGGCCGACCTGTTGGCGATCTCCTCGGGGCTCATGCCGGGGAAGGTGCCCGCCGCCCCCTGGACCTTGCGGATGGCCACGGCCGGCACGATCCCGCAGACGACGCCGAGCAGGGTGCCCATGGCGGCGATCACTCCGCACTGGAAGCCGGACAGCGAGCGCCGGATCCGGGGTTCGGCGCCGACCGCGGCGAGGGTGGTCAGGTCCCGTTGGGAGTCGGCGGCGGCCAGTCCGGTGGCGATGCCGGCGGCGCCGAGGGCGACCAGGCCGGCGAAGCCGGACAGGCCGAGGCCGATCAGGCCGGCACGGGACTGGTAGCCGCGCTCGACCGAGAACAGGTTGTGGTCGCTGAGCTTGGCCAGCGCGCCGTTGGCCTTCTGCTCGGCGCCGTCCGTGGGCGCGGTGTCGGGCAGCCAGACCGAACCGGTCGGCGACGTGTCGAGGCCGAGCCGCTTGGCGGTGTCCGGGCTGATCACGGCCTGGCCGTGGGCCGGGATCGCGGCGGGCGCGAGGACGGCGTCGACGGCGAGATCGGTGCGCGCGGGCTTGGCCGCGGCCACGCCGCCCGCGCCGAAGTCGACCGGCTCGCGCGTCTGGATGACGACCTTGCCGTCCTTGATGTAGCGCGGGTCGAAGACGACGGCCTTTCCGGCGGCGAGGGCCTTGCCGGCGGCCGGGTCGGTGACGCCGTACAGGTTGCGCAACAGGGTGGCGTCGCCGGCCGTCAGGTTGCCGAAGTGGCTGCCGCCGCGATCGCGGACCTTGCAGCGCGGGTCGGAGGTCATGATCCGCTCGACCTCGCCGTTGGGGAGCGCGGTGTCGCTGTCGAGGGCGGGGCAGCGCAGTTCCTTGGGCAGTTCGATCTGGACGAAGCCGCAGGAATTGCGCCCGGAGCAGTCGCCCTTGTAGGTGACCCGGGCGACGTCGGCGCGCGGGCCGGCGTCGGGGATGGTGCGTTCCACGGTGTCGCGCATCTGTGGCAGCAGCTTGGCGTCGGTGTCGCCGATCCAGCCGCCGAGCACGACGGCGCCGGAGGGGCCGGTGGCGATGTAGTCGCGGCGGTACTGCTCGTCGTAGCTGACGAGGTAGATGCTGACCGCGACGGAGCCGGCGACCGCGGCCATCACGGCGGCGACGGCGGGTGCGGTGCGGCCGCGGTGGCGGACCGAGTCGCGCAGGGCGAGCCGGGGGCCGAGCGAGAGCCAGCGGCCGAGCCGGCCGAACAAGCCGACCAGGTAGGGCGTGAGGGCGACCATGCCGAGTTCGGCGACGGCCGAGCCGCCGAGGACGGCGAGGCTGCGGCTGGCGAAGCCGCTGGTGGCGCCGAGCAGGGCGAGGGCCGTACCGCCGGCGAGCATCAGCAGGCCGAGCAGGGCGAGCTTGCGGCTCGGGGGCTTGAGCGAGTCGCGGCCGGTGAGCGCGGCGACGACGTCCTGACGGGAGGCCTGGACGGCGGGCACGACGGCGGCGAGCAGGCCGGTGACCAGGCCGACCAGGAGCACGCCGAGCAGGTCGAGCGGCTGCAGGTTGAAGTGGCCGAAGCGCTGGCCGGCGTACTCCTCGGCCTGGGTGCGCAGCACGGCGACCAGGACGATGCCCAGGCCCAGGCCGATGACGGCGCCGGTGACGCCGAGGACGATGCCGCCGCCGAGGACGACCGCGCGGACGTTGGCGCGTTCACCGCCGGCGGCGGCGAGCAGGCCGAGCTGCCGCCGGGAGCGCCGGGCCCCGACGGCGAAGGCGGGGCCCGCGAGGAGCACGATCTCCAGCAGGGCCATGCCGGCGACGGTGGCGAGGATGACGACGGAGGTGCGGTCCAGGAGGGCGGTGCCGCCTCCTTGGCTGTGCTTGTCCAGTTCGACGTAGTAGGGGACGTCGGCGCGGGCGGGCGGGTCGAGCACGACGGCGCGGGAGGTGAGGGTGAAGCCGTAGCCGTTGAGTTCGGTGACCTTGGCCCAGTCGAGGGTGGCGCCCGCGGGGAGTTTGACCAGCCAGCGGGTGGGTGCGTCGGAGCCCTGGGTGTTCTCGGTGCCGGTGCTCTGACCGGGACTCTGGCCGGGGTTCTGGTTCCGGTCGCCGCCGGGGGTGCCGGCGAGCGGTCCGATCAGGGTGCCGGGCCGGGCGATGAGTTCGGTGGCCTTCAGATCGCCGGGGAACTCGACGGCGGCGGTGATGGTGAAGGGGGTGGACTCCAGCCCGCGCACGGTGGTGCGGTCGCCGAGCTTGAGGCCGGAGCGGTTGAGAAACGCCCGGGTGACGGCGGCCTCGTTGGCGCCGGCGGGGGCGCGGCCGTCGACCAGGTTGATCCGGCCGGTCCAGACCGGGTCGGCCAGGTCGGCTTCGCTGGTGCGGGTGCTGAGCAGGCCCTCGGCGCTGCTGGTCGCGGTGGAGGGGCCCTCGCGCTCGGGCACCAGGGTGGTGCCGGGCGGGAGCAACTGCTGGGCCAGTCGGCCGGGCTCGGTGGCGAGGGCGCGCTGCTGGGCGGGGGTGTACTGGGGGGTGGTGCCCTCCTTGGCCTCGTACTTGGGGTTGTCGATCATGACGCCGTCGTCGGGGTTGGGGGCCTGCTTGACGGCGGATCCGCGCTCGGTCATGGCCAGTTCGCCGTCGGCCCGGCCCATGATCCGAACGACCTGTTCGGCGGGTTCGAGGGTGGCGCTGCGGAAGAACACGTCGGCGCCGGTGACGCCGAGGACGGGCAGGGCGACCATGGCGACGACCAGGGCGCTGCGGCCCTTGGCGCGCAGGGCGTCGCGACGGGCGATGCGCAGGGCGACCCGCCAGGCGCTGAACTTCACTCGTCCACCTTCATGCTGTTGGTGGCAGCGCTGACGAGCAGGCTTGCGGCGTCCTGGCTGACGGACTCGTCGACCATGCGGCCGTCGCGCAGGAAGACCACGCGGTCGGCCCAGGCGGCGTGCCGGGCTTCGTGGGTGACCATCATGGCGGCGGCACCGGCGTCGCAGCGGGCGCGCAGGACGGCGAGGACGGCTTCGCCGGTGGTGGAGTCAAGGGCGCCGGTGGGTTCGTCGGCGAGGACGAGGCGGCGGTCGCCGATCAGGGCGCGGGCGATGGCGACGCGCTGCTGCTGGCCGCCGGACATGTCGTCGGGGAAGCGGTCGGCGAGTTCGGGGATGCCGAGTTCCTCCAGGGCGGTGAGGGCCTCGCGCCGGGCGGCGCGGGCGGACAGGCCGTCGAGTTCGCGCGGCAGCGAGATGTTCTCGGCGGCGGTGAGGGCCGGTATCAGGTTGTAGTCCTGGAAGACGTAGCCGACGGAGCGGCGGCGGACCCGGGCGAGCTGCTTGCGGGTGAGGCCGCCGAGGGCGACGCCTTCGACCAGGACCTGGCCGGTGCTCGGGGTGTCGAGGCCGCCGGCGAGGGTGAGCAGGGTCGACTTGCCGGAGCCGGAGGGGCCCATGACGGCGACGAACTCGCCGGGGTGGACCTTGAGGTCGACGCCGCGCAGGGCCTGGACCTCGGCGGCGCCCTGGCCGTGGACGCGGGTGACGTTCTCCAGGTGCAGCACCGGCGTCGGCCGGGACTGTTCGGTGTGGGACACGATTCCCCCCTTGTGCTGGGTACGGGCCGGGCGTCGGGGCGCCGGGCCTCTGGTTCGAATGGCTGGGGCGGGCCCTGCGGATCGCCGCCGGGCCCGCGGAACACGCCGCCCTAGGCGCGGCTGCGGCGCCCGAGCCGCCTGGGCTCGGCGGCGCCGTCGCGGGCGGCCTCGGCGGCGCGGGCCTGCTGGAGTTCGGCCTGCTGGGCGAGCCGGGTCTCGCAGTGGTCGAGCCAGCGGATCTCGGCCTCGGTCTGGAAGATCAGCTGGTCGAGGACGAGCAGCCAGGCGAGTTCGTTGCTCTCCGAGGGCACGGTGCCGGGCCGGGCCTCGCCCGCCAGGGCGCGGCCCTTGAGTCGGGTGTAGTCCTGCAGCGCCTTGATGCTGTGCCGGCGCTGGCCCTGGACGACGGCGGAGACGTCCACACCCGGGACGGTCACCGCCATGGCGAGCTTGATCGCCAGTTCGTCGCGCGGGGGGTTGGTCCGGGGCACCGGGGTGTCGAACCAGGACCGCAGTTCGGTGCGGCCGGCGTCGGTGACGGCGTAGAACTGGTGTCCCTCCTCGTCCTCGCCGGCGGGTTCGACCAGGCCGTCGCGTTCGAGTCGGGAGAGTGTGGTGTAGACCTGCCCGACGTTGAGCGGCCAGGTGGCACCGGTGCGCGCCTCGAACTCGGTGCGCAGCTGGTAGCCGTAGCGGGGGCCCTGGTCGAGCAGGGCGAGCAGACCGTGGCGGATGGACATACTCAGTATGTATACCCGGTATGCCCTACCGCCTCAAGCCGCGCGCCCTCGGGTACCGTCGTGCGGTGTGAGCCAGTTGCGCATCGCCACCTTCAACCTGTTGCACGGTCAGCCGCTCGCCCCGGACGGCGCGCCGCGCCCCTACCCGGCCGACGCGGGCGCCCCGTTGGCGGAGGCGGTGGCCGCGCTGGACGTCGACGTGCTGGCCCTGCAGGAGGTGGACCGGCACCAGGCGCGCTCGGGCGGCACCGACCAGGCGGCGGTGGCGGCCGAGGCGATGGGCGCCGGCGACTGGCGCTTCGCCGCCGCACTGCACGGGCGCCCGGCGCCGGTCGCGGGCTGGGTGCCGGAGCCGACCGGGCCGGACGGGCTGCGGGTGTACGGGCCGGGTGACGTGGGCGACGGCGCCCCGCCCTCGTACGGGACGGCGCTGCTGACCCGGCTCCCGGTGCGGCACTGGCGGGCCCGACGGTTCGCCCCGGCACCGTTCGGGCTGCCGCTGCGGGTGGCCGGGCGACGCGGGCTGACGCCGGTGCCGGACGAGCCGCGGGCGGCGCTGGCGGCGGTGCTGGAGGGCGGGCGCGGGCCGTTCACGGTGGTGGCGGCGCACCTGTCCTTCGTGCCGGGCTGGAACATGGCGCAGTTGGCGGGGATCCGGCGCTGGATCGCCGATCTGCCGCAGCCGTACCTGGTGTTGGGCGACTTCAACCTGATCGGCGCGGTACCGCGCACGGTGCTGGGCGGGGCGACGGCGCTGGAGCGCACCGCGCCGCGGGTGCGGGTGCGCGAGCTGCGGGCGGCCCGGCGGGCCCGGCCTGCGCCGGCCGAGCCGCGCCGACGGCGGGTGCGCGAGCCGCGGGCGCGGCTGCAGGGCTGGTACGACCTGGCGCGCACGCCGACCTACCCGTCGCACCGGCCGGCGGTGCAGTTCGACCACGTGCTGGCGGTCGGGGTGCCGCGCGCGGCGATGGGCCCGGCGGCGGCGCCGCGCGCGGTGGTGTCGGACCACCGGCCGCTGCTGGTCCAGGTGTCGCTGTAGGGCCGGCCTTCGAACGCCTCGCAGACGGGAGTCGACGGCCGCACCCCGGGGCGCGGCTGTCGGACACGCCCTAGGTGAGGCGACTCAGCATCCCGTTCTGCTGCGGCAGCTGGACGGCCGCAGTCGGCTGGGGGTCGTACTGCAGGAGCAGCATGGCCGCGTCGTCGCCGAGTTGGCGGCCGACGTGACGCACCACGTCCTCGTGGAGGCGCTGCAGGACGTCGGCGGGGTGGCCGTCGGCGAAGCGCGGGAGACGTTCGGCGAGCGGGTAGAAGGCGCCGGAGCGGTCGCGGGCCTCGATCATCCCGTCGGTGAACAGCAGGACCCGGTCGCCGCCCTGGAGCGGGATTCGGTGCACCGGGGGGTGGACGTCGGCGGGGTCGAGGACGCCCAACGGCGGTACGGTTTCGGCGAGTTCGAGCGGGCGGACGGTGTCGCCGCGCAGCAGCAGCGGGGCCGGGTGGCCGCAGTTGACGAGTTCGGCGGTGCCGTCGGGGCCGACGCCGATCAGCACCAGGGTGACGAACTCCTCCTCCACACCGGGGTGGTCGTTCTCGTGCAGGGCGCGGTCGAGGCTGACGGCCAGCCAGCCGGCCACCCGGTCGAGGGCGCCTTCCTGGTGGGCGGCCTCGCGGAAGGCGCCGAGCACGGCGGCGGCGGTCTCGACGGCGCCGAGGCCCTTGCCGCGGACGTCGCCCACCACAGCGCGCACGCCGTGCCGGGTGTTGACGACCTCGTACAGGTCGCCGCCGATGCGGGCCTGCGCGGCGGCGGCCTCGTAGTGGACGGCGGCGCGCATGCTGCCGACCTTCTCGGGGACGGGTCGCAGCAGCACCCGGCGGGCGATCGAGGCGACCAGTTGGGCGTCGGCGAGGGCGCGTTCCTGGCGCAGTCTCAGGGTGGCGCTGACCCAGCCGATCGTGGCGACCAGCAGGATCGCGATGACGCTGGCGGCGTGCACGGACTCGCCGAGCGCGTCGCTGCGGAAGGCCATCAGGAAGGCCGCCGCCTCGGTGCACAGACCGATGACGAGCGGGTACCAGGTGCGGCGGCTGACCACGGCGGCCAGCGCGGGAACGGCGGTGAGGGCGGGTTCGACCGTCACCTCGGTGCCGCTGAGGTAGTCGAGGACGACGATCAGCGCCATGCCGATGAAGGGCAGCGCGAGCGCCGTCCTCGGCCAGGTGCCGGTCGTGCCCGGGGCGGGGCCCGGGGTCGGCCCGGCGAACCGCTCTCTGATCCATCCGGTCGCACTCAACTTCGGTCTCTCCAGCAGAAGACGCCGATGCCCTGGGGCACCTGCGGTGATGACTGAGGGTTAGGAAATGCGGGCCTCGCTGGCGGCCGGAGCACAGGGGTTGACCGGTTACCGACCCCACAATAGGTGCGAAACGTGCACGACGCACAGGTTTCGGGCGTTGCCGTGACGACTTGGATGCTCTGTGTGACTCATTATTCACTGTTCCCGATCAGGAGCCGTTCCAACTCTTTTCGGTCGGGAAGTCCTCCCGGACGGACGATCCGCCCGCTGCGGACGTACAGGAACGAAGCCGTGACCTGCTCGGGATCTACGCCCGCCTGCTCGGCCCAGGCCAGCCGGTAGACCGCGAGCTGCAGCGGGTCGGCGGTCTCCTCGCGGTGGGTCTTCCAGTCCACCACTTCGTAGCGTGACGCACCACCGGATTCCGACAGCATGTCACTGTCGCGGTAGACCGCGTCGATCCGGCCGCGCACCACCCGACCCGCCAGCACCAGCTGGAACGGCGCCTCCACCCGGTGGGGCTTGCGCTGCGCGTACGGGGTGCGCAGGAACGCCTCCTTGAGCTGCTCCAGGTCCTGCTCGTCCTCGATGCCGTCGTCGTCGGCGCCGGGCAGCGCGCCGGGCTCGATCAGCAGCAGCGGCTCGATCCGGGACTGCACCCAGGCGTGGAAGCGGGTGCCGCGCCGGGCGGCGGGCTGCGGGGGGCGCGGCATCGGGCGGGCCAGGTCGCGGGCGAAGCCGTCCGGGTCGGCGGCCAGCCGCAGCAGCTGGGTGGCGGACAGCGCGGCGGGCAGCGGCACCTGACGGGCGGTACGCCGGGAGCGCTCCAACTCGCCGAGCAGCGCGGTCAGGTCGCGGTCCCAGGAGGCCGTCTGGCGTTGGTCCTCGGCAGCCATCGGCTCCGGCTCGGGGGCCGGTGCGCCGGCGATCCTCCCGCGCACCACCGCGGCGACCCGGCGGCGGGCGTGCTGGGCGGCCGGGTCCAGCGGCAGCGGCCAGGGACGCTCGACGGCGGCGGCCAGCGCCGGGTTCTCGGCGCCCTTCTCCGGTTGCTCGGCCCAGTGCTCGACCTCGCCGGCGCCGGGCTGTTCGCAGTGCTCACGCAGCTGCTCCAGGAAGGCGGACGGGCCGCGGACGGTCTTCTGGCTCGGCCCCCACCAGTGGCCGGAGGCCAGCAGCAGCGCGCGGGGGCGGGTGAACGCGACGTAGCCCAGACGCAGTTCCTCGGTGCCGGAGTGCTCGGCCAGCTCCTTCTTGAACGCGGCCATCGACTTGCCGTTCCAGCCGCCGCGGACGTCCGGCAGGGTGGCGGCGTCACCGCGCAGGGCGTGCGGGAGCACTCGCTTGGTGCTGGTCCAGCGTTCGCGCGCGGTGGAGGACGGGAACGACCCCTTCACCAGCCCGGGGACGGCCACCACGTCCCACTCCAGGCCCTTGGACTTGTGCGCGGTGAGCACCTTCACGGTGTCCTCGCCGCCGGGCAGGCTGCCGTCCAGGCCCCGCTCGTACTCCTGGGCAGCACGCAGGAAGCCGAGGAAGGCGGCCAGGCCCGGGTCGCCGTCCAGGTCGGCGAAGGAGGCGGCGACGTCCAGGAAGGCGTGCAGGGTCTCCCGTCGTCGGGCGGCCAGCGCCTGCGGGGAGGCGGCGAGTTCGACCTCCAGGCCGGTGACGGCCAGCACCCGGTGCAGCACGTCCATCAGCGGGTCGGCGAGCGAGCGGCGCAGCTCGCGCAGTTCGGCGGCGAGCCGGGCGAAGCGGACCCTGGCCTCGGCGGAGAACGGCAGCTCGTCCGGCTGGTCGCCCCCCTCCCCGGTCGAAGCGGTCAGGAAGGTCTCCACCGCGTCGGCCAGCGAGACCACCTCGGTGGGGTCGGCCTCGGCGACGGCCGCGGCCAGCGCCTCCACGCCCTCGGGCCGGTCGGTGCGCACCAGGTCGGCGGCGCGGCGGCCGAGCAGGGCGAGGTCGCGCGGCCCGATCCGCCAGCGCGGGCCGATCAACAGGCGCACCAGGGCGGCGTTGGCGGTCGGGTCCTGCAGCACCTCGCAGACCGCCACCAGGTCGGCGACCTCGGGCAGTTGCAGCAGCCCGCCGAGGCCCACCACCTCGACCGGCACCTCGCGGGCGACCAGGGCGGCGTGGATGTCCGGGAAGGCCGCGCCGCCCCGGCACAGCACGGCGATCCGGCCGGGCGCGGTGCCGGTGCGCACCAGGTGGGCGATCGAGTCGGCGAGCCAGTCGACCTCCTCGGCGTGGGTGGGCAGCAGCGCGGCCCGCACGTAGCCGTCCTGTTCGGCGCCGGGGGCCGGGCGCAGCGCCTCGACACCCTCGTGCATGGCGCGCAGCGGGGCGGCGAGCCGGTTGGCGAAGGCGAGCAGGCGGCCGCCGCTGCGGCGGTTCTCGCTGAGCGCGTAGCGGTCGGCGGGGCTGCCGTCAGCCCGGGGGAAGTGCCGGGGGAAGTCGTCCAGGTTGGCGACGGAGGCGCCGCGCCAGCCGTAGATGGCCTGGCAGGGGTCGCCGACGGCGGTGACGGGGTGGCCCCCGCGCCCGTTGATGTCAGGGGCACCGCCGAACAGGCCGGCGAGCATGAGCCGCTGGGCGACGGAGGTGTCCTGGTACTCGTCGAGCAGGACGACCTTGAACTGGCCGCGCAGCAGTTCGCCGACCTCGGGGCGCTGCTGGGCGAGGCGGGCGGCGGCGGCTATCTGGTCGCCGAAGTCCATCAGCCCGGCGGCCTGCTTGCGGCGGCGGTAGTCCTCGACCAGGCGCAGCAGTTCCAGCCGGGCGCGGGCGGTGGCGGGGACGGCGCGCAGGTCGTCGTTGCTGAGCTTGACGGCGGCGAGGGTGTCGAGCAGGTCCTCGTCGTGGGCGCGCAGGGTGGCGGGCTCGACCAGGTGCTCGGCGAGTTCGCCGTCCAGGGCCGTCAGGTCGGCGACGAGGTTGGCGAAGGTGCCGGTGAGGGCGGGGAAGGGGCCGCGGGCGGTGCGCAGCACCTTGGCGGCGAGCTGGAAGCGGGTGGCGTCGGCGAGCAGGCGGACGTCGGGCTCTATGCCGATCCGCAGACCGTGTTCCTTGAGGAGGCGGCCGGCGAAGGCGTGGTAGGTGGAGATCTCCGGGTCGCCGAGCGATTCGGTGTCGTCGCGGTCGGCGATGCCGGCCCGGAGCAGGGCGGTGCGGACGCGTTCGGCGAGTTCGGCGGCGGCCTTGTTCGTGAAGGTGAGGCCGAGGACCTCTTCGGGGCGCACGGCGCCGGAGCCGACCAGCCAGACGACCCGGGCGGCCATCACGGTGGTCTTGCCGGAGCCGGCTCCGGCCACGATCACGGCCGGGGCCAGGGGGGCGCCGATGGCCGCCATCTGCTCCCGGTTGAAGGGGATGCCCAGCAGCTCCTTGAGCTGGTCGGGATGGCTGAGCACGGCGGTCACCCCGCAACCGTAACCGGAGCGGCGGACAGGCGGTCACGAGCCCTCATTCCACGAGTTGCGCACCGTCGCGCTGGGCGGAGCAGCTGCGGCGGAAGGTGCAGCGGTCGCAGCCGCCGCCGGTCTGCGGGACGAAGCGCTCGGCGAGGACCTTGCCGGCGGCCTCGGCGAGCAGGTTCTCGATCCACGGCCGGCCCTCGGGCGGCTCCTGGCGCTGCACCTTGGGGGTGTCCGGGGCGACCTT
Organism: Kitasatospora sp. NPDC004669; assembly: GCF_040609455.1. NCBI lineage: Bacteria > Bacillati > Actinomycetota > Actinomycetes > Kitasatosporales > Streptomycetaceae > Kitasatospora > Kitasatospora sp. NPDC004669. The sequence continues at coordinate 79,989 of NZ_JBEXKB010000022.1, forward strand.
GGCGGCGGGTTCGCGCAGGTGGACGAGTTCGGCGCCGCCGGTGGCCGGGGGGCGGGCGGTGAAGCCGGGCAGGTCGTTGAGGGCGCCGGCCCGCACGGCGAGCTGGTAGACGGCGAGCTGCTTGTGGTCGGGCAGCGACTTGTCGGTGGGTATCTGCTTGCCGGTCTTGAAGTCGACCACGTAGGCGCGTCCGGCCCGGTCCTTCTCGACCCGGTCCATGGAGCCGCGGATGCGCACCGAGACGCCGCCGGCGTCGAGGGTGACGTCGAAGCCGTGCTCGGTGGCGACGACGTCCCGGCCGCGTTCCAGGACGTGCCAGTTGAGGAAGCGCTCCAGGGCGGCGCGGGCCTCGGTCTTCTCCTGCTGGGACTTCCAGGGGGCGTCGAAGGCGAGAGCGTCCCAGACGGTGTCCAGGCGGGCCATGAGGACGGCGAGGTCGGCGGGGGTGCGGCCGGAGCCGACCTCGTCGGCGAGGGCGTGCACCACGTTGCCGAAGCCCTGGGCGGCGGAGCCGGCGCCCCGGGCCTTGACCTCCTTGTCCAGGAACCACTGCAGCGAGCAGTTCTCCAGTTGTTCCAGGCCGCTGCCGGAGAGCCGTACCGGCAGGTCGGCGCTGCGCAGCGGTTCGGGGGCGGTGGTGGCGTCGTCCAGGCCCCACCAGCGGTCGGGGTGGGCGGCGGGCACCAGCGGCAGGCCCTCCTCGTCGGTGGCGGTGGCGAGGGTGGCGAGGCGTTCGGCGGCGGCGCGGCGCAGTTCGGGCGAGCGGGTGGGGTCGACGGTGACGGCGCGCAGTTCGGCGACCAGGGCGGCGACCGACAGCGGGCGGCGCGGGCGGTGGGTGACGTCCTCGACGGTGACCGGCGGGGTGCGGCGCAGCACCTTTCCGGTGCGCGGGTCGACGTCCTCGCGGTAGAGCTCGCGCAGGAAGCGGGAGGGTTCGTCGCCGTCGTCGGCGGGTGCCTTGACGGCGGTGACGATCAGCCGTTCCTTGGCGCGGGTGGCGGCGACGTAGAAGAGGCGGCGTTCCTCGCCGAGCAGGGCGGCCGGGGAGAGCGGTTCGGCGAGGCCGTCGCGGCCGATCCGGTCGGCCTCCAGCAGGGAGCCGCGGCGGCGCAGGTCGGGCCAGAGGCCGTCCTGGACGCCGGCGACGACGACCAGGCGCCATTCCAGGCCCTTGGCGCGGTGGGCGGTCATCAGCCGTACCGCCTCGGGGCGCACGGCCCGGACGGTGAGGGTGTCGGCGGCGATGTCCTGGGCTTCGAGCTCGGCGAGCAGGTCGAGGGCGCTGCGGTGGCCGGTGACCTGTTCCTCCGCGCGGGCGGCGGTCTCGAACAGGGCGCACAGGGCGTCGAGGTCGCGGTCGGCGTTGCGGCCGGCGGCGCCGCCGCGCAGGGCGGCGCGTTCCAGGCGTTCGCGCCAGCGGCGGCTGCCGTCCCAGAGTTCCCACAGCGCCTCTTCGGCGGTGCAGCCGCCGACCAGCAGTTCGCGGACCTTTCGCAGCAGGGTGCCGAGGTCGCGGGCGCGGCGGGCGGTGGCGGGGTCGAGGGCGATCAGGCGCTCGGGTTCGGCGAGGGCCTCGCGGATCAGTTCGCCGGCCGGGCGGGGGGCGGCGGGGTCGCCGTCGGCGCGCAGGGCGGCGCGTTCCTCCTCGCGCAGGGCGCGGCCGAGGCGCCGCAGGTCGGAGCCGTCGAGGCCGCCGAGCGGGCCGGTGAGCAGGGCGTGGGCCAGTTCGGCGGTGAGCGGCTCGGGGGTGTCCGGCTCGGCGGTGTCCGGGTCGCCGTGCTTGTCGCGGGCGGCGAGCTGTGTGGCCTGTCGGGCGCAGACCCGCAGGGCGAGCAGCAGCTGGGCGACGGCGGGCTCCTCGCGCAGCGGCAGGTCGTCGCCGTCGATCTCCAGCGGGACGCCGGCCGCGCCGAGCGCCCGCCGCACGCCGGGGATGGAACGGGCGCCGGCCCGGACGAGCACGGCCATCTCGCCCCAGGGCACGCCGTCCTCCAAGTGGGCGCGGCGCAGCAGGTCGGCGATCGAGTCGAGCTCGGCGCCGGGGGTCGGATAGGTGTAGACCTCGGCCCGGCCGCCCTCGCGGGAGGGCAGCAGGGCGCGGTGCTGGGCGAGTTTGTCGGCGGGCAGGCGGCCCATCGGCATCCGGCGGGCGATCTCGCGGGAGGCGGCGAGCAGGACGGCGCCGGAGCGGCGGGAGACGCGCAACACCTTGACCTCGGCGGGGCTGCCGTCGGCCTGTCGGAAGGTCTGCGGGAAGTCGAGGATGCCGTTGATGTCGGCGCCTCGGAAGGCGTAGATCGACTGGTCGGGGTCACCGACGGCGACGAGGTCCCGGCCACCGCCGGCGAGCTGGCGCAGCAGCCGGACCTGGGAGGGGTCGGTGTCCTGGTACTCGTCGACGAAGACGACGTCGTAGCGCCGGCGGAGGTCCTCGCCGACCTCGGGGCGTTCGGCGAGCAGGACGGCGCGGTGGACGAGTTCGGCGTAGTCGAGGACGCCGCGCAGGTCGAGGACGTCGAGGTAGTCGGCGAGGAAGTGGGCGGCGGCGGCCCAGTCGGGGCGCTGGACGCCCTGGGCGAAGCGTTCGAGTTCGGCTTCGCCGAGGCCGAGTTCGCGGCTGCGGGCGAGGACGGCGCGGACCTCGTCGGCGAAGCCGCGGGTGGTCAGGCAGGCGCGCAGGTCGGGCGGCCACTGGATGCGGGTGCCCGCGGCTGAGCTGCTGATCGACTCCGTGAGTTTGGCGTCCTCGGCGCCGCCGGCGAGCAGTTCGCGGACCATGACGTCCTGCTCGGGGCCGGAGAGCAGCCGCAGCGGTTCGGCGTAGTCCTGCGGGTCCTGGTGGGCGCGCAGCAGGGCGTAGCAGAAGGAGTGGAAGGTGGTCGCCTGGGGGGCGGCGGCGGTGCCGAGGCGGCCGGACATCCGGTCGCGCAGTTCCATCGCGGCCTTGCGGCTGAAGGTGAGGACGAGGATCTTCTCGGGGTCGGTGCCGTCCTGGACGCGCCGGGCGACCGCCTCGACCAGGGTGGTGGTCTTGCCCGTGCCCGGTCCGGCGAGGACGAGCAGCGGGCCGCCGGTGTGCTCGATCACGGCGCGCTGGTAGGCGTCCAGCGCGGGCGGGTCGGGCTGGACGAGCGGGCTGCGCACGAGCCGGTAGGGGGAACTCACGAACTGTCCTGGGGTTGCACAAGGGGGGCATGGCCGGGGCGGGCCCGTCGGGGCCCGCCCGTATCGAGCCTACGATCCTGCCCCGTCATTCCCGTCCGCGCGGGGTTTTCCCCTGACCGGGCTCCCCGTCCCAGCGGGCCAGCTTGAGGTCGACCCGGGGCGGGTCGACGAGTTCGCGCAGCGGGGTGCCCTCCTCGCTGTAGTGGGCGAGGGCGCGGTGTTCGTGCCCGGGCAGGAAGCGGCCGTCGGCGCGGATCACCCGCCACCAGGGCACCGAGCCGCCGTAGAGGGCCATCACCCGGCCGACCTGGCGGGGACCGCCCTGGCCGAGGTACTCGGCGACGTCCCCGTAGGTCATCACTCGGCCGGGTGGAATCCGCTCGGTCAGGTCGAGCACCAGTTCGGCGAAGGGCGGCAAGGAGTCCGGGAGGCCGTCGTCTGTCACGTCCGTCACCTGGGGCATTCTTCCTTATAGGGGCGCACGCGCGGCCCCGGGTGAACGATCCGCCGCGCCCGATCCGCCCCCTGTCCAGCACAGGGGCGCGGGACATGCCACCATCTTCGGGGCGGTGAGTGGTGATACGAGGACAAGACCAGATGACCGGGACGGCTGACGTGGGCGTGGACAGGGACTCCGACGAGTCCGAATCCGCCGTGCCCCCGGCGCCCGACGGCGAGTCCGGTGGTGGGCCCGAGCACGGGCCGACGCCGGAAGTCTCCCTGATCAAGGACCTGACGATCAAGACCCCCACGCCCGAGAAAGCGCCCGAGCCGGCCGAGCGGCCTGCCGTGCCCGCGCCGTCGGCCCCGCCCACGCCGCCCGCGCCGCCCTCCCCACCCGCCCCGCGGACCGAGTACCACGACCCGCTGGAGGACGCCCCGCACCTGGACGTCGACGAGCCGCTGCTCGCCGCCCGCGCGCACCGCCCGTCCGACCTGATCCGCTTCCTGGCCGGCGTGTTCGGGATAGTCGCCGTCTTCGTGCTGGCCGGCATCGCCACCTCGACCACCACCGGCATCGAGCAGGACATCGCCACCAACGCGCCGCACTTCTCCGCGGTGCTGTCCACCATCACCGGCCTGGTCTCCAGCGTCGCGGTGCTCGCCGTACCGCTGGCGTTCGCCGTCGAGCGGCTGATCAAACGCGACGGCCTGCGGGTCGCCGACGGCGTGCTCGCCTCGGTGCTGGCGTACGGCGTCTCGCTGGGCATCGACTGGTGGGTGGCCGAGGGCGCCTCCGAGCACATCCGGGAGGCACTGACCCGGCTGCCGATGGACAGCAACGGCACCCTGACCGACCCGGTGCACGGCTACCTCGCCCCGGTGATCGCCTACATGACCGCCGTCGGCATGTCGAGCAGACCCCGCTGGCGGGTGGCCCTGTGGGTGGTGGTGGTCTTCAGCGGGGTCACCGAGCTGCTCGGCGGCTACACCACCCCGCTGTCGCTGTTGCTCACCGTGCTGATCGGCTGGTCCGTCGCCTACGGCACGCTGTACGCGATCGGCTCCCCCAACATCCGGCCCACCGGCCAGCACCTGATGATCGGGCTGCGCAAGGTCGGCTTCACCCCGGACGGCGCCCACCGCGCCCCGGACGCCCCCGGCGGCACCCGCCGCTACTACGTCACCCAGCAGGACGGCCCGCCGCTGGACGTCCACATCATCGACCGCGAGCAGCAGGCCTCCGGCTTCTTCTACCGGGCCTGGCGGCGGCTGCGGCTGCGCTCGGTGGCGGTGCGCCGCAGCCCCCAGTCGCTGCGCCAGGCGCTGGAGCAGGAGGCGCTGATCGCGTACGCGGCGGCCTCCTCGGGCGCCCGCGCGCCGCAGCTGGTCGCCACCTCCGAGCTGGGCCCGGACGCCGCGATCCTGGTGTACGAGAACGTCGAGGGCCGGACCCTGGACGAGCTCGCCGACGAGGAGATCACCGACGAGGTGATGGCCTCGCTGTGGCAGTCGGTGGCCGCCCTGCACGAGCGCCGGATCGCCCACCGTCGACTCACCGGCGAGTCGCTGCTGGTGGTGGACGGGAAGACGGCCTGCCTGGTCAACCTCTCCGGCGGCGACATCGCGGCCACCGACCTGACGCTGCGCATCGACGTCGCCCAGCTGCTGACCACCTTCGCGCTGCGGATCGGCCCCGAGCGGGCCGTCGCCACCGCCAACGCGGTGCTCGGCGCCGAGCGGGTCGCCCAGGCGCTGCCGCTGCTCCAGCCGGTCGGGATGAGCCGCTCCACCCGGGTCGACCTCGCCAAGCTGACCAAGGAGCGCAAGGCCGCCGCCCGGGCCAAGGCGCTGGAGCAGGTCGCGGCCGGCGAGCGCACCCAGCAGCAGGCCGAGGAGGACATCGCGGCGGCCGGCGAGGACCTGCTCAGCCGCATCCGCGGCCAGATCCTGCAGATCGCCCCCGAGGCGCCGATGGAGCCGGCCAAGCTGGAGCGGCTGAAGCCGAAGAGCCTGATCATGGTGATCGCGCTCACCTTCGCCGCCTACCTGGCGCTGACCACCATCAAGCCGGCCCAGCTCAAGCTCTCCCAGATGAACTGGGCCTGGGCGGCGGCGGCCCTGCTGGCGGCCGCGTTCAGCTACGTCGCCGCCGCGATGAGCCTGACCGGTTTCGTCCCCGAGCGGCTGCCGTTCCGGCGCACCGTCGCGGCGCAGCTGGCCGGCTCCTTCGTCAAGCTGGTCGCCCCCGCCGCGATCGGCGGCATCGCGCTCAACACCCGCTACCTGCAGAGGGCCGGCATCCGTCCCGGCCAGGCCGTCGCCTCGGTCGGCGCCTCCCAGCTGGCGGGCCTGGCCGGGCACCTGCTGCTGCTGTTCAGCTTCGGTCTGATCACCGGCAGCCAGACCAACGGCGACCTCTCCGCCTCCCGCGCGGTGATCATCGGCGTGCTGACCGCCGCCGTGCTCGCCCTGGTGGTGGCCGCCGTCGCGCCGCTGCGCCGCTTCGTGCTGGGCCGGCTGCGCTCGCTGTTCTTCGGCGTGGTGCCGCGGATGCTGGACCTGATGCAGACGCCCAGCAAGCTGCTCACCGGCTTCGGCGGCATCCTGCTGCTGACCCTCTCCTTCACCTCCTGCCTGGACTTCTCGGTGCAGGCCTTCGGCGGCGACATCAACTTCTCGGCCGTCGCGGTGGTCTTCCTGACCGCCAACGCGGCCGGCTCGGCGATCCCCACCCCGGGCGGCATCGGCCCGGTCGAGGTCGCCCTGACCGTCGCCCTGACCGTCGCGGACGTGCCCCCCGCGGCGGCCACCCCGGCGGTCTTCCTCTACCGGGCGCTCACCTTCTGGCTGCCGGTGCTGCCGGGCTGGATCGCCTACAACGTGCTGCAGCGCAAGAAAGCGCTCTGACGGCACGCGGGAACGCACGAGGGAGGGCCCGCCGTCTCCGGCGGGCCCTCCCTCGTTTCAGCCCCTCGGCAGACCGGTCCTCAGCAGACCGACCCTTCAGTAGACCGGCTTGTGCGGCTCGATCTGGTTCACCCAGCCGAGCACGCCGCCGCCCAGGTGGACGGCGTTGGCGAAGCCCGCGGCCTTGACCACGGCCAGCACCTCGGCCGAGCGCACGCCGGACTTGCAGTGCAGCACGATCTTCTTGTCCTGCGGCAGCTTCTCCAGCGCGTCGCCCATCAGGAACTCGTTCTTCGGGATCAGCACCGCGCCGGGGATGTTGACGATCTCGTACTCACCGGGCTCGCGGACGTCGATGAGGTAGATGTCCTCCTCCTCGTCCTGCCACTGCTTGAGCTGCTTCGAGGTGATGGTCGAACCGGCGGCGGCGGCCTGCGCCTCCTCCGACACGACGCCGCAGAAGGCCTCGTAGTCGATCAGCTCGGTGACCGTCGGGTTCTCACCGCAGACGGCGCAGTTCGGGTCCTTGCGGACCTTCACCTGGCGGTAGTTCATCTCCAGGGCGTCGTAGATCATCAGCCGGCCGACCAGCGGGTCACCGATGCCGGCCAGCAGCTTGATCGCCTCGTTGACCTGGATCGAGCCGATGGACGCGCACAGCACGCCCAGCACGCCGCCCTCGGCGCAGGAGGGGACCATGCCCGGCGGCGGGGCCTCCGGGTACAGGCAGCGGTAGCAGGGGCCGTGCTCGGCCCAGAACACGCTGGCCTGGCCGTCGAAGCGGTAGATCGAGCCCCACACGTACGGCTTGCCGAGCAGCACCGCGGCGTCGTTCACCAGGTAGCGGGTGGCGAAGTTGTCGGTGCCGTCCACGATCAGGTCGTAGCCGGAGAAGATCTCCATCACGTTGGAGTTGTCGAGGCGCTCCTCGTGCAGGATCACGTCGACGTAGGGGTTGATCTCCTTGACCGAGTCCCGCGCCGACTCCGCCTTGGAGCGGCCGATGTCGGCCTGGCCGTGGATGATCTGACGCTGCAGGTTCGACTCGTCGACCACATCGAACTCGACGATGCCCAGCGTGCCGACACCGGCCGCGGCCAGGTACATCAGCGCGGGCGAGCCCAGGCCACCGGCACCGACGCACAGCACCTTGGCGTTCTTCAGCCGCTTCTGCCCGGCCATCCCGACGTCGGGGATGATCAGGTGGCGGGAGTACCTGCGGACCTCGTCAACGGTGAGCTCGTCGGCCGGCTCGACCAGGGGTGGCAACGACACGGGGACTCCGATGGGTGTCTTGTTCAGGTGGCCCAGGGCCGCCTCGGACGGGATTGTTGCTCCGCCACTCAGGTGGCTCCTAGGCCAACAGTGTCACGCCCCTCCGGTATTCCGAGACAGCCCGTCCGATGGGCGAGACGGGCCGCGCCGGATCGTGGAACCGGCAGCAGGGCCGCTCCCGGCGCCCCGCGCCCGGGATTCCGGGCCCGGGACACCCCCGGCCCGACCTCACACCCGGCAGGCCGTCTCCAGCCAGACGTCCCCCAGCGACTCCTCCAGCGGCACCTGCGTCCGCCATCCGAGACGGTCCCGGGCGGTGCGCACGTCCGCCTGCCGCCACGGCACCGGCTCGCCCGGGGCGGGCCGGCCCTCCGGCCGCTGGCCCTCCGCCCGGTGGCCCGGCAGAGGGTGGCCGGGCGGGTGGTCGCCACTCTGCCCGGCGACCTGCGCGGGCAGCAGGACCTGCCGGTTCTCCTCGACGATCGCCCCCTCGAAGCCCGAGGCCCGCACCAGTAGTTGGGCCGCGTCCCGGGCCCGCACGGCGTGCCCGCTGCCGATGTTGACCACCCCGGTGGCGGCCGAGACCGCCGCCGCCCGGATCGCCCGCGCGACGTCCCGCACATCCACGAAATCCCGGTATCCGGACAGGTCCGGCATCCGCACCTGGTTCTCGCCCCGCTCCAGCGCCCGGCGCAGCCCCTCGGCGAGCCGCCCGAACAGCGAGGCGGTCGGCGCCCCCGGCCCCACCACGTCGAACACCCGTAGCACTGCCGCGTCCAGCCCGGAGGCCAGCACCAGCTCCGTCCCGGCCAGCTTGGACACCCCGTACGGGCCGACCGGCCGCGGCTCGGCCTGCTCGGAGACCGGCACCCCGCCGGGCACCGGCCCGTACTCGGCGGCCGAGCCGACGTGCACCAGCCGGGCCGGCTCCCGACTGCGCCGGATCGCCTCGCAGACGGTCGCGACGGCCAGCGTGTTCGACCGGATCAGGGTGCGCGAGCTGCCGTAGGTGGCGCCCGCGCAGTTGATCACCACCTGCGGCGCGACCGCGTCCAGGAAGCGGGCCAGCGCGCCCGGGCTCCCGGTGGTCAGGTCGAAGCGGATGTCGGCCGAGTCGCGCCGGCCGAGCACCGTCACCTGCAACTCCTGGTCCATCAGCAGACGATCGGTCACCCGGCGGCCGATGAAGCCGTCGGCGCCCAGCAGCAGCACCCTCATCGGGGGCGTCCTTCCACGAAGCGAGGTCGGGGACGACCTGGCGGACTGAGAACTACGAACGAACAGCGTTTTCGAGCGTCGAAGCGGCGAAGCGGCAGGGGCAGGGCGTCAGCGGTGGGAGCCGGCCCGGCCGAGCCACGCCCAGGCGTACGCCAGCAGCACCGCCGCGACCGTGCCTCCGCCCAGCAGGACGGCCGACGGCGTGGAGCCGCCCAGGGCGAGCGCCGCCGCCGTCGCGGCGGGCCCGGCCGGCGCCCCCAGCGCGGCGGCCGTCGTCCGGCCGCAGCGCGCCAGCAGCGCGGGCAGCACCAGCAGCAGGCCCAGCACGCCCTGCGCCGCCCACTGCGCGGCACCGGCCCGCTCGGCGGCCAGGTGCAGCAGCCCGCCGCCGTGGCCGGGCCCGGGGCGCGGCGCCACCGCGGCGAGGACCGCCAGCGCGGCATACGTCAGCACCGCGAGCACCGCCAGGTGCAGCGCGACCGCAACGGGCAACACCGGCCGCATCCGGGCCCGGAACTCGGCCAGCGTGCGGGCCGCCCTCAGGTGGCCGTGCCCGACCTGCCGGTACCAGCGGGCCGCCCGCTCGGCCGAGCCCGTCGACACCGCGGCGGCCAGCACCAGCGCGGCGGCCAGCGGCCGGTCCCCGCCCGGCGCGGCCAGCGGGAGCAGCAGCAGCGCGGCCAGGCCCAGCCCGTACCCGAGCGCGGCGGGGCTCCGACGGGAGCCGGGGGACGGGGGCGGGGTCCGGACCGGCCCCAGGGCGTCGCAGGCCGGGCCACCCGGCGGCGGGCCGGGCTCGGCCGGGGCCGGGGCGGTCAGCGCCGGCAGCAGCACCAGGGGGACGGCGGCGGGCAGCAGCACCGACCAGCGGGCGCCCAACGCGACCACCCCGGCGCAGGGCGGCACGGCCAGCGCGGCGGCGGTCAGCGCCGCCCGGGCCCCGGCCCGGCGCGGCCCGGGCCGGGTCGGCTCCGGCGCGGCGGGCGGGCGGCGGGGCACCCGGGCGTACAGCTCCTCGGCCAGCGAGAACAGGTCGGCGTGCCGGCACCGCGCGGCGGCGTCCGGGCCGAGCCCGGCCTCCTCCAGCCCGGCGGCGATCTCCAGCGGGTCGACGGCGCGCTCGCACAGTTCCCGGTGCTCGGCCATCACTTCACGCACCGGGTCGACAGTCGCGCCGCCGGACATCAGACGGCCTCCGCGAGTTCTTCGGCGTGGTCCTGCCCGCCGGGGTCGTCGCTCCCGCCCCGCGGGGCGTCGGCCCGACCCCCGCGCGGGCCGTCGGTGAGCCAGTACTCGGCGGGGCGGGCGAACGGGCGCGGCGCCCGGCCGCCCTCGCCGTCGTCCCCGCCGCCGGGGAAGGCCGGGTACTGCGAGACCAACTCCAGGTAGACCTCCCGGAAGGCGCTGATCACCGGCTCCACGGCGAAGCGTTCCTGCGCGCGCAGCCGCCCGGCCAGCCCCAGCCGGGCCCGCCGTTCCTCGTCCCGCAGCAGCGCCAGGCAGGCCCCGGCCAGGGCGTGCGGGTCGCGGGCGGGCACCAGCAGCCCGGCCGGGCCGACCACCTCGCGGGCCACCCCGACGTCGGTGGACACCACCGCCCGACCGCTCAGCATGGCGTCCGCGAGCAGCCGGGGGCTGCGCTGGGAGAGTGCCGAGAAGACGGCCACCGTGCCGCCCTCCCAGGCCTCGGCGAGCGAGCCGGGGCGCCCGGCGAAGTCCACCGCCGTGGTGATCCCCAGCCGCTCGGCGACCGCCGCGCAGTGCGCCCGGTAGCCGGGGGCCGTCTCCTCGCCGTGCACCACCAGGCGCGCCCCGGGCAGTTCGGCGCGGACCCGGGCGAAGGCGCGCAGCATCAGTTCGGTGTCGCGCCCCGGTTCCAGCGCGCCCGCCCACACCAGGGTCGGCCGCTCGGGCTCCGGGCCGGCCGCCGGGCGGTCCACGGCCGGGGTGCCCTCGTACACCACCCGGGTGCGCGCCGGGTCGGCCCCGCAGCGGCGCTGCCACTGCTGGTCGTGGGCGCTGCCCGGGGTGAGTATCGCCGCCTGCCGGTAGGTCTCCTCGGTGAGCGCCCGGAAGAAGGACAGCAGCAGGGCGCGCACCGGCGTGGGGGCACCCCCGGCCGAAGGCTGGGGGAGGTACGGCGCCTCGCGGTGGCCGAGGTACTGCTCGCGCAGGTGGAGGCCGTGCTCGGTGACCACGAACGGCACCCCGTGCAGGTGCCGGGCCACCAGGGCGGGCAGCGCGGCCGGGCCGCCACCGACCACGTGGCACAGGTCGGCGCCGCCCAGGCCCCCGGGGCCGGTGCCGTACCAGGGCGCGGACAGCGGCCGCAGGCACTGCTCCAGCAGGTCGGCGGCGACCAGCACGTCGCGGACCAGCGGCTGGCCGGCCGAGGCGTCCGCGCCGGGCAGCCGCCAGGTCCGCTCCAGGACCCGCCGGGCGTGCCCGGAGGCCAGGAAGGCGGGCAGGGTGCCGTCCTCCCGGGCCAGCGCGGCCAGCCGGTGGAGCCCGGCGCCGAAACCGGCCCGCTGCCCCGGGAGCACCAGTGCCCGCACCAGCTCCTCGTAGGCTCCGGCGTACTGGCGTCTGCGCAGCGCGCCCGGCGCCCGGCCGCCCGGCCTGCGCCCCCACAGGGCCAGGTCGCGCGCCCCGCGCCAGGCGGGCGAGAGCCGCTCGGCGGCGCCGAAACCCCCGGGACCGGCCAGCAGGTACAGCTCGAACTCGTGCTCCGGCAGGCCCTCGGCCAGCCGGTCGCACCAGGCTCCGGCACCACGCTGGGGATGCGGACGGGCACCCTCGGTGAGCAGGGCGACGCGCACGGAAGACCTCCTTCTGCCTCGGAGAGGGGCGGTGACGGCAGCCCCCGGTCAGGGCCGGCTGTCCCCTCGCACCCCTCGGACGCCCCTGAGCAGGGGCCACGGGAGCCGCGGGGCCGTACGCCGGGACCCTTGCTCGGGCCGCCCGCCGTGTGCTCCCGGCGTCAGCGGCCCTCCCCCACACCTGTTCGGTCCGGCAGCAGAAAGGTAGGACCGGCCCGGGGCGATCCATCGGTCACATGCCTGGCTGCCACCTGAACGAGTGAACCGCCGTGACCTCGCCCCGAACCGGGCCGTTACCGGGCGCTATTCGGGTGCCCGCTCCGAGGACACCGCCCGACCGCTCAGCGGCCGGTCCCCGCGATCAGCTCGCGGACGGCGCGGGCGACCGCGTCGGGGTGCTCCATCATCGCCACGTGCCCGGACTCCGGCAGCACCAGCAGCCGGGAGTCCGCGAAGGCCGCGCACGCGCGCCGGGCCGAGCGGTAGGCGACCAGCTTGTCGCGCAGCCCGTACACCAGCAGCACGGGTGCCTCGACCTGCTCGGCCTGCCGCCACAGCGCCTGGTCGCCGCGCTCGGTGTACGCCGAGACGATGCCGCGGGCCGAACCGATCAGCGCCTGCATCGCGTGCGGCACCTCCAGCCGGCGCCGGTACTCGGCCACCGCCTCGGCCCGGGTGGCCGGGCTCAGGCCGGTCGGGTCGCCGTAGACCAGCCGCAGGAGGTCCTCGGTGGCCGCCTCGACGTCGCGCCGGCCCGCGGGCAGCCGGCGCAGCAGCGCGGGCACCCCGGGCAGGGCGAGCAGGCCGGTGGGCCAGGCGGAGCGCTGCGGGGGCAGTTCGGGCAGGGCGGGCGAGACCAGGGTGAGGCTGCGGACCAGGTCGGGGCGCAGCGCGGCGAGCCGGACGGCGACGGCGCCGCCGAGCGAGTTGCCGAACAGGTGGACCGGTCCGCGGCCGGAGGCCTCCAGGTAGCCGATGACGGCGCGGACGTGGCCGGAGAGACTGAGGTTGCCGTCGGTGGGCGGGTTGGAGCGGCCGAAGCCGGGCAGGTCGACGGCCTCGCCGTCGACGAGGCCGGACAGGCGGTCCATCAGGGCGGTCCAGTTGGCGGCCGAGCCGCCCAGGCCGTGCACGAAGAGCCCGGGCTCGCGCCCGTCGGCGCCCGCTTCCTCGGTCGGGCGGTGCACCGCGAGCACCGCGCCGGGAACCTCGACCGTACGTACCTGCTGCTCAGCGCTGCTCATGGTGGACGATGGTAGTGAGCCCCGGCCGGGGGCGACGGGAGGGTGGTCCGGCCGTTCCCTCCCTTGTCGTACCACTGCCGACGCCGAGGTCAGCGCCGTATTGTGGGCTCCTGACAAGTAGGCCGAGCTGCTTTTCTCGCCTTCGCCGAACGCGGGAGCGGTTACCGAAAAGTAGAATTGACCCTCTCGCCAGCCCCGAACAACCCCGAAGTGAGGAGCGCCGTGACGGCCATCCAGGAGGCGCAGGAGCGCCCGCGCGGTGCCCGCCTGCCGCGAAGCGCCCGCCGTGAACAACTGCTCGGTGCCGCCCAGGAGGTGTTCGTCGCGCAGGGTTACCACGCGGCCGCCATGGACGACATCGCCGACCGCGCCGGGGTCAGCAAGCCGGTGCTCTACCAGCACTTCCCCGGGAAGCTGGAGCTGTACCTGGCGCTGCTGGACAAGCACTGCGACGCCCTGGTCGAGTCGACCCGCGAGGCGCTGGGGACGACGACCGACAACAAGCTGCGGGTGGCCGCGACGATGGAGGCGTACTTCAACTACGTCTCCAGCGAGTCGGGCGCGTTCCGGCTGGTCTTCGAGTCGGACCTGACCAATGAGCCGGCCGTGCGCGAGCGGGTCGAGCGGGCCTCCGAGGCGAGCGCGACGCTGGTGAGCCAGGTGATCCAGGAGGACACCGACCTGCCGGAGTCGGAGTCCAAGCTGCTGGCCGCCGGGGTCTGCGGTCTGGCGCAGATCACCGCCCGGTACTGGCTGTCGCAGGGTCTGGAGATCCCGCGCGACGAGGCGGTGCGACTGGTCGCCAGCCTGGCCTGGCGCGGGCTGAAGGGCTTCCCGATGCACCCGGGCGAGCAGGCCGGGGAGGCCTCCGCCCAGCGGTGACGATCCGCTGACCTTCGCCTGGACGGTGATCCGGTGCTCTATGGTGAAGCCGTACGGCGCGGTCGCCGCGAACGCCTGTTCCAGGTGGTCCGGTGCCCGCGCGTGGAGGCTGCAACCCCGGAGGGACGGAAGCCGTGGAGGTCAAGATCGGCGTGCAGAACGCGCCGCGCGAGATCGTGATCGAGAGCTCGCAGACTGCCGATGAGGTCGAGAGCGCGGTCGCGAAGGCGCTGGAGGGCTCCACGAAGCTCTTCTCGCTGACCGACGAGCACGGCCGTCGCGTCATCGTCCCGGCCGAGCGCCTGGCGTACGTGGAGATCGGCGAGCAGGCCGCCCGCAAGGTCGGCTTCGGCACCCTCTGAGGCGGCGCCCGAGCAGCTCGTTCCGGTGCCCCGTTCCCTTCAGGGAGCGGGGCACCGCTGCGTGTACGGCCGGGTGGGCCTGGGTACGGCGACAAGTGCGGCGCCGGTGCCGCACGCCCGTCCCCCGGGAGGCTGCCTTGCTGGTCGAGTCGATCCTCTTCGTCCTGGTCGGCCTGGTCGCGGGCACGGCCGCGCTGGTGGGCCTGCCCGGGTACTTCCGGGCGCCGCGCCCGCTGGTCGTGGGCACGGCACTGGCGGCGGCGCTGCTCGGCGGGGCGGTCGCGCACTTCTGCCTGGACGGGCGCTACCCGGTGGTCGCGGTGGCGTTCTCGGCGCTGGCCGCGGGGGTGATCACCTCGCTGCTGGCCCGGCCGGACCTGGCCGCCGGCCGGGCGCCGGCGCACCGGCACCACCCGCACCGGGCCGGTGCCCACCGCGCACCGCGGCGGCACCGGCCGGCCTGACAATCGTCAGGAGGCGAGGCCGAGGGCGGCCATCCGCTTGGTGTGGGCCTCGGTGATCCGGTTGAACATCTTGCCGACCTCGACCAGGTCGAAGCCCTGCACCTGGACGCCGCCGACTAGCAGGTTGGACAGCGCGTCGCGCTCGGCGACCACTCGCTGGGCCTGGCTGAGCGCCTCGCCCATCAGGCGCCGGCCCCACAGGGCGAGCCGTCCGCCGGCCCGCGGGTCGGCCTCGATGGCCTGGCGGACCTTGTCGACGGCGAACTGGGCCTGACCGGTGTCGGACATGACGCCGAGGACCAGGTCGCGGGTGTCGTCGTCCAGCCGGACGGCCACCTCGCGGTAGAAGTCGGTCGCGATGGCGTCGCCGACGTAGGCCTTGACCAGGCCCTCCAGCCAGTCCGAAGGCGCGGTCATCCGGTGGAACAGCTCCAGTGGCTCGACGAAGGGGCGCATGGCATCCTGCGGGTCGGCGCCGATCTCGGCGAGCCGGTCGTGCAGCCGCTGGTAGTGCTGGAACTCGGCGGAGGCCATCCGGGCCAGGGCCGCCTTGTCGGCGAGGCCCGGCGCCAGCTTGGCGTCCTCGGCGAGCCGCTCGAAGGCGCTCAGCTCGCCGTACGCGAGCGCGCCGAGCAGATCCAGCACCGCCGCGCGGTAGCCCGGCTCGGCCGAGCACGTGGCCCAGTCGCCGATCGAGCCGGCCGCGCCGTCCTGCGTCTCACCATGGGTCTCCATGACCTGCCACCTTAGTCCCGCCCGGGCGGGAGCCCCACCACCCGACGCACCCGGGTGACCGCCCGGAGTGCCCGGTCGCGGGCCGGTCGCCCGGGGCAATGTCAGACGCGTCACGTGTTCGAGTCGTCGCCTGACTGTATGGTGGTACGGAGCCCCGTCGTGCTCGCACGGTGTCACCGCCGTCTCGGTGGCCCGCGCAAGCCCGCTCCGTAGCGGCACCGTCCCCTCGGACGAGTCCGCACCGGAGGCACGGGTACTCACGTACGCGGATGCCCGGTCGGAGAGCCGATCGGCTCCGACCATGGCTTGGACTTCAAGCCCTGGCACCGCATCAGTGGCCGAGCGAGGGCCGCCGAGACCGCGCCCCCCTGGCGCAGGTCCCGCGCAGGTCCCTCACGGGAATCCTCCCCGACGCCGCCGGCGACGCGCCCCGCACCGGGCCGCGCGCACCGGCCGGCCGCAGGGACCGGCACGGTTGTGCGTCCGCGCAGCTGCATTCGGGGCCGCCCAGGCCCGTACGCAGCCGCGCGGTTGCCCGCCCGCCGCTCGCTCTCGGCCCCTCCGAAAACGGAAGAGGCAGCACCCTGTCCACCACCGCTGAACCCATCAAGACGACGTTCCGGGAACTGGGGATCCTCCCGGAGACCGCCGAGGCACTCGAGTCCGTCGGCATCGTCCATCCCTTCCCGATCCAGGAGATGACCCTCCCGGTCGCGCTGACCGGCCATGACGTCATCGGCCAGGCCAAGACCGGCACCGGCAAGACCCTCGGCTTCGGCCTCCCGCTGATCGAGCGGGTCGTCGTGCGCGCCGACGTGGACGCCGGCCGGGCCACCGAGGACCAGCTCTCCGAGTTCCCGCAGGCGCTGATCGTCGTCCCGACGCGTGAGCTCTGCACCCAGGTCACCAACGACCTGCAGACCGCCGGCAAGGTCCGCAACGTGCGGGTCCTGGCCGTCTACGGCGGCCGGGCGTACGAGCCGCAGGTCGAGGCGCTCACCAAGGGCGTCGACATCGTGGTCGGTACCCCGGGCCGCCTGCTGGACCTGGCCGGGCAGAAGAAGCTGAACCTGTCCAAGGTCCGCGCGCTGGTCCTGGACGAGGCCGACGAGATGCTCGACCTCGGCTTCCTGCCGGACGTCGAGAAGATCATCACGATGCTGCCGGCCAAGCGGCAGACCCTGCTGTTCTCGGCCACCATGCCGGGCCAGGTGATCAGCCTCGCCCGCCGGTACATGAGCCAGCCGACCCACATCCGGGCCACCGCCCCGGACGACACCGGCGCGACCGTCGCCAACATCGAGCAGCACATCTTCCGTGCGCACTCGCTGGACAAGGTCGAGATGGTCTCGCGCATCCTGCAGGCCGAGGGCCGCGGGCTGGCGATGATCTTCTGCCGCACCAAGCGCACCGCCGCCGACGTGTCCGACCAGCTGACCCAGCGCGGCTTCGCGGCCGGCGCCGTCCACGGCGACCTCGGCCAGGGCGCCCGCGAGCAGGCGCTGCGGGCCTTCCGCAACGGCAAGGTCGACGTGCTGGTCTGCACCGACGTCGCGGCCCGCGGCATCGACGTCGAGGGCGTCACGCACGTCATCAACTACCAGTGCCCCGAGGACGAGAAGACCTACCTGCACCGGATCGGCCGCACCGGCCGGGCCGGCGCCTCCGGTACGGCCGTCACCCTGGTCGACTGGGACGACATCCCGCGCTGGCAGCTGATCAACAAGGCGCTGGACCTGCCGTTCAACGAGCCGGAGGAGACCTACTCCACCTCGCCGCACCTGTACGAGCTGCTGAAGATCGCGCCGGGCACCAAGGGTGTCCTGCCGCGTTCGGAGCGCACCCGGGCCGGGCTCGGCGCGGAGGAGATCGAGGACCTCGGCGAGACCGGCGGTCGGAACTCCCGCTCCGGTCGCGGCCGCGGCGGGCGGAACGGCTCGGACCGTGCCGCCGTCGAGACCCCGGTCGAGGAGAAGCCGCGCCGTACCCGTGAGCGCCGCCGCACCCGCCGCGGCGCGGCGGTCGGCGCCGAGGGCGAGGTCGCTGCCGCTGCCCTGACCGAGGCGGCTCCGGCCGTCGAGGGCGAGGCCGCGCCGCGCCGTCGTCGCCGCCGTTCGCGCGGTGCTGCCGCCGCGGTCGAGGCCGCCGTGGTGGCGACCGAGGCCGTGGTCGAGGCTGCTCCGGTGGACGAGGCCACCGTGGCCGTCGCCGAACCGGTGGCCGAGGACAAGCCGCGCCGCACCCGGACCCGCAAGCCGAAGGCGGAGGCCGTCGAGGCCGTCGAGGCCGTCGCCGAGGCGTCGGTCGAGGCTCCGGCCGAGAAGCCGGCCACCCGTACGCGGACCCGCAAGCCGAAGGCGGAGGCCGTC
>NZ_JBEXKB010000022.1:97974-128962 GCF_040609455.1 Kitasatospora sp. NPDC004669
ACCCGCAAGCCGAAGGCGGAGGCCGTCGAGGCGGCCACGGCGACCGAGGCCCCGGCCGAGGAGAAGCCCGCCACCCGGACCCGGACCCGCAAGCCGAAGGCGGAGGTCGTCGAGGCCGTCGCCGAGGCGTCGGTCGAGGCTCCGGCCGAGAAGCCGGCCACCCGTACGCGGACCCGCAAGCCGAAGGCGGAGGCCGTCGAGGCCGTCGCCGAGGCGTCGGTCGAGGCTCCGGCCGAGAAGCCGGCCACCCGTACGCGGACCCGCAAGCCGAAGGCGGAGGCCGTCGAGGCCGTCGCCGAGGCGTCGGTCGAGGCTCCGGCCGAGAAGCCGGCCACCCGTACGCGGACCCGCAAGCCGAAGGCGGAGGCCGTCGAGGCGGCCACGGCGACCGAGGCCCCGGCCGAGGAGAAGCCCGCCACCCGGACCCGGACCCGCAAGCCCAAGGCCGTCGCGGAGACCGCCCCGGAGGCCCCGGCCACCGAGGCTTCCGCCGAGGTTCCGGCCCCGCGCAAGCGCACCCGCACCCGCAAGGCCGCGGCCACCCCGGAACCCGCCGTGGAGAGCTGACAGCCACAGCCCCGAAGGGGGGCGGGCCGGGCCGCAATGGCCCGACTCGCCCCCCTTCGGGCGTTCGGGCTCGGGGGAGCGGCATAGGCTCGCCTCGTCGCCTCGTCGCCTCGTCGCGGGAGGGAAGCCGCCCATGAGCGAGCGAATCATCGAGAGGTGCGTGTGGGCGAATGCCCCCGCCGAGCGAAGGAAGGCGGGCGCATGAGCGAGCGCAGCGAGCGAATCATCAAGAGGTGCGTGTGGGCGAATGCCCCCGCCGAGCGAAGGAAGGCGGGCGCATGAGTACTCCACCGTTCCTGACTCTGCCCGGTTGTGCCCGGACGGAGCGTGTGGTGACCGCGCGCGGGGAGTTCGCGGCGCTGCGGGCGGAACCGGACGGGCCGGTGCGCGGGTCCGCGCTGCTGGTGCCGGGGTTCACCGGCAGCAAGGAGGACTTCATCGGGCTGCTGGCGCCGCTGGCGGCCGCCGGGTACCGGGTGACGGCCGTGGACCAGCGGGGCCAGTACGAGACCGGCGGACCGGACGAGGTGGCCGCGTACGGGGTGGCGGCGCTGGGCGCGGACGTGCGGGCGCTGACCGAGGTACTGGCGACCGAGGGCGGGCCGCTGCACCTGCTGGGGCACTCCTTCGGCGGCCAGGTGGTGCGGGAGGCCGTGCTCGCGGCCGCCGCCGAGGGGCCGCTGCCCTGGTGTTCGCTGACCCTGATGGCCACCGGCCCGGGGGCGATCGACCCGGCCGAGGCGGCCCGGACCAAGTTGCTGCTGGACGTCCTGCCGGTCATGACCCTGGAGGAGATCTGGCAGGTCATGCGGCAGATGGACGAGAGCGGCGACGCGCCGAAGCCCGTCCTGGAGCCGGACGTCGCGGAGTTCCTGCACCGCCGCTGGGTGGCCAATGTGCCGCGGGCGCTGGCCGTGACCGGCGGGCACCTGGTGGCCGCGCCGGACCGGGTGGACGAGCTGGCCGCGGTGGCCGCCGGGGTGCTGCCGGTGCTGGTGCTGTCCGGGGTACGGGACTACGCCTGGCCGGTGCCGGAGCAGTCCCGGATGGCGGAGCGGCTGAGCGCCCGCCGGGTGGTCGTCGCGGACGCGGGCCACTCCCCCAACGCCGAGCAGCCGGCTGCCACGGCCGAGGCGCTGGCCGCGTTCTGGGTCTGACCGGCCGGGTTCCGGGCCGCAGGAGCGGCTCCAGCAGCACCCCGCGCGACACCCCCGCCAGAGTGGTCTGAACCACTTCTGGAAGTCCGACCGTCCTCGACGCAGGACAAAATTCGTTAGTTACGGTAATCTTTGATTCTGTCCGGGAATCATCGCCGGCCCTCACGCAGGTGCCAATCAGTCGAAACCTGGACGTTACGGACGGGCAACGGCCCAGTAGCACCGCCACGGCACCGTGGTTGCCCGAGGCATTGGACGCACCAGGCAAGTAGGGGGAGCCCTTGCCGCAGCAGACCGCCGCACGTACGACGCGATCGGTCCGGCCGTACCGCCGGATCCGCAAGACCCCGAGCGGGCTGATACCGACTCAGCCGCAATCGCCCCGCCCCGCGGGGCAAGGAAAGGAGACGCCCATGACCAAGCCCATGCGCTTCGAGATCCTCCGACTGGACGACACCGACGGCACCGCCACCGACCGCCTGATCGCCGACGCCGAGACCGTCCGCGAGTACGTCGAGGCCGCCGCCCGCACCGGCGAGCGCCTGCTCATCCGCCCGTGCCCGACCGTCTGACCAGGCGCGGCGCCCCCGACCGGGAGTCCTCACCCGCCGCCGACGAGCCCGGCGCGTCCGATCCGGACGTTCCGATACCCGACTGACGCCCCGTCATCACATTCGCCGATGACGGGGCGTCAGTGCGTTCGGGGCCTGACCCCGGGGACGTTTGCCGCCGCCCGCGACGGGACATGCCCCAACGGGAACCGCCCGCGACGCCCACCCCGCGTCGGCCGGGCGTCCGCCACCGACAGGTGCCGCCGAGCCGTCCGTACGGGTGATCGTCCTTGACGCGGCGGCCCGGAGGGAGGAGCGTTGTCGGCTATGAGGGGCGAGCCAAGCTGCCCGAGGTGCGCCGGTCGGGTCCGCGCCCCCGGTCTGTTCTCAGACACCTGGCAGTGCGACCGGCACGGAGCCGTGCACCCGATGCAGCCCGTGCTGCCCCCCAGCGTGGAAGCCCTGGGCGTGGCCGTCGCCCGCTCGCAGGTCCCCGTCTGGCTGCCCTGGCCGCTCCCGGTCGGCTGGCTCTACACCGGCATCGCCCACGTCGGCGACGACGTCTCCGGCGCCCGGGCCACCGCCGTCGCCTGCTCCGGTCCGGCCCCGCTCGGCGGCTTCGGCGAGCTGGTGCTGATCGCCGAGGAGCTGGGCGTCGGGCTCGGCGCCCGCTACGCCGGACTGCCCGGCCCGGACCCGGGCGACTCCGTCGGCCTCTACAAGCCCGCCGACGCCAAGCTGATGGCCGCCGGGCGCCCCACCCCGATGTTCCACGTCCCGGACGCCCCGGCCGACCGCGCGGTGTTCGCCGGCGAGGCCCGCGGGCTCTGGCTCTGGGCGGTCACCTGGCCCGAGCAGTCCGCCCTGGTGATGTACGACGAGCTGGTGCTCACCGACCTGCGCGAGGCCGGTGCCGAGCTGGACCTGCTGCCCTGCGGGGCCCTCTCCCCCCGGCTGCTCGGCTGACCGACCCGTGAACGGCCTATCCTGGGCGGCACCCACGAGCCTCCAGGAGTCCGCCCCGTGCGCATCGACCTGCACGCCCACAGCAACGCCTCCGACGGCACCGACAGCCCGGCCGAGCTGGTCGCCGCGGCGGTCGCCGCCGGCCTCGACGTGGTGGCCCTCACCGACCACGACACCGTCGCCGGCCACGCCGAGGCCGCCGAGGCGGTGCACACGCTGCCGGACGGCGCCCGGCTGACCGTCGTCCCGGGCGCCGAACTGTCCTGCGTGGTGGACGGCATCAGCATGCACCTGCTGGCGTACCTGTTCGACCCGCGGGAGCCGGAGTTCGCGCGCGAGCGGGAGCTGGTGCGCACCGACCGGTTCCGGCGCGGGCGGGCGATCGTCGAGCGCTGCCGCGAACTCGGCGCGGACATCAGCTGGGAGCAGGTGCGGCGGATCGCCGGGGCCGGCTCGGTCGGGCGGCCACACATCGCCAGCGCGCTGGTCGAGGCGGGCGTGGTGGCCACCGTCTCGGACGCCTTCACCCAGGACTGGCTGGCCAACGGCGGCCGGGCGGACGTCCGCAAGCACGAGACCGACCCGGTGGAGGCGGTCCGGCTGGTCCGCTCGGCCGGCGGGGTGCCGGTCTTCGCCCACCCGGGCGCCGTCAAGCGCGGCCGGACGGTCTCGGACCGGGTGATCGCCGACCTCGCGGCGGCCGGGCTGGCCGCGCTGGAGGTCGACCACACCGACCACGACGAGGAGACCAGGCAGCGGCTGCGCGGCCTGGCCGGCGAGTTGGGCCTGCTGGTGACCGGCTCCAGCGACTACCACGGCAGCCGCAAGACCGTCCGGCTCGGCGAGTACACCACCGACCCGGCGGTGTACGAGGCGCTGCTGGCGCAGGCCACCGGCGCCGAGCCGATCGAGCGCTGAGCGGAGCGCCGCGCGGGGCGCGGCCGTACCGGCACGCGGGAAGCCTCTGCCGCGCTCCCGCGTACAGAGGCGCGGCACGGGCGTGCGCAGTGGCCCGCACACCCGGCCTGAACGGTCGTCAGTCGAGCCGGACGCCGCGCCGGTCCGGGTCGCGCAGGTCGGTGCCCTGGTTCAGCCAACGCTCCTGGAGCGCGGCCGCGCCGTGCACCCGCTTCCAGCCCGCCTCGTTGGGCGTCATCGGCAGCAGCGGCAGGAAGCGCACCGGCTCGGCGGGCTCGGCCAGTTCGAGGTCCTCGACCAGGCCGCCCGGCTCGGCGGCCAGCACCGAGGTGAAGGGGGCGCCGTCCCAGAGCGGGGCGCCGAGGTCCAGCGAGCCGCCGGGGGCCACCACCAGTCCCTCGACCTGCGGGGTCGCGGCGAAGGTGGCGAGGCTGCGCAGCACGCTGTCGTGCCCGCCGCGCACGGTCAGCACCAGTTCGACGCGCGGGCCGCGCACCTGGTCGGCGACCAGCGCGGTCGGGTCGGCCATCGGCGCGGCGGACATCCCGAGCGTGGTGTAGCGGACCAGTCCGTCGGCGTCCGGGCCGAAGCGCAGCACCTCGATCCGGTCGGCGCCGAGGAAGGTGACGGCGGCGCGGCCGCCCGGTTCGCCGAAGGTGGAGATCAGCCGGGCCTCGACGGCGGCCAGCACCGCCTCCCGGGAGAGTTCCGGGGAGTTGCCGCCGTGGGGGTCGCCGAAGGACGGGAAGTCGTGGGCCATGCCGGTGAGCGTAACCCGCCGGGGTGCGCGGGCTTCGTGCGGGCGGTGCGGCGGGCCCGGGCGTCAAGGGTCCGTAAAGCGGGGGAAAGCCATCGGCGCCGATGCCCGGTCAGATGTTAGGGTGAGCGACTGGCCACCGGGATCGTTCGTCCCGGGGCGGCGGCGCGAAGGAGGTGGTTGCGGTGGATACCGGCCGACCATGCAGTACCGGCAGCTCTGCCCGGCCCCGACTTCCCCGCTCCCCTCGCCTCGCAGGCCGTACCGGCTGATCCAGCCGTAGTGGCCCCGGGCGCGGATCGACGGCGGACGGACCGGCCGGGAGAGCACCCTCATCCCCTTCACCGGTGTTCCTCGCCGCCGCACCACGGCCCTGCTTCCCGCGCTCTCCGTGCCGCCGTGCGACGGCTCCTGCCCCAGGGAGCCTGCCATGTCGATGATCAACAGCCTGCGCGCCGCCGTCCGCACCAACCGCCGTCGGAGCGTCACCGGTCCGTACGACGCCGTGCCGGAAGGCGGCAGCTCGGCGATCGTGGACTGCGCGGTCTACCAGCACGGCCGGCGCAGCGGTGAGACCTGCAGCCCGCACGACGCCGCCCGGCGGGTCAAGGCGGCGCACCAACTCCCGGGCAGCTCGGGGTCGTTCAGCTGGATCGGGCTGCACGAGCCGACCGAGGGCGAGTTCGAGGGCATCGCGCAGCGCTTCGGCCTGCACCCGCTCGCGGTGGAGGACGCGGTGCACGCGCACCAGCGGCCCAAGGTGGAGCGCTACGACGACGTGCTGTTCGCCGTCTTCAAGACCATCCGCTACGTCGAGCACGACCAGCTCACGCCCACCAGCGAGGTGGTGGAGACCGGTGAGCTGATGGTGTTCGCCGGGCGGGACTTCGTGATCACGGTCCGACACGGCGGCCACGGTTCGCTGCAGGAGCTGCGGCACCGGCTGGAAGCGGACGCGGACGAGTCCGGGCTGCTGGCCAAGGGCCCGTCCGCGGTGCTGCACGCGATCGCCGACCACGTGGTGGACAACTACCTGCTGGTCGCCGAGCGACTGCAGAACGACGTGGACGAGATCGAGTACGGCGTCTTCTCGGCCAAGGGCGGGCGCAGCGCCGATGTCGGCCGGGTCTACCAACTCAAGCGCGAGGTACTGGAGTTCAAGCGTGCGGTGGTGCCGCTGCTGCGTCCGATGCAGCAGTTGTCGGAGCCGTCACAGGGGCTGGTGGACCCGGACATCCAGAAGTACTTCCGGGATGTCGCGGACCACCTGGCCCGGGTCACCGAGCAGGTGCACGGTTTCGACGAGCTGCTGAACTCGCTGCTGCAGGCGAACCTGGCGCAGGTCTCGGTGGCGCAGAACGAGGACATGCGCAAGATCACCGCCTGGGCGGCGATCTTCGCGGTGCCCACCATGATCACCGGCGTGTACGGGATGAACTTCGACTACATGCCGGAGCTGCACAACCCGTACGGCTATCCGGCGGTGCTCGGCGCGATCTCGCTGATCTGCGTCGGAATGTACCGGGGTTTCCGCCGCAACGGCTGGCTGTAGGCGGGGCTCCGGACAGGCCCTCAGGGCCGCCGCCCGCCGCGGGCGACCAGGACCAGGCCGAGCAGGATCAGCACCACCGCCGGGTAGGCGGCCGCCGGGGGCCACTGGCCGAGCCAGAGGGCGGCGATCAGGGCCGCGCCCGGGGTCTCCAGCAGGATCGCGGTGGAGGTGATCGAGGGGCCGAGGTTGCGCACCACCCGGTTGCTGAGCGAGTGCCCGAGCAGCTGGGCGACGACCATCAGCAGCACGATCTGCCACCAGGCCCCGGCCGACCAGCCGGACAGTGGTGTCCCGGTGGCCAGGCAGATCACCAGCAGGCCGACCGCGGTGGTGGCGTAGCAGATCAGGGTGTAGCCGGTGGTGCTGACGGTCTTGCGGACCTCGGCACCGAGCAGCATGTACCCGGCCGCGGCGAGGCCGGCGGCGAGGGCGAGGGCGTCGCCGAGCAGGGCGCGCGGGGAGAGTGAGAGGTCGACGCCGGTCAGGACGAGGACGCCGGCGAAGGCGACGACCGTGCCGAGCCAGACCGTGCGCGGGGCGCGGACGCCGAACAGCCGCATCAGCAGGATGGTCCACAGCGGGGTGGTGGTGACCAGGGCGGTGGCGGAGGCCACCGAGGTCATCCGCAGGCTGGGCATCCAGAGTGCGAAGTGCACGGCGAGCAGGGCGCCGGCGGCGATCGCGAGCAGCAGTGCCCGGCGGCCGATGCCGCGCAGTTCGGCACGGTGGCGCAGCAGGGCGTAGGGGCCGAGGACGCCGACGGACATGACGTTGCGCCAGAGGGCGATGGCCAGCGCGGGTGCGGCGGTGGCGCTGATCAGCGGCCCGGAGAACGAGATGCCGCCGATGGAGACGGCGAGCAGCAGCAGGTCGAGGGTGGGGAGCGGGTGCGCGGGCCGGGGGTCGTCGGCGGCGGGGGTGGCAGGGGCGGTCGCGGGCCGGGCGGCGGGCACGGCGCTCCTTCGCTGGTCATGGTGTGGGCGCTCATACGGTAAGGCCCGTGGCCCGCGAATGGAACTGTCGGCCGGGGGCTGAGACATCCGGTGGACGGGAAGGCGCGGGAAGGGCCGGGACGGGACGGCGAAGGCGGGAACCCGTACGCTGTCGGCCATGGACCGTACGCCCGCCGCCGCGACCGCCGACGACTTCCTCGACCAGGCCCTGCTGGAGGAGGCCGCGAAGAAGTCCGGTCTGCTCTGGGTGCGCGCGGACGGCCAGGAGCAGGCCCAGCCGCTGTGGCACGCCTGGCACGACGGCGCGGTGGTGGTGGTCGGCGACGGCGGCGAGCAGCCGCTGCACGGTCTGACGCCGGGCGCCGGGGCCGTGGTCACGGTGCGCAGCAAGGACAAGGGCGGCCGACTGACCGGCTGGAGCGCCAGGGTGGTGGAGCTGGCGCCGGACGGCGAGGCCTGGCGGGGCGCCGTGGAGGAGCTCAAGGGCAAGCGGCTGAACGCGCCCGACACCGACGCCATCACCGAGCGCTGGGCCCGTGAGTGCCGGGTGCTGCGGCTGGAGCCGGCCGGCGCGCTGACCGAGTGCCCGGGGGCGATGCCGGACGGCTCGCACGCGGCTCAGCCGATGCCGACCCCGGCCGTCACCCGCCGCCCGATCCCCGCCGGTCTGCCCAAACTGCTGTTCAAGCGCCGCTGACGGTTCATGTCCACGACTCCTGCGGCCGCTACCGTGCCACTCCGGGCCGGTCCCCGAGCACACGGGTAGCCTTGGCGGCGGGTGTGTTCGGCGCACCCTCCTCACGGCGTCGAGCGATCAGAGGGAGTTCATGGCAGGGCCAGGCACCCGGGTCTTCATCTCCCATCTCTCCGCCATCGCGGTCTTCGACCCGAACGGCGACCAGGTCGGGCGGGTCCGGGACGTGGTGGTCTCGCTGCGGCTCGGCGGGCGCCCGCCGCGGGTGCTCGGTCTGGTGGTCGAGGTCGTCGGCCGGCGCCGGATCTTCCTGCCGATGACCCGGGTGACCAGCCTGGAGTCCGGCCAGGTGCTCACCACCGGCCTGATCAACCTGCGGCGCTTCGAACAGCGCCCGTCCGAGACCCTGGTGCTCGCCGAGCTGCTGGACCGCACCGTCACCTGGTCCAAGACCGGTGAGCAGGTCACCGTGCTGGACGTCGGCATGGTGCAGACCCGGTTGCGCGAGTGGGAGATCAGCAAGGTCTTCGTCCAGGTCGGCCGGGCCGGCCGGCTCCGCAAGGCCAAGGGCGAGCGGCTCACCCTGGACTGGCAGGACGTCACCGGCTTCACGCTGCCCGAGCAGGACCAGGGCGCGGCCAACCTGCTGGCCACCTTCGAGCAGCTGCGCCCGGCCGACCTCGCCAGCGTGATGCACCACCTGTCCGCGAAGCGCCGCGCCGAGGTGGCCGCCGCGCTGCCGGACGACCGGCTCGCGGACGTCATGGAGGAACTGCCCGAGGACGACCAGGTCGAGATCATCGGCAAGCTGAAGGACGAGCGCGCCGCCGACGTCCTGGAGGCGATGGACCCGGACGACGCCGCCGACCTGCTCTCCGAACTGCCCGGCGAAGAGGCGGAGCGGCTGCTCCAGCTGATGGAGCCGGAGGAGGCCGCGCCGGTGCGCCGCCTGCTGTCCTACGAGGAGGACACCGCCGGTGGTCTGATGACCACCGAGCCGATCGTGCTGGAGCCGGACGCGACGGTCGCCGAGGCGCTGGCCCGGATCCGGGTCAGCGACCACAAGCCCGCGCTGGCCGCGCAGATCTTCGTCTGCCGCCCGCCGAACGAGACCCCGACCGGCCGCTACCTGGGCACCGTGCACTTCCAGCGGCTGCTGCGCGAGCCCCCGTACGTCCTGGTCGGCTCGCTGGTGGACGACGACCTGGACCCGCTGCCACCGGACACCCCGCTGTCGCTGGTCACCAGCTACCTGGCGACCTACAACCTGGTGGCCGCGCCGGTGGTGGACGAGGCGGACCACCTGCTGGGCGCGGTGACCGTCGACGACGTGCTCGACCACCTGCTGCCCGAGGACTGGCGCGACGCCGCGCTGCACGCGAGTGACGACGAGAGCGAGGAGATGGCCGGTGGACGGTGACCGCAACGGACGGCCGGACGACTCCGCGCGCCGGCGCCTGCAGGGCGAACTGCGGGAGCTGCGCCAGCTGCGCGAGCTGCGCACCCGCGAGGGAGGCGGCCGGGACCGCCTGGAGACCGCCCCGATCACCGGCACCAGCCGTTCCCGGCTCGACCAGCCGCGCACCGCCCGGCCCGGCCTGCTCTCGCTGCCGTCCTACGACCCCGAGGCCTTCGGCGTACTGTCGGAGCGGATCGCCCGCTTCCTCGGCACCGGGCGGTTCATCGTCTGGATGACGGTGGTGGTCGTCATCTGGATAGGGTGGAACAGCCTGCTGCCGGTCAGCGTGCGCTTCGACGAGTACCCGTTCATCTTCCTGACCCTGGTACTGTCGCTGCAGGCCTCCTACGCGGCGCCGCTGATCCTGCTGGCGCAGAACCGCCAGGACAACCGGGACCGGGTCAACATGGAGCAGGACCGGGCCCGCAGCGACCGCAACATCGCCGACACCGAGTACCTGACCCGCGAGGTCGCCGCGCTGCGGCACGGGCTCGGCGAGGTCGCCACCCGTGACTTCATCCGCTCCGAGCTCCAGTCGCTGCTCAAGGAGATGGACGAACGCCGGGACTCCTCCGGAACGTTGTGACCGGCAGCACGCTACCGACCGGTTAAGCGGTTCGCCCGGAGCCGTACCATCAAGGCATGGCCAACGAGACAGAGGTCGCGGGCGGCGTCACGGAGGAGTCCGTGCGCGAGGTACTGGCGACCGTCAACGACCCGGAGATCAACCGCCCGATCACCGAGATCGGCATGGTGAAATCGGTCGAGATCGCCGAGGGCGGCGCGGTGCGCGTCGCGGTCTACCTGACCGTCTCCGGCTGTCCGATGCGCGACACCATCGTCACCCGGGTCCGTGAGGCGGTCGGCAGGGTGCCCGGCGTGACCGGCGTCGAGGTCGAGCTCGACGTGATGAGCGAGCAGCAGCGCAAGGAGCTCTCCCAGCTGCTGCGCGGCGGCGCCCCCGAGCGGGAGATCCCGTTCGCCAAGCCGGGCACGCTGACCCGCGTCTACGCCGTCGCCTCCGGCAAGGGCGGCGTCGGCAAGTCCTCGGTGACGGTCAACCTGGCCGCCGCGATGGCCGCGGACGGCCTGAAGGTCGCCGTGGTGGACGCCGACATCTACGGCCACAGCGTGCCGCGCATGCTGGGTGTCGAGGGCCGGCCGACCCAGGTCCAGGACATGATCATGCCGCCGCAGGCGAACGGCGTGAAGGTCATCTCGATCGGCATGTTCACCCCGGGCAACGCCCCGGTGGTCTGGCGCGGCCCGATGCTGCACCGCGCGCTGCAGCAGTTCCTCGCCGACGTCTGGTGGGGCGACCTGGACGTGCTGCTGCTGGACCTGCCGCCCGGCACCGGCGACATCGCGATCTCGGTGGCCCAGCTGATCCCCAACGCGGAGATCCTGATCGTCACCACCCCGCAGATGGCCGCCGCCGAGGTGGCCGAGCGGGCCGGCACGATCGCGGTGCAGACCCACCAGAAGATCGTCGGCGTGATCGAGAACATGTCCGGCATGCCGTGCCCGCACTGCGACGAGATGATCGACGTCTTCGGCACCGGCGGCGGCCAGACCGTCGCGGACGCGCTCACCCGCACCGTCGGCGCGACCGTCCCGGTCCTCGGCTCGATCCCGATCGACGTCCGGCTGCGCGAGGGCGGCGACGACGGCCGCCCGGTCGTGCTCGCCGCCCCCGACTCCCCGGCCGGCGCCGCCCTGCGCGCCGTGGCAGGCAAGCTCGGCGGCCGCCAGCGCGGTCTGTCGGGCATGTCCCTCGGACTGACGCCCAAGAACAAGTTCTGACATCGGCGGACAGAACGGGCCGGGTGCGCTCGCACCCGGCCCGTTCGCATGCCCTCGGGCGGCGACGACCCGTCAACCCGCCCAGCGCTGCTGACCGTGTCCCGGACGACCGACCCGCCCCTCGCGGGCCCTACGGGCGGGCGTAGGAGCTCAGGTCGGGGACGGTGGCGAAGCCGACGCCGTAGGCGCTGACGCCACGGCCGAAGGCGCCGAGCAGGATGCCGGGGGCCTCGCCCGCGAGCACCCAGCCGTACTCCGACTCGCGGTAGCGGAAGGGCTGCGGCGAGCCGTTGACCGGCAGGCTGAGGGTGGACCAGCCGGGGCCGGCCAGGTCGTCGGCGAGGTCCCAGGCCAGGGTGCTCTGCTGGTCCAGCCAGTCCTGGCGCACAGTCCGGTCCAGTTGGCCGGGCCAGGTCGCCGCGAGCAGGCCGGAGCCGGCCAGCCAGGCGGCGGAGGAGGCGGAGGTCGCCTCCAGAGTGCCGGTGTTGTCGGCGCTGCGGCGGCTGTCCCGGCGGGCCACGGTGACCACCACGGCGAACTTGCGCATGTCGCGCGGCTCGTACTGCCTGGCCGGCTCGTCGCCGTGGCCGAGGGTGCCGTAGTCGACGCTACCGGCCACCGCCCCGGCGCGGGCGGCGCCGGCGCCGGCCTGCATCAGGAAGCGGCGGCCGGTCCAGCCGTCGTCCAGACCGTACCAGGGGAAGTCGGCGGACAGGTAGGGCACCAGCGGGTCCGCCGGGCCGGCCTGCCCGCCGACCACCGGGCCGCCGGCCGTGGCCGTCGCCCCTCCCACCTGACTCGTCGCGTCCATCCCCGGGCCTCCTCAAAACGCACGTGTGCCTGCCGTGGCGCGCTCCCATGGTGGCGCACCTCGGCGTTCCCGGGGCCGTTCCTGGTCCGCGCAAGCGCGGATGTGACGGACGGCTCAGCGGGAACAATCAGCACAATAGCGGCGTGGATGCCGCTGCCCCGCTCAGCCGGGCGGCCGGGCGGAGCGGTGGCGTCGAGTTCCGGCCGGAGGCCGCAGGGCCGGTCGGTGGGTTTTGTCGGACCCACCACGGACCGGTCGGACAGGCCCTACGTCGCGTCGGGGTCGAACGGGGGACGCTCGCCGGGCTGCAGCGGGGCGCCGGTGTAGGCGGCCGCCGGGGCGGCCTTCTCGAAACCCACGCTGCCCGCCCGGCCGTTCACCGGCGCCCCGGGCTTGTCGTCCAGGACGGAGCGGATGTCGAGCGAGTCCTTCATGTCCTTGAGGCCCAGCGGGTCCTCCTCGCCGCCCATGAGCTGCTTGCGGACGAAGGTCTTGGGGTTGAGGTCCTCGAACTCGAAGTCCTTGAACTCGGGGCCCAGCTCGCTGCGGATGTCCTCCTTCGCGTTGTCGGCGAAGGAGCGGACCTTGCGGATGAAGCCCATGGTGTCCTGGATCAGCTTCGGGAGCTTGTCGGGGCCGAAGATGATGATCGCCATCACGATCAGGGTCAGGATCTCCAGCCCGCCTACGTCGCTGAACACCTTTGCTCCCTAGCTCGCCGGACGACGGTTCCTCCAGAGTAATGGCCACCGGCGGGTCCCTGGTCCACGCTGCGATGAAGCCGTGGTAAAGACCAGCCGGTGGCCGGGCCCGAAGGCGGGGTGTTCGCTAGCGGACCTGCTGGCGAAGGGCCGCGATGGTGCCCGGGTAGCGCTCCGACGAGGAGGACGGGCTCGCCCCGCGGGTGGCGGCGACCGGGCGGCCCGGGAAGTCCACCTGGATCTGCGCGGTCATCGGGACCAGGCCGCTGCGCCCGGTGGTGCCGCTGCCTCCGATCGGGCTGACCGTGGTGCCGTGCTGGTCCTCGCCCTGGGCGAGCCCGCCGACGCCGCCGAGCGTCACCGCGGCGACGGAGAAGGCGCCCGCGGCGGCGAACACCAGGCGGCGCCCGCGCGCGGAGGGGCGGATGGCGGCCGCGGCCGGCTGCGGCCGGGCGGCGGTGCGGTCGGCGGACTCCGGATGGCCGGTGCGCCGGCCCATCAGGGGCCGCAGCACCGAGCCACGGCCGAAGGCACGCGGGTCGACCCCGGGCACCGGGGTGTCGGCGCCGAGCGCGCCCGCGCCGAAGGAGGCGCCGGCGCCGCGGCCGAAGGAGCCGCCGGTGAGCCGGCTGCCGCCGAGCGTGCCGGTGGCGGCGACCCCGCCGCCGGGCAGGTCGTCGTCGTCGCGCCGGCCGCGGTCACCCGGCCAGCCGCCGTCCGTCGGGGCGTCCTCCGGCAGGTTGCCGACGGCCATCAGCCGGGCCATCAGCGAGGTGGACGGGCCGGGGGTGTCGGTGCGGGTCAGCAGGTGCTTGACGGCGCGGCCCTCGTCGGCCTCGGCCTTGCACTGCGGACAGGTGGCCAGATGGGCCTGGACCCGCTCACGCGAGTCGTGCCCGAGCTCGCCGTCCAGGAAGGCGGACAGGCGGTCGCCCAGGTGGTGTTCCTCGGCGGCGGGCTCCACGGGGCGTACCGGCACCGCGCGCAGCGCCGTGTCGCCCGGCAGCGGGAGGGCGGGCGGCAGCGGCTCACCGGGGTCGTCACTGCCCCGGCGGCCCAGCGCCCAGCTCCGCCAGGTCTGGGGCCGGTCGGACGCCTCCGACCGTTCCGGACCGGACCGGCTGGCTCCGCTCACGATCGCCTCCGTCCACGCCCACCCGGCTCAGCCGCGGCCTCGGCGGCGACGGCGCCCACCGGCACCGGCTCCTCCGAGCCACCGCGGCGCTCACGGCCGGGGACCTGGCCGGGGGCGCGGTGCTTGAGCGCGGCGCGCAGATGCGAGCGGCCGCGGTGGATGCGGCTGCGGACGGTGCCGAGCTTGACGCCCAGCGTGGCGGCGATCTCCTCGTAGGACAGGCCCTCGATGTCGCAGAGCACCACGGCGGCGCGGAACTCCGGGGCGAGGGTGTCCAGGGCGTGCTGCACGTCGGCGTCGAAGTGGGTGTCGCTGAAGTGCTGGGCCGGGCTGGGCTCGCGGGAGGCGAGCCGCTCGGCCGCGTCCTCGCCGAGCGCGTCGAAGCGGATGCGCTGGCGGCGGCGGACCATGTCCAGGAACAGGTTGGTGGTGATCCGGTGCAACCAGCCCTCGAACGTGCCGGGGGTGTAGGTCGACAGCGAACGGAACACCCGGACGAAGACCTCCTGGGTGAGGTCCTCGGCGTCGTGCTGGTTGCCCGTCAGCCGGTACGCGAGGCGGTAGACGCGGGCGCTGTGCGCCTCGACGATCTCCTCCCACGTCGGCGGAGTCCAGCTCTGCGCGTCGGGGCCCTCGGCGAAGGTCGCGAGGGTGGGGGCCACGGTGGTACCGGCGGCCGGCGTCTCGGCGGCGGCGGGGTCCAGGTCGGAGTGCGCAGGCTGGTTCATCACGGGCTTCGGCGTACGGGCCGACGCGGTGCCGCGGGAGTGCCGCCGCACAGGGACGTCGCCCTCGGCCACACCTCCTCGGTCGGCTCTTCTGCCCAGCAGGGCCACCACCATATCCACCTCACCCGTCAAGCCCGGATAAAAGTGCCCGGGGGGTCTCCCGCACCCGGTCCTCAGTGACAACGGCCCGCCGCCGTACGCGGTTCCCGCCCGGCCAGTAATCTGTGGCAGGAAATATCGACATCCCTCGGCACCGGGCCGCCGCCCGGGGCTCCGAAAGAGGCAGCCATCAGCGACTTCGGGCCCGCGCGCGCGGCCCTCGCCGACACCTACGTGGGCGAGGACGCGGTGCTGACCTACGCCCGGGCGCAGTCCGCGCGGACCGGGATACGGGCCATCGGGCCGAGCGGCGGGGCGTGCCTGCGGCTGCTGGCCGCGGCGCTGGACGCCAAGGCGGTGGCCGAGATCGGCACCGGCACCGGTGTGTCCGGCGTCTACCTGCTGCGCGGGATGCGGCCGGACGGCGTGCTCACCACGGTGGACTCCGAGCCGGTGCGCCAGCAACTGGCCCGTGAGGCCTACCAGGCCGCCGGGTTCGCGGCCAACCGCTCCCGGTTCATACCCGGCCGGGCGCTGGAGGTGCTGCCCCGGCTCGCCGACGGCCAGTACGACCTGGTGTTCTGCGACGGCGATCCGGCCGAGTCCCGGGAGTACCTGTCGGAGGCTCTGCGGCTGCTGCGGCCGGGCGGGATGGTCTGCTTCGAAGGGGTCTTCCAGGAGGGCCGGCTGGCCGAGCCTGAGCTGCAGGACCCGCAGACCGGCGCGGTGCGGGACTTGGTCCGGGACGTACGGGAGAGCGACGCGCTGCTGCCCGCGCTGCTGCCGGTCTCCGACGGGCTGCTCTGCGCCGTGAAGCGCTAGCGGCCCCGCAGAACGCGCGGGCCCGGGCCGACATGACGTCGTACCCGGGCCCGGCAGCACATCTCCAGGAGATGGCGAGCACCCGCTGCGGTCAGCCCACAACCTTCATGAGGGCGTCGCCGAGGGCTTCAGCCTCGTCAGGCGTGAGCTCCACCACGAGGCGTCCGCCGCCTTCGAGCGGAACGCGCATGATGATGCCCCGCCCCTCTTTGGTGACTTCGAGCGGGCCGTCACCCGTCCGCGGCTTCATGGCCGCCATGCTCGTTCCCCTTCCTGCAACCGCTCAGCTACGCACCGGCAGTCCGTCCACCGCCGGTATCGAACGCATTGATCGGAAGCCATTATCCCGCATGCCACGGCCTGATGACCAACATCACTCTCGGTGCAACATCGGCCGGACCGGCTCCAACCGCCGCAATTGGCGTCATAAGCCCCGGCGTGGCGACCTTGCCGTCACCGCCGGAAGGTGCGATACCTCACACTCCCCAGCCCGCCGTGTGCTCCGGCATCCTGGCACAACCACCGACGACGATCGTTTAGGGAGCCCTCGCCCATGTCCGATTCCGTGCTGTACGAGCTGGACGGCGGCCTGGCCGTCATCACCATCAACCGCCCGGAGGCGATGAACGCCCTGGACGTCGCCACCAAGGTCGCCCTGCGCGACACCGTGACCGAGGCGGCCGCGGACCCGGCCGTGCGGGCGGTGCTGCTGACCGGCGCGGGCGAGCGGGCGTTCTGCGTCGGGCAGGACCTGAACGAGCACCTGGCGCTGCTGAAGCGGTACGAGGAGACCGGTGAGGGCGCGCTGCGGACCGTCGCCGAGCACTACAACCCGCTGACCCGGGCGCTGGCCGGGATGCGCAAGCCGACCGTGGCCGCGGTCGGCGGGGTGGCGGCCGGCGCGGGCGCCTCACTCGCCTTCGCCTGCGACTTCCGGATCCTCTCCGACCGGGCCGGCTTCAACACCGCCTTCGCCGGGATCGGCCTGACCGCCGACTCGGGCGCCTCCTGGACGCTGCCCCGGCTGGTCGGCCACGCCAAGGCCACCGAGCTGCTGATGCTGCCCCGGACGGTCAAGGCCGCCGAGGCGATGGAGCTGGGCCTGGCCACCAAGGTGGTGCCGGCCGAGGAACTCGCCGCCACCGCACGGGTCTTCGCCCGCGAGCTGGCCGAGGGGCCGACCGTGGCCTACGGCGCCATCAAGGCGTCGCTGGCGTACGGCGCTTCGCACTCGCTGGACGAACTGCTCGACAAGGAGGACGAGCTGCAGACCCTGGCCGGCGAGAGCGAGGATCACCGGATCGCGGTGCGCGCCTTCATCGCCAAGGAGAAGCCGAAGTACGTCGGCCGCTAGGGCGCGTCCTGTGGGTCTTGTCGGACCCGGCGAAGATCCGCAGGACACGCCCCGAGGCTCAGCGCTTCCGCTTCTCGCCGGTGCGGACGTGGCAGTCCGCCAGGTGGTCGTCGACCAGACCGCAGGCCTGCATCAGGGCGTAGGCGGTGGTCGGGCCGACGAAGCGGAAGCCCGCCTTCTTCAACGCCTTCGCCAGCGCCGTCGACTCGGGCGTGACGGCCGGCACCTCCGCCGGTGTGCGGGGGGCCGGCCGGGCCGGGTCGGCGGCGAACCGCCAGATCAGCGCGTCCAGGCCGCCGTCCAGGTCGCGGGCGACCTTGGCGTTGGCGATCGCCGCCTCGATCTTGGCCCGGTTGCGGATGATGCCCGCGTCGGCGAGCAGCCGCTCCTTGTCCGCCTCGCCGAACTCGGCGACCTCGGCGATCTCGAAGCCGGCGAACGCGGCCCAGAAGCCCTCGCGGCGACGCAGGATGGTCAGCCAGGACAGGCCGGACTGGAAGGCCTCCAGGCAGACCCGCTCGAACAGGGCGTCGTCGCCGTGCACCGGGCGGCCCCACTCGGTGTCGTGGTAGACGCGATAGTCGTCGGTCGAGTCGCCCCAGCCGCAGCGGCGCAGGCCGTCCGCGCCGAGCACCGCGCCCTC
Organism: Kitasatospora sp. NPDC004669; assembly: GCF_040609455.1. Classification (NCBI taxonomy): domain Bacteria; kingdom Bacillati; phylum Actinomycetota; class Actinomycetes; order Kitasatosporales; family Streptomycetaceae; genus Kitasatospora; species Kitasatospora sp. NPDC004669. The sequence goes on from NZ_JBEXKB010000022.1 coordinate 115,645, forward strand.
CGCGACGTCGGTCACTGCTCCGTCCCCGGCTTCGCGTCCTCGGGGGCCTTGGCGGGCACCGCGGCGGGCTGGACCACCTTGGCGAACTCCTCCAGACCGGGCAGCGGTTCGGCGTCCGGGGCGGTGGTGGCCTCGACCGCGCCGCGCAGGTGGGCGGCGGCCTCCAGCTCGGCGATCCGCGAGTCGCGGTAGGCGAGTTCGGCGCCGAGGCGGTCCAGGACGTCGTCCACCTCGTCCATCCGGTAGCCGCGCACGGCCATCGGCAGGCGCAGGTCGTCCACGTCCGCCTTGCTCAGCGGTCGGTCCTGCGGCAGCCGCGCGGCGATGCGGTCCGGCACCGCCTCCGGCATCGAGCCGCCCCCGCCCAGCGCCACCAACGCGGCGCCGCCGACCACCACGGCCATGGCGACCACGATCACCCAGAACACGAGCTGTCCTCCCGAACTCCCGGCCGGTCCTCGATCAAGTGCCAGGGAACCAGACTGATCATGACAGCATGGTCCCTAGTGAGGCCGGGGGCCATCATCGCACCCGCAGGAGCTGTGGAGGAGACATCGGTGGCACTGCGCCTGGGACCGCGCGAATTCGGTGACGACGAGCTGGTGATCATGGCGATCGTGAACCGGACGCCGGACTCGTTCTTCGACAAGGGCGCGACCTTCGCCGACGAGGCCGCGTTCGCCGCCGCCGACCGCGCGATGGCCGAGGGCGCGGCGATCCTGGACATCGGCGGGGTGAAGGCCGGTCCCGGCGACGAGGTCACGGTCGAGGAGGAGCTGCGGCGCACCGTCCCCTTCGTGGCCGAGCTGCGCAAGCGCCACCCCGACGCGGTGATCAGCGTGGACACCTGGCGGCACGAGGTCGGCGAGGCGGTCTGCGAGGTGGGCGCGGACCTGCTGAACGACGCCTGGGGCGGGGTGGACCCGAAGCTCGCCGAGGTGGCCGCCCGGTACGACGTCGGGCTGGTCTGCACCCACGCGGGCGGCGCCGAGCCGCGCACCCGGCCGCACCGGGTCGGGTACGAGGACGTGATGGCGGACATCCTGCGGGTGACCGTCGGGCTGGCCGAGCGGGCGGTGGGGCTGGGCGTCCGCCGGGACGCGGTGATCATCGACCCGGGGCACGACTTCGGCAAGAACACCCGGCACTCGCTGGAGGCCACCCGGCGGCTGCCGGAGATGACCGCGACCGGCTTCCCGGTGCTGGTCTCGCTCTCCAACAAGGACTTCGTCGGCGAGACCCTGGACAAGCCGGTGAACGAGCGGCTGCTCGGCACCCTGGCCACCACGGCGGTCTCGGCCTGGCTGGGCGCGCAGGTGTACCGGGTGCACCAGGTCGCGCAGACCCGCCAGGTGCTGGACATGGTCGCCTCGATCCGGGGCACCCGCCCCCCGGCGGTCGCCCGCCGGGGGCTGGCCTAGGCACCTCTATTCGGCGCTCGGACCCGGTGCCGACGTTCGTCGCTCCGGCGCTCGTGCCTCGCTTGTCGTGCTCTATTTGGCGCTCGGCTCGCCCTAGATCTCGTCGGCGGGCCGGCGGGCGTCGGCGAGGATCTTCATGACCTCGTCGATCTCGTCGGTGATGTGGAACAGCTCCAGGTCGTGCGGGGCCGCCTTGCCCTGCTCGACCAGGGTGTTCTTCAGCCACTCGTAGAGGCCGCCCCAGTAGGCGCTGCCGTAGAGGATCACCGGGAAACGGGTGACCTTCTTCGTCTGCACCAGGGTGAGCGCCTCGAACAGCTCGTCCAGCGTGCCGAGCCCGCCGGGCAGGACCACGAAGCCCTGGGCGTACTTCACGAACATCGTCTTGCGGACGAAGAAGTAACGGAAGTTCAGCCCGAGGTCGACGAACTCGTTGAGGCCCTGCTCGAAGGGCAGCTCGATGCCGAGCCCGACGCTCAGCCCGCCGGCCTCCGAGGCGCCGCGGTTGGCGGCCTCCATGGCGCCCGGGCCGCCGCCGGTGATCACCGCGTAGCCGGCCTCGGCCAGGGCCCGGCCGATGGCCACCCCGGCCTCGTACTCGGGCGAGTCGACCGAGGTCCGGGCGGAGCCGAAGACGCTGATCGCGGGCGGGAGTTCGGCGAGGGCGCCGAAGCCCTCGACGAACTCGGAGGTGATCCGCAGCACCCGCCAGGGGTCGGTGTGCAGCCAGTCGGTGGGACCGGTGGTGTCCAGCAGGCGCTGGTCCGTGGTGCTCGTGCCGACCTGGTCCCGGCGCACCAGCACCGGGCCCTTCTGCTTCTCGGGCCAGGCCTTCTTCTTCCGCGGCACGCCGACCTGCTCGGGGCCGTGTCCGTAGTGCTTGTCGTCTCCTGTGCCTGTCATGACGAAACCCTACGCCGACCTTCCCCCGTTTTCAGGCAACGGAGGAAGGTCGGTTGGGCGACCGGAAGGTGGCGTTCAGCTGCCGGTCCAAGCGGGCGTCGAACCCCGAACCGGCGCGGATCAGCTGGTCAGCCAGGCGCGCAGCCGGGCCTCGGTCTCGGCGATGGCGGTCAGCGAGCAGTGCTCGTCCCGCTTGTGCGCGAAGTTCGGGTCGCCGGGGCCGTAGTTGACCGCCGGGACGCCGAGCGCGCTGAACCGGGCGACGTCGGTCCAGCCGAACTTGGCCCGGGCCTGGCCGCCGGTGGCCGCCAGGAAGGCCTGCGCGGCCGGCTGGGAGAGGCCGGGCAGGGCGCCCGCGGCGAAGTCGGTCACGGTCAGCTCGAAACCGTCGAAGACCTCGCGCACGTGCTTCTCCGCCTCGGCCTCGCTGCGGTCCGGCGCGTAGCGGAAGTTGATCGTGATCACGCACTCGTCCGGGATCACGTTGCCGGCCACGCCGCCGTCGATCCGCACCGCGTTGAGGCCCTCGCGGTACTCCAGGCCGTCGATCTCCACCCGGCGCGGCTGGTAGTCGGCGAGCCGGGTGAGCACCTCGGCGGCATGGTGGATGGCGTTGTCGCCGAGCCAGCTGCGGGCCGCGTGGGCGCGCACACCGGTGAGCCGGATCTGCGCCCGCAGGGTGCCCTGGCAGCCGCCCTCGACCACGGCGTCGCTGGGCTCCATCAGCACCGCGAAGTCGGCGGCCAGCCACTCCGGGCGGTCCTTGGCGAGGTGGCCGAGGCCGTTGCGGTGGGCCTCCACCTCCTCGCAGTCGTAGAACACGTAGGTGAGGTCGCGGTTGGGCTCCGTCAGGGTGGCGGCCAGGCGCAGCGCGACGGCCACGCCGGACTTCATGTCCGAGGTGCCGCAGCCGTAGAGCAGGTCCCCCTCGACGTACGAGGGCAGGTTGTCGGCGATCGGCACGGTGTCCAGGTGGCCGGCCAGCACGACGCGCTCACCGCGGCCGAGGTCGGTGCGGGCGACCACGTTGTTGCCGTAGCGGTCCACGGTGAGGTGCGGGTAGCCGCGCAGGGCGGTCTCCACGGCGTCGGCGAGTGCCTGCTCGTCGCCGCTCACCGAGGGGAAGTCGACGAGTCGGGCGGTCAGCGCGCCGCCGTCGAGAGTGAGGTCCAGGGGCGTCGGGTTCGGGCTGCTCATGGCGTCAGCCTATCCGCGTGGATGTGCGGCTCGTGTGGGCGTTCTGTGACACAGAAGGTACCCGGATCGGCAACCGGAGTACGCCGCACACCCGTCCGAGTGGGTACGGTGTCGGATCAAGAAGGCGGGCGCGAGAGGGGCGAGGGTGGCCAGGAGAAGGAACAGCGAGGAGCTGGGCGAGGAGCTGGGCGACGAAGCGGCGCCCCGCCGCCGCGGTCCGGTGCGCGCGCTGTTGCTCGTGCTGGTCGGGCTGCTCGGCCTGGCGATGGTCGCGGGCCTGGCGGTGGTCGGGATCTGGTGGTTCGGGTTCCGGCCGGGCGTCTCGGAGGAGTGCTCGGTGAAGACCGCGGCCGGCAGCGGCACGCTGGAGCTGCCGCAGGCCGCCAACGCCGCGACGATCGCCGCGGTGGCGCGTTCGCGCGGGCTGCCGGACCGGGCGACCGCGATCTCGCTGGCGACCGCCATGCAGGAGTCCAAGCTGCGCAACCTCGCGGGCGGCGACCGGGACTCGATCGGTCTGTTCCAGCAGCGTCCCTCGATGGGCTGGGGCACCCCGGCGCAGATCGCGGACCCGGTGTACGCGACCAACAAGTTCCTGGACGGTCTGGTCAAGGTCAACGGCTACACCCGGATGCCGCTGACCGACGCGGCCCAGGCGGTGCAGAAGAGCGGCTACCCGCAGGCGTACGCCAAGCACGAGACCAAGGCGACCCTGCTGACCTCGGCGCTGGCCGGGCGTGAGCCGGGCTCCTTCAGCTGCGTGGTGCACGACTATGCCAAGCCGGACCCGGCCGACTCGCCGTCGCCGACCGCGGGCGCCACGGCGGCCCCGGCCGCGCAGCCGGACCGCGCCCAGGTGCTGTCCGACCGGGTGCGCCGGGAGTTCGGCCGGACCGTGACCCCGGCCACCGGCTACACCTCGACGATCAAGGGCGCCGAGAACGCGGTCTCGCTGACCCCGGACCCGGCCGCCGCGGCGCTGACCTCCTCGGCCGACGCCGGGGCCGACGCCGGGGCGAGCGCGGAGCGGGCCAGCGGCTGGGAGGTGGCCCACTGGGCGGTCGCGCAGGCCCAGCAGTTGGGCATCGCGACCGTGGCCTACGACGGGAAGATCTGGCGCAAGACCAAGTCCGAGGACGGCTGGCAGACCCAGACCTCGGGGACGTCGACCAAGCTCGTTCAGGTCACCCTGGCCCCGTACGACAAGAGCTGACGCACTGACGTACGGGTTGCCGCCGAACGGGTGATTCTGGTCAACTCCGGTGGACCGACCGCCCGTTCCGGCGAACCGGGGTGGAGAACCGTCACTTCCCTTGGTCGGGGCCGATTCGACGGTGCGCGGCGGGGTCCGATGGACCCCGTCGCCGTGGTCATACGATCCGATGGTCGGTCAGGAACTTTCCTTGCACCGGCCGAAACCTTCTGGCTTCTCAAGCGGTAACAACCTCGTCCGCCCGGTCCCGTCCAGGCCCGGTCGTCCACCCGGTGGACGGGACGGACCCAGACCCCTTCGAGGAGCCCCATGTCTCACCCCCTCACGCGCCGGATCGCCCAGGCCGCGCTCATCGTGGCCGCCGGAGCGACCCCGCTGGTCGCGGCCGGCTCCGCGTCCGCCCTGGGCGGGGACGCCCTGCTTCCCAAGAGCGACCTCGCGGCGCCGCTGGGCCAGCTGACCAACACCGACACCGGTTCCAGCCTGCAGCACACCACCCACCAGCTCGGCCAGGCCGCCGGCACCACCGGCGCGGCCACCGTCGCCGCGGGTGTGCCGGCCTCCGCCGACGCCACCGGTGACATCGTCGCCCACCAGCTCCCCGCGGCGAACGAGAAGGCCAGCTCGCTGACCGCCCCGGTCGACCAGACCGCCGCCACCACCGGCCGGCTCTCCGCCGTCACCCCGAAGGTCGCCTCGGGGCTGACCGGCAAGCTCGGCGAGGCCGTCACCGGCAAGGGCACGGGTATGGGTACCCGCAGTGCCGACGCCGGCGCCGGCCCGGTCGGCGGGCTCGGCCAGGCGGGCGCCGTCGCCCAGGGGCTGCCCGGCGCCGACAAGCTCTCCGGCGCCGTCCCCGGCACCAACGCCGTCACCGACGCGCTGCCGCTCGGCTCGGTGGAGCGCGCGCTGCCGGTCGGCTCGGTCGAGCACGCCCTGCCCGGCGACCTGCCCGGCACCGACGTCCTGGGCCTCGCGGAGCACGGCTCGGCCAACCGCCTCGGCGGCGCCGACCTCGGCCCGAACAACCCGCTCTCCGGCCTGACCGGCGCCCTCGGCCCGGTCAGCGGCCTGCTGGGCGGCGTGAACGGCGGCGGCATCAGCGGCCTGCCGATGTAGTCCCGACGCGCCGGGGCGTGTCCTGCGGGTCTTGTCGGACCCGGCGAAGATCCTCAGGACACGCCCTGCCCCCATGGCGAAGGGGCCGGTGTTCCACTCGGAACACCGGCCCCTTCGGCGTGTCGTCAGCGCGCCGTGTTCAGCCGCTCGACGGCTGCGGCGACCCGCTCGTCGGTCGCGGTGAAGGCGACCCGGACGAAGCGTTCGCCGGCCGGCCCGTAGAAGTCGCCGGGCGCCACCAGGATGCCCAGCCGGGCCAGTTCGGCCACGGTCTCCCAGCACGGGCGGTCCTGGGTCGCCCACAGGTAGAGGCTCGCCTCGGAGTGCTCGACCCGGAAGCCGTACGCCTCCAGCGCCGCCCGCAGCGCCGAGCGCCGGGCCGCGTACCGCTCCCGCTGCTCGGCCACGTGCGCGTCGTCCGCCAGGGCCGCGACCGTCGCCGCCTGGACCGGCGCCGGCACGATCATGCCGCCGTGCTTGCGCACCTCCAGCAGCTCCTTGACCACCACCGGGTCGCCCGCCACGAAGGAGGCGCGGTAGCCGGCCAGGTTGGAGCGCTTGGAGAGCGAGTGGACGGCCAGCAGGCCCTCGTGCTGCGTTCCGTCGCCGGGGTCCCCGCAGACGTCCGGGTGCAGGACGGAGACCGGGTCGGCCTCCCAGCCCAGCTCCAGGTAGCACTCGTCGCTGACCAGCAGTGCCCGGTGCTCCCGGGCCCACTCGACGGCGCGGCGCAGCTCGTCCTTCCCGAGCACCCGGCCGGTCGGGTTGGACGGCGAGTTCACCCAGAGCAGGCGCACCCGGGAGCCGTCCAGCTCGTCCACCGAGTCGTACTCGACCGGCTCGGCGCCGCACAGCCGGGCGCCCACCTCGTAGGTCGGGTAGGCCAGCCGCGGGTAGGCGACCTGGTCGCCCGGGCCGAGGCCGAGCTGGGTCGGCAGCCAGGCCACCAGCTCCTTGGAGCCGACGGTCGGCAGGACGGCCTGCGGGCCGATCTGCGCGCCGCAGCGGCGGTGCAGCCAGCCGGCGATCGCCTCGCGCAGCTCCAGCGGTCCCCAGACGGTCGGGTAGCCGGGCGTGTCGGTGTGGGCGGCCAGCGCCTTCTGGATCACCTCGGGGACCGGGTCGACGGGGGTGCCGACCGAGAAGTCGCAGAGGCCGCCCGGGTGGGCGAGGGCGGTGGCCTTGTAGGGCTCCAGCTTGTCCCAGGGGAACACCGGGAGCCTGTCCGAAACGCGGCGCGCCGCCCCCGGGTGGCCCGGGAACGGCGCGCGCGTGCTGTTCGTGTTCACAGCTCAGTAGCCACCGATCGTCAGTGGTCGGCGTTCTGCGGCGGCAGAGCGGCGATGAACGGGTGGTCCCGCTCGATCAGGCCGAGCTTCGAGGCGCCACCGGGCGAGCCCAGGTCGTCGAAGAACTCGACGTTCGCCTTGTAGTAGTCCTTCCACTCCTCCGGAGTGTCGTCCTCGTAGAAGATCGCCTCGACCGGGCAGACCGGCTCGCAAGCGCCACAGTCGACACACTCATCCGGGTGGATGTAGAGGGAACGGCTGCCCTCGTAGATGCAGTCAACCGGGCACTCTTCGATGCACGCCTTGTCCTTCACGTCGACACAAGGCTGCGCGATGACGTAGGTCACGCTGTCGTTCCTCCTCGGAAGGGCCCTGGCGGCCCGTTCTGTTCTGCTCGCGTGCGCGGTGAGCGCGGCGTCGTCGATGCCCGCCCCTAGTATCGCGGGTCTGAGACCGCAAATGCACAGGAGGTGGCCGGATCATGACTCGGGACCCGCTGGAGAGCCGTCCGGGAGTCCGGATAGATCGCTCTGACGTGGGACGACGCGTGTCCGCGCGTCGCGTGTCGGAGTTCGTGGACGGCCGCCCGGTGTTCCGTGATGTGATCGGCGTGCTCACATCATGGGACGATCAAGGACTCGTGATCGTACCGCGCTCGGGTGAGCCGGTCTCCTTCCCGGAGAAACTGCTGGTCGCGGGCAAGACCGTCCCGCTGTTCCCGGCCCGGCGCGCGGCACGTCCGGACGCCACACCCGTCGAACTGCAGCGGATCGCCGCGCGCGGCTGGCCCGGGGTCGAGCAGGAGGCGCTCGGCGAGTGGACGCTGCGGGCCGCCGCCGGGTTCACCCGGCGGGCCAACTCCGTCCAGGCGCTCGGGGACCCGGGGCTGCCGCTGCCGCGGGCGCTGGCCGCCGTCCGGGACTGGTACGCGGCGCGCGGCCTGCCCGCCCTGGTCGAGGTGGCCACGCCCGGGACGACGGACGACCTGCGGGCGCTGCTGGGCCCGCTGCGCTCGCCGACCCTGGTACGCACGGCGCCGCTGGCCGGGGTGGCCCGGGCCGGCTCCGGGCACGACAGGGTGCGGCTCTCGCGGACGGCGGACGCGCAGTGGATGTCGCTGTACGGGCGGCTGGGCGAGGACCCGGCGGTGCGGGAGGCGGCCCGGCGGGTGCTGCACGGCGGCCCGTCGGTCTGGTTCGCCACCGTGCCGGGCGCCCCCGGGCAGCCACCGCTGGCGATCGGACGCTGTGTCATCGACGGGCCCTGGGCCTGCTTCGGCGCGATCGAGGTCCAGCCGTACGCCCGGCGGGCGGGGCTGGCGACGGCGGTCATGGCGGTGCTCGCCGCCCGGGCGGCCGAGGAGGGCGCGAGCGGCGCGTACCTGCAGGTCGAGGCCGGCGACGACGGTGCGATCGCGCTCTATGACGGACTCGGCTTCACGACCAGTCACACTTACCACTACGCGCCCCTGCCCCAGGGGTAGCCGCCCGACCGTTACACCCTTGTTTGTCCGCTTGTCCGTCCGTCGTACGAAGGCCGTCGTCGTCACCGTGACCGAGCAGAGCAGAGACCGCTTCCGGACCGCCGCCCGCGCCGAGCAGCCCGACCCGGTGCTGCTCTGCGTACTCGCCGCCGCCGAACACGGCCCGGTCCTCGACCCGGGCGACCCGGGCGAGCCGCCCGGCGTGGACGCCCTGCTCGCCGCCTGCGAGGCCGCGCTGGACCGGCACGCCGCGGCGGTACGGCTCGCCGTGGCCGAACGCTCGCCGTCCGGGCCGGAGGAGACCGCCGCCCTGCTCGCCGCCGTCCTCGGCGGGCGGGAGCGGTTCCACGGGCGGCAGTCCGACTACCGGCGGCTGGAGTCCTCGCTGCTGCCGGACGTGCTGCGGCGGCGGCGCGGGCTGCCGATCATGCTCTCGCTGGTGTGGATGGCGGTCGGGCGCAGGGCCGGGCTCACCGTCCACGGCATCGCGCTGCCCGGCCACTTCATCGTCGCGGTCGGCGGCCCGGCCGGCGGCGAGGAGTACGTGCTCGCCGACCCCTTCCACGGCGGCCGGCTGCTCGACCCCGCCGACGTCGAGCAGTTGGTCGCCGCCGCCGGGCACGACTTCACCCCCGCCCTGCTCACGCCGGCCCAGCCGCTGGACATCGTGCTGCGGGTGCTTGGCAACATCCGGGTCTGGGCCGCCGACCGCCCCGAGCACGCCCGCACCCAGCTGTGGGCCGCCGAGCTCGCCCTGCTGCTCCCCCGGCACCCCGCCCAACTGCGTCTGGAGCGGGCCGAACTCCTGGTGCGGATGGGGGACTTCCTCGGCGGCTCGGCGGAGATGGACGCCTACGCGCAGATCCTGGACGCCTTCGACCCGGACGGCGCCGCCAAGGTCCGCCAGGAGGCCCGGGCGGCCCGGCACCGGCTCAACTGATCGTCCGCTGGGTTACAGCCAGCCCTTCTCCCGGGCGATCCGGACCGCCTCGGTGCGGTTGCGGGCCTCGGTCTTCTGGATCGCCATCGACAGGTAGTTGCGGACCGTCCCCTCCGACAGGTGCAGCCGCTTGGCGATGTCCGCGTTCACCGCGCCGTCGGCGGCCGCGCCCAGGACGTCCCGCTCGCGCGGGGTCAGCGGGTTGGCGCCCTCGGCCAGCGCGGCCGCCGCCAGCACCGGGTCGATCACCCGCTCGCCGCGCAGCACCCGGCGGATCGCCTCGGCGAGCTCCGAGGCGGGCGCGTCCTTCACCAGGAAGGCGTCCGCGCCGGACTCCATCGCCCGGCGCAGATAGCCGGGGCGGCCGAAGGTCGTCGCGATGACCACCTTCGTCCGGGGCGCTCGGCGGCGCAGCTCGGCGGCCGCCTCGATGCCCGTCATGCCCGGCATCTCGATGTCCAGCACGGCGACCTGCACGTCGTTCCCCAGCACCGCCGCCACCACCTCGTCCCCGCGGCCCACCTGGGCGACGACGTCGATGTCCCCCTCCAGCCCGAGCAGCGCCGCCAGCGCCTCGCGGACCATGCTCTGGTCCTCGGCGAGCAGCACGCGGATCGAGGGGCTGTTCTCTGTGTTACCCATGGTCAAGACCTTAGAGGGAGGCTTGAGTCTCCTGTAGGGGGAGACGCCAAGGTGGACCGCATGGACGGCAACGACCCGCTCTACTCGATCGGCGACCTCGCCCGGCGCACCGGACTCACCGTCAAGACGATCCGGTTCTACGCCGACACCGGCCTCGTGCCGCCCACCGACCGCACCCCGGCCGGTTACCGGCGCTACGACGTCCGGGCGCTGGCCCGGCTGGACCTCGTCCGCACGCTGCGCGAACTCGGGCTGGACCTGCCCGCGATCCGCCGGGTGCTGGAACGCGAGGCCTCGCTGCACGAGGTCGCCGCCGCGCACGCGGAGGCGCTGGAGGTGCAGATCCGCACCCTGCGGCTGCGCCGGGCGGTGCTGCTCGCGGTCGCCCAACGTTCTTCCAGCCCCGAGGAGATGAGACTCATGCACAAGCTCGCCAAGCTTTCCGACGTCGAACGCCGACGACTGGTCCACGACTTCATCGACGAGACCTTCGGCGGCCTGGACGCCAACCCCGAGTTCGTCGCCATGCTGCGCTCGGCCATGCCCGAACTTCCGGACGAGCCAAGGCCGGAGCAGGTCGAGGCCTGGGTCGAGCTGGGCGAACTCGTCCAGGACCCGGACTTCCGGGCGGCGGTGCGGCGGATGGCCGAGCACCAGGCCGCCGAGCGGGCGGACGGCGACCGGGGCGGGCTGCACGTGGCGCTGACCGGGACCGTACGGTCGGTGATCGGCGGGGCGCTGGCCGCCGGTGTCGCCCCCGGCTCTGCTGACGCCTCTCCCGTCGTGGACGCCCTCACCGCCGCCTACGCCGAGACCTTCGAACGCCCCGACGACGCAGCGTTGCGACGCTGGCTCCTCACCCGCCTGGAGACCGCGAACGATCAGCGCGCCGAGCGCTACTGGCAGCTGCTGGCCGTCATCAACGGCTGGCCCGTCCAGGAGAGCCTGCGCGAGGTATTCGAGTGGTTCACCGAGGCCCTGCGCACCAGACTTGCCGAATGCTGACCCTCGAACGCCTCCGCCCCGACCACGCCGACGCCGTTCTCGCCTTCGAACTCGCCAACCGTGCCTGGTTCGCCCGCACCATCCCCGACCGGGGCGACGCCTACTTCGCCGAATTCCCGACCCGCCACGCCGGGCTCCTCACCGAACAGGCCGAGGGCACCTGCCGGTTCCACGTCATCCTCGATCCGAGCGGCTCCCTCATCGGCCGCATCAACCTGGTCGACCTCGCCGATGGATCCGCCGAACTCGGCTACCGCGTCGCCGAATCCGCCGCCGGCCGAGGCCTCGCCAAGGCCGCCGTCGCCGAGGTCTGCCGCCTCGCCGCCACGGATTACGGCCTCACCTCTCTGACCGCCGCCACCACGCTCGACAACCCAGCCTCCCAAGCCGTCCTCACCCACAACGCGTTCGCGGTCACCGGGGAGATCCTCCTCGGTGACCGCCCCGCTCTCTCGTACCGCCGCAGCCTGGCTGCCCTCCGCCCCACGGAGTAGGAATTCGGCCCCGGCCGACTTCCTACTCCGAATCCGCCGAATCCGCCGGAACGACGTGGCGAGGATCGACAGTCCACTCGATGCCGCCGTCCGGCGGGCGGAGGTAGAGCCGCCCGCAGGCGACATCCATGACGACGCCGATGCGATTGGCGCGACGATCGTGAACCAGATCGCCAGGCCTGGGGGTGTACATCCCGGGAGTGCTCATCAAGCGGTCCAGGGCTCGACCTGGTGGAGACGTCGGAGCCGAAGGTTGCCATCGACGGTGAGCGTCACCAGGTTGTCGATCACCTCCACGACCTCGGCAGGAATCCGGGGCGCCCACGGCGTGCCGATCTCCCAGTCCGGAGGCACGATGGCCACCGTCTCGCCGACACCGGGCACCCAGCCGTCTCTCGCGCTCACGACCCGGGCTCCCTCCCGCAGCACCTCGACCAGCTTGGCGATCTCGCGAGGAGCTGCTCCGCCCAACTCGATGACCACCACCCCCGTGGTCCTCACCGATGCCCAATCGACCCTCATCGACGGCAGCTTCACCCGCACCGCCGCCAACACCGCCTGGAGGTCGTCGAACACCATCGCCGCCTCCCGCCGGATCTCCTCGGTCTCCCGAACCAGCCTCGATCCCCCACCCGAACGGACACGCACAGAGAACCCCTCTCAACGGAGCGTCAGTGAACTAGTCCAGGATGAATAGTGACGTATTTCACCCGCTACGGTTCCGAGTGAACTAGTCTGCTCTCACTGCCCGTCAGAACTTGGAGCGTGAGAGCGACTTGTCTGCTGGAGCCCCGAAGACCTACACCGTCATCGCCGACCACTACCGGCAGCGGATCCTGTCCGGCGAGCTGGAACCGGGCACGAAGCTGCCCAGCAACAAGGAGATCTGCGGGCGGTGGGGCGTAGCCGTCGCGACCGTCTCCCGTGCGCTGCAGCACCTCCAGGTGGAGGGCTACGTGCGTACCAGTCCTCGCGGCACTTTCGTGGCGGACGATCCCCGGGTCACCGCCAGTAGCCAGGAGCGACTGGCCCGGGTCAGCCGCCGGAAGTCGTCGCTGATGGACGGCGAGACCAGCCGCGTCACGGCCGCCGAGCTGGTCGTTCCGCCGCTGTACGTGGCCGACCTCTTCGACCTCGACAGCGGCGCACAGATCATCCGGCGCGAGTACATCGTCGGCCGGGGCAAGGCCCGGACAATGTTCGCCGTCTCCTGGTACCCCGCCCACTTCGCGGCGCTGTGCCCGGACCTCCTCAACACCAACCCGGCCCGCAACAACGGCATGACCGCCCGCGTGCTCGAAGCGACCGGCCGCAAGATCACTGCCGGGCGCGACGACATGCACGCCCGCGAGGCCACCCCACGCGAGGCCTCCGCCCTCGCGCTGGCGCCCGGCACCCCGATCCTGGCCCTCGTGCATCGCTGGTCGGACGACCAAGGGATCATCGAGTACACCGAGGCCTGCCTGCCGACCCGCTTCACCATCGGCTACGACTACGCGCCCTGATTTCCTCGGGGTGGGAAGTCGGGTCCGCCACAGGGCCTGGTCGCGGTTGTACATGTAGCCGGACGCGACACCCGCCGTGAGCACGAAGGCGCAGCACAGGAGCGCTG
>NZ_JBEXKB010000023.1:0-119906 GCF_040609455.1 Kitasatospora sp. NPDC004669
TTCCGGCAAGTCCACCCTGTCCAACCTCTTCGACGCCTTCCTCGGGGACTCCCGCCTGCGGGAGTCCGACGACGAACCCTACGAGTCGCTGGCGAACAGCCTCAGCACCGGGACCCCCACCTTGTGCCGGGCCTGGGAGGCCCAGTCGCGATGGAAGAACTCCTCCACGAAGTGCGGTGAGGTGAGCACCACCACCTCGTCCGCCTCCTGCTGCCCGACCACCTCGCGCAGCCGGTCCAGCGGCTTGTCCTCGACCAGTTCGCCGACCGCCTCGGCGCCGGCCTGGCGCAGGTGGCGCAGGCTGTGCTCCAGCGATTCGCCGGCCACGGTCGGGCTGCTCCCGGACTCGTCGTGCTCGTGCACCACCTTGTCGAGGTGGCCGAGGGCGACGTCGTCCAGCGCCCGCAGCAGTTCGTCCTGCTTGCCGCGCGGCTGCATCAGGACGACGAAGGACACCTTCTCGTCGCTGTGGAGCGTCGTGACGAGCTCCACGTCCGCGTCGGAGAGAGCCTTTTCGATCATCAGTACCGTCTTGAACACGTGAGTCCCTTCCAGTGGCCGACCCCCGGGCCCCGGCATCGCATAACGGGATCACGATCGGGGGGTCACGGGGTCATCGAACCCAGGTGACGCAAGTAGCGGGTGAAGAGGAATCCTTTCTGCTCGATCAATGAGACCAGCCGCATCCGTTGCACGTCAGGCATTTCCGCATCGTGGATGATGCGCGGCGCGCCGCCGCCCGTGATCAACGGGGCCAGCGACAGGCACAGCTCGTCCAGCAGACCCGCGGCCGCCAGCTGTCCCAGCAGCCGCGGGCCGCCCTCGCTCAGCAAGCGGGTCCAGCCCCGCTCCGCCAGGGCCGCCACCCCCGCCCGCAGGTCCACCGAACCCCGCCCGGCGAGCACCAGGTCGGCTACCTCGGCGACCGCCCGGCGGCGCTCCTCCGGAGCGTCCTCGACGGTGATCACCACCGTCCTGACCAGCGGTTCCGTGAACAGCGGCGCGCCCAGGTCGAGGTCCAGCGAGCGGCTCACGATCGCGATCGCCGGGGCCGGGGCCTGCCCCGCCGCGGCCCGCGCCGCGGCGAACTCCTTCCGGGCCCGGGCCGGCCGGTAGCCCTCCGCGCGGACCGTCTCGGCGCCCACCAGCACCACGTCCGACAGGGCGCGCAGCACACCGAAGATCCGCTTGTCCGCGTCGCCGGACAGGCCCTCGGACAGACCGTCGAGCTTCGCCCCGCCGTCCAGGCCCGCCACCATGTTGGCGCGCAACCAGGGACGCCCCCGATTCACCTGGTCGGGGTACGCGTAGACGGCGGCGAGCGACTCCAGCGCGGCCGGATCGGCGACCGGCTCGCCCAGCGGGCTGATCAACTGTTGCATGCCCTCAGTGTTCCACCGCTGGGCCGTCCGGGGCCGTCCGGAGGTGGTTGGGGGCCCGTCCGGGGCCGGTCCGGGGGCGGTTCGGAGCCGGTTCGGAGCCGGTTCGGGGGCCGCGGGGACCAGGCGTACCCTCTACAGATGTGCCCGCAGCCTCCCGCCCCGCCACCGCGACCGAGTCCATAGCCGCCGCGAGCCCGGCCGGCAACCCGATCGCGCTCACCGACCGCCGCCCCGTCGTGCCCGCCGAGCGGCTGGTCGCCGAGATGGTCCCGCCGCCCCGGTTCGCCGACGTGAGCTTCGGGACGTACATCCCGGACCCGACCCAGCCCAGCCAGCACGAGGCCGTCCAGGTCCTGGAGCAGTTCGCGGGCACCCTCGGCGGAGGAAACGGTTCCGCGCCCAAGCGCAGCTGGTTCCGCCGCTCCGCCCCCGTGCCCACCGGCCCGGCCGGGGTCTACCTCGACGGCGGTTACGGCGTCGGCAAGACCCACCTGCTCGCCTCGCTCTGGCACGCCGCTCCCGGCCCCAAGGCCTTCGGCACCTTCGTGGAGCTGACCAACCTGGTCGGTGCGCTCGGCTTCCAGCAGGCCGTCCAGACCCTCTCGGGGCACACGCTGCTCTGCATCGACGAGTTCGAGCTGGACGACCCGGGCGACACCGTCCTGGTCTCCACCCTGCTCGGCCGCCTGGTCGAGAACGGCGTCAAGCTCTGCGCCACCTCGAACACCTTGCCGGAGAAGCTCGGCGAGGGCCGCTTCGCCGCCGCCGACTTCCTGCGCGAGATCCAGGGTCTGTCCGCGCACTTCCGCCCGATGCGGATCGACGGCCAGGACTACCGCCACCGCGGCCTGCCCGACGCCCCGCCGCCGTACACCGACGAGACCGTCGAGGCCGTCGCCGACCGCACCCCCGGCGCCTCGCTGGACGACTTCGACGCCCTGCTCGCCCACCTCTCCGCCGTCCACCCCAGCCGCTACGGTGCGCTGCTGGACGACGTCACCGCGGTCTGCCTGCGCGGCGTGCGGCAGGTCGACGACCAGTCCACCGCGCTGCGCCTGGTCGTGCTGGCCGACCGGATGTACGACCGCGAGCTGCCCATCACCGCCTCCGGCCTGCCCTTCGACCAGGTCTTCCCGGAGGACATGCTGCGCGGCGGCTACCGCAAGAAGTACCTGCGGGCCATCTCCCGCCTGGTCGCCCTGGCCCGGGACAGCGCGAAGGCCTGAGCCGTGACCTTCCCCCTTGCTCGGCAGTTGTTCCGACTGCCGAGCAAGGGGGAGAGGCGTGACCGGTGACGAGTCCCGGACGGGCTACGAGATCGAGATCGAGCCCGAGGTGCGGGTCTGGCTCCAGAACTGCCCGCTCGCGGAGTACCGTGCGGCCGAGCGCGCCGCCGACCGGCTCGCCGAGGACGGTGAGACGCTGCCGTTCCCCCTGGCGAGCCACCTGGGCGGGCCGCTGAGGGAGCTGCGGATCGGGCCCGTACGCATCACGTACTGGCTCGCACCGGGGCGGAGGGCTGTGCTCCTGACGGTCTTCCGCAAGACTGGGAACCGCGAGACCGATCAGGTCGAACGGGCGCGCCGCGCTCAGAAGGTCTGCGAGGCGGAGCACTTGCCCGCCGCCGATCACGAGATCTACGACCGGGAGGAGCAGCGATGAGCAGCGGCTACCACACCAGCTGGGTCGTGCCGGCGGAGCACCGCGAGAGCGAGGAGTACCGCGCGGCCGGGCGGCGGATGGCGCTGGCCGAGGCCGTGTACGCCCGCCGCTCCGCGCTCGGCTGGAGCCCGGCCCAGCTCGCCGAGCGGGCCGGGCTGGATGAGGAGACGGTCGAGAGCATCGAGGAGAGCGGCGTCGACCCCACGCTGCCGCTGATCGAGCGGCTGGCCGCCGCCTTCGACTCCGTCGTGCGGATCGACCCCGCCCGAGAGCCGGCCATGAGCTTCGAGGCCCACGCGGCCTGAGCGAACCGGCACCGCCTGTCGGTGGTGGGTCGTACGGTGGAGTCGTGCGTCCCATCACGAGTATTGAGCGGTCCGTGGCGCCCTTCGAGGTCGTCAGTCCCTTCCAGCCGAACGGCGACCAGCCGGCGGCGATCGCCGAGCTGGAGCGACGGATCAGGGGAGGGGAGAAGGACGTCGTGCTGCTCGGTGCCACCGGTACCGGCAAGTCGGCCACGACGGCCTGGATGATCGAGAAGCTGCAGCGCCCCACCCTGGTGATGGCGCCGAACAAGACGCTGGCCGCGCAGCTGGCGAACGAGTTCCGCGAGCTGCTGCCGAACAACGCGGTCGAGTACTTCGTCTCGTACTACGACTACTACCAGCCCGAGGCGTACGTCCCGCAGACGGACACCTACATCGAGAAGGACTCCTCGATCAACGAGGAGGTCGAGCGGCTGCGGCACTCGGCCACCAACTCGCTGCTCACCCGCCGCGACGTGATCGTGGTCGCCTCGGTCTCCTGCATCTACGGCCTGGGCACCCCGCAGGAGTACGTGGACCGGATGGTGCCGCTCAAGGTCGGCCAGGAGATCGACCGCGACGTGCTGCTGCGCCGCTTCGTCGACATCCAGTACGCGCGCAACGACGTGGCCTTCACCCGGGGCACCTTCCGGGTCCGCGGCGACACCATCGAGATCTTCCCGGTCTACGAGGAGCTCGCCGTCCGGATCGAGATGTTCGGCGACGAGATCGAGGCGCTCTACACCCTGCACCCGCTCACCGGCGAGATCATCAGCCAGGACGAGCAGATCTACGTCTTCCCCGCCTCGCACTACGTGGCCGGCCCCGAGCGCATGGAGCGGGCGGTCACCGGCATCGAGCAGGAACTGGAGCAGACGCTCGCCAAGCTGGAGAAGCAGGGCAAGCTGCTGGAGGCCCAGCGGCTGCGCATGCGCACCACCTACGACATCGAGATGCTGCGCCAGATCGGCACCTGTTCGGGCGTCGAGAACTACTCGATGCACTTCGACGGCCGCGAGCCCGGCTCCCCGCCGAACACCCTGCTGGACTACTTCCCGGAGGACTTCCTCCTGGTCATCGACGAGTCGCACGTCACCGTCCCGCAGATCGGCGCGATGTACGAGGGCGACGCCTCGCGCAAGCGCACCCTGGTCGAGCACGGCTTCCGGCTGCCGTCCGCGATGGACAACCGCCCGCTGAAGTGGGAGGAGTTCCTCGGGCGGATCGGTCAGACGGTGTACCTGTCGGCGACGCCCGGCCCGTACGAGCTGTCCCGCGGTGACGGTCAGGTCGAGCAGATCATCCGCCCGACCGGCCTGATCGACCCCGAGGTGATCGTCAAGCCGACCGAGGGCCAGATCGACGACCTGGTGCACGAGGTCCGCAAGCGGGTGGAGCGGGACGAGCGCGTCCTGGTCACCACGCTGACCAAGAAGATGGCCGAGGACCTCACCGACTACATGCTCGGCCTGGACATCCGGGTCCGGTACCTGCACAGCGACGTGGACACCCTGCGCCGGGTCGAGCTGCTGCGCGAGCTGCGCGCGGGCCGGTTCGACGTGCTGGTCGGCATCAACCTGCTGCGCGAGGGCCTGGACCTGCCCGAGGTGTCGCTGGTGGCGATCCTGGACGCCGACAAGGAGGGCTTCCTGCGCTCCGGCACGTCACTCATCCAGACCATCGGCCGCGCCGCCCGCAACGTCTCCGGCCAGGTCCACATGTACGCGGACCGGATCACCCCCTCGATGGAGAAGGCGATCGAGGAGACCAACCGCCGCCGGGTCGTCCAGCAGGCCTACAACAAGGAGCACGGGATCGACCCGCAGCCGCTGCGGAAGAAGATCGGCGACATCCTGGACACCCTCGCCCGCGAGGACGTGGACACCGACGAGCTGCTCTCCACCGGCTACCGCGGCGCGGGCCAGAAGGCCGGCAAGGCCCCGGTGCCGATGCTGGGCTCGGAGCGCAAGCCCGCCAAGTCGATGCCGGCCGCCGAGCTGGCGGACCTGATCCAGGAGATGACCGACCGGATGCACACGGCGGCCGCCGATCTCCAGTTCGAGGTCGCGGCACGGCTGCGCGACGAGGTGAAGGAGCTGAAGAAGGAACTGCGGCAGATGCGCGAGGCCGGTGTGGCCTGACCCGTCCACCGGTGCGTCGGGCTTGGCCGGTTCCTGCACCGGTCAAGCCCGGTGGTGTCTCAGCCTTGCCACAAACCGGGTGACCCGGAGGAGTCGGGGGTGCCGCAGGCCCTAGGCTGGCCTGCGGCATCGCGCCCCCGGACGGGGTTGCGGGCCGTATTGCAGAGGGGGCCTCAGCCGGGGGACGGCGACGGGGTGTTCCACCGGGAGCCGTGCGGGTGTGACCGCGTGGCCGGCAGAGAGGACAACGTCGTGTCGGTGAACCTTGCCAAGGGGCAGCGGGTCAGCCTCCAGAAGGGGGCGGGCGGCACCCTGACCGTGGTCCGGATGGGGCTCGGCTGGCAGGCCGCCCCCAAGCGGGGCCTGTTCGGCAGCCGGACCAGGAAGATCGACCTGGACGCCTCGGCGCTGCTGTACGCCGAGAAGACCCCGTCCGACGTGGTGTTCTTCCAGCACCTGGAGTCCACCGACGGCTCGGTGCGGCACACCGGGGACAACCTGGTGGGCGGCACCGGCGCCGAGGACGACGAGGCGATCCTGGTCGACCTGCTGCACGTGCCGGCGCACATCACCCAGGTGGTGTTCACGGTCAGCTCGTACACCGGGCAGACCTTCGCCGAGGTGAGCCGGGCGCACTGCCGACTGCTGGACGAGACCACCGGGGTGGAGCTGGCCCGGTACGAGCTGGCGGGCGGCGGGCCGCACACCGGGCAGATCATGGCCAAGGTGGTCCGGGACGGTAACGGCGGCTGGGAGATGCAGGCGATCGGCGCCCCGGCCAAGGGGCGGACCTTCCAGGACCTGCTGCCGGCGATCGAGCCGTTCCTCTGACCCCTGACGGTCCTTTACCTTCTTTACCTTCTCTTGCCTCTCCTGTTACTCTCGATGGCAGCGGAGGGGAGTATTCCTCGACAGCCGACCCCGTCATCACGGGTGCCCGTCGCGGCACCCCGGGGCGCTGGCCCGATGGGCGGAAGAGACCTCCGGCAGTGACGACCTGTCTCGCCTAGCTGCCGGAGGAGCAGTCATGGACGTTTCCGTAACCATGTGGGTCACCACGATCGGTGTGCTGATCGCACTGGTCGTGGCCGACTTCTTCATCGGGGGCCGCAAGCCGCACGAGGTCTCGATCAAGGAGGCCGGGATCTGGACGGCCGTCTGGGTCGCGCTGGCGGTGCTCTTCGGCGGGTTCCTCTGGTGGCACTCCGGAGGGCAGTCGGCGGGCGAGTTCTTCGCCGGCTACATCACCGAGAAGTCGCTCAGCGTCGACAACCTCTTCGTGTTCATCCTGATCATGGGCAAGTTCGCGGTGCCCAGGGTCTACCAGCAGCGCGTGCTGATGTTCGGCGTGATCATCGCCCTGGTGCTCCGCGCGGTGTTCATCGCGGGCGGCGCGGCGCTGGTGGCGCAGCTCTCCTGGGTGTTCTTCATCTTCGGCGCCTTCCTGATCTGGACGGCGTGGAAGCTGATCAAGGAGGCCCGGGCCGACGAGGAGGACGAGGAGTACGAGGAGAGCCGCCTGCTCAAGTCGATCGAACGAAGTTTCCCGTCGACCGACAAGTACCACGGCACCAAGCTCTTCATCCGGGAGAACGGCCGCCGGCTGATCACCCCGATGCTGATCGTCATGCTCGCGATCGGTACGACCGACGTGCTGTTCGCCCTGGACTCGATCCCGGCCATCTTCGGCCTCACCCAGGACCCGTACATCGTCTTCACCGCCAACGCCTTCGCCCTGATGGGCCTGCGCCAGCTGTACTTCCTGATCGGCGGCCTGCTGAAGAAGCTGGTCCACCTGAGCTACGGCCTGTCGGTGATCCTCGGCTTCATCGGCGTGAAACTGGTGCTGCACGCCGCCCACGAGGCCGGCGCGAACGTCCCGGAGATCGGCATCCCGTTCTCGCTCGGTTTCATCGTCGTCGTACTGGCCGTCACCACGGTGACCAGCCTGATGGCCTCCAAGAAGCAGGAGCGGACCGAGAAGGAGCCCGAGAAGCTCGCCGCCTGATCGAAATTGAATGAGCTGGAGCCCCGCTGCCGGATAGCGATCCGGCGGCGGGGCTCAGTTCTGCGGGCGTCGGCCGTACTCGGCGATCCAGCGCGAGCCGAGCAGCACGACATCGGCGGTCTCGACTGGCTGGCCGGTGGCCTGGTCGTAGTAGGTGCGCTCGATCGCCATCACGGGCACAGCGGGCGCGACGCCAAGGGCCTGGGCCTCGGAGCGGCTGGCCTGGCGGGCGGTGACCCGCTCGACCGGGGTGCCGACCTCGATGCCGATGAGGGCCATCCGGTCGGCGACGCCGATGCCTGCGTGTGGACCGGCCTCCGGTAGGACGATCAGGCTTCCTCCGGTGGCCGCCATGGGCTCCCAGCTCTCGGCCAGCTGCGCCGGATCGCCGTCGGCCAGGTAGACGTAGCTGGTGTGCATCACCGGATCGCCGGGCTGGATCTCCAGTCGAGCTGCGATCCGGGCGTCGGCGGCACGAGGCTGCGACTCGTGCCGCCAAGTGCCGACCACGCCTTGCCGTGCGAGGGCGGCCTCCGTCGGCGATCCGTCGCCGGGCGCAACGCGCTGGCGCCGCACCAGGACGGCCGGTGGCTCCTGGGACTTGACGTAGTACCCGGCACCCGGGCGGGCGAGCACGAGTCCTTCATCGATCAACACGGCGTAGGCCCGCTGGATCACGCCGGTCGACACGTTGTGCTCGCGCTGGAGCGCACTGATGGACGGCATCCGATCGCCCGGCTGAAGCCGCCGGGAGGTGATGTGGCCGCGCAGGGCGTCCGCGACGTGCAGGTAAGAGGGTGTGTCGCTCACGCCTCGGCCTTCCTCGCTCCGAATGGTGCGTTGCGGCTGACACCGTAACGCTCGCGCCGCTACTCCATCGATACGATTTCACCGTACCGATAAGGGGAACGTCGGTGCAGATCAGCATGCGCACAAGTCTGTTCAAGGCCTCTCTCGGCCAGGCTGCTGGGGCTCCCGTGCGAATTACCAAGGGAAAAGCGGGTCGCGTGCGACTCTCGACGACCGCGCCGGCCGACACCTCGTCCACGCAATGGACCGAGGTGCTCGACATTCTCCGGTCGGGCTGCGAGTGGGGCTCCACCGACGCCACCGGCGAGGTCGTCGTCTGGGTCGAGCTGGAGGACTTCAACATGATCGACATGGGGGCCTGGTCGTGACCGCTACCGCCCGCTGGTCGGACTCGCCGACCGGCCTTGTGATCCGCCTCGACGTGGGCAAGGCCGGGCGCTACGTCAGCGCCGAGTGTCAGCTCGATGCGCACGGGGCCTGTCCCGGTGGTATCCGGGAGGTGTCCGGGGCCGTCGCCCTGGTGTGTCTCTGCATGGAGCCGTCGTGTGCGTGTGCTCGGCATCTCTCAGGAGGCGAGCCGTGATTCGGGCCGGTCGGCTCCGGGTGGAGCCGACCGGCCCGAATTCGTCACCAGCCGCGCTCGCGCCACTCCTCCAGGTGTGGGCGCTCGGCGCCGACGGTGGTGTCGTTGCCGTGGCCGGGGTAGACCCAGGCCTCGTCCGGGAGGACGTCGAAGATCTTCTCGTTGACGTCCCGGAAGAGGCTCCTGAAGGCCTCCGGGTCGCCCCAGGTGTTGCCGACGCCGCCCGGGAAGAGGCAGTCGCCGGTGAAGACGTGCGGGTGGCCCTGGGGGTCGTCGTAGATCAGCACGATCGCGCCCGGGGTGTGGCCGACCAGGTGCCGGACGGTGAGCTCGACGTCGCCGACCCGCAGTTTGTCGCCGTCGGTGAGCAGCAGCTCGGTCGGCACGTCGATGCCCTCGGCGTCGTGCTGTCCGGCGGCGGTACGGGCGCCGGTGGTGGCGACGACCTCGGCGAGCGCGCCCCAGTGGTCGTGGTGCCGGTGGGTGGTGACCACCGTTTCGAGGTCGTCCCCGACGGTCTCCAGCAGCACCGGTGCGTCGGCGGCCGCGTCGATCAGCAGCTGCTCGTCGGTGGCCCGGCAGCGCAGCAGGTAGGCGTTGTTGTCGTACGGGCCGACGGCCACCTTGGTGATGATCAGGTGCGCCAGCTCGCGCACGTCCGGCGGCCCGCCGACCTTGACCGCTCCGTGGTACGTCATCAGTCCGCTCCTCGTCCGGGTCCGGCTACAACAGGGTTCAGGATCATCCTGGCCCCGTCAGCCCAGCGGGGGAAGCTGGGGCAGCGCGGTGTCGGGGGTGCGGCGCAGGCCTGCGCCGTCGGAGCGGCCGGAGAGCCAGGCGAGCAGGGCTCGGACCGGGCCCTGGACGGTCAGCGAAACGGGGCCCGAGCCGATCAGGCCGCGGTCCCCGGTGTCCTCGGCGACCAGCTCGACGGCGGGCAGGTCGGCGCCGCGCAGCTTGGCGGCGAGCTTGTGGAACTCGGTGACGGTGAACAGCTCCGGCCACTCGTCGGAGGAGTAGCCGCCGTCCAGGTCGACCAGGTGGTACTCGACCTCGGCGAGACGCTTCCAGACGAGGTCGCAGGCCGGGAAGACGGCGCCGGAGCGGTGGCGCACCTCGGCGGCCCAGTCCTCGTCGGTCATCAGCGCGGCGGCCGCGGCGAAGCCCTCGTGCGACTCGCGAAGGTCGGTGAGCTGGGTGTCCAGCGGGCGGCCGGCGCCGTCCTCGATGCCCTGGTCGCGGGCCTGCTCGCTGGCGTACTGCGGGATGTCGGTGCCGGTGCGGGCGCCGGTCAGCAGGTTGACCAGGGAGTCGGCGTTGCGGGCGATGTGGGCCAGCACGTGGCCGCGGGTCCAGCCGGGGAGCGCGGAGGGCTCGGTGACGGCCTCCGGCAACAGCGCGGAGACGGTCTCCAGCATGCGCCGGGTGCTTGCCTCGACCAGGTTCAGTCGCTCGGTGGCTAGAGCGGCGGCGGAGTGCGAGTCGGACATCGAATCTGCCTTCTGTGCGAGACGGCGCGTTGCCCGAGGAGGGCTTCGCTCGTTGACCAGGCGACGCTATCGCCGAATCCGGTCTCTGAGCAGGGCTTTTTTCGGTCCGGGTGCGGACGGCCCCGGGGTGGCCCTCACTCGTTCGGGTGGTCTCCACTGGACAGAGTCGAGATTCGAACGTCTGAGCTATAGGCTGGCTGCCGCATCCTGGAAGAAGACCGAATCTCACCGCAAGCCATCTCGCCCCGGAGAAAGGCGCCAGAAGCAGTGGCCGACCGCCTCATCGTCCGCGGTGCTCGCGAGCACAACCTCAAGAACGTCTCGCTCGACCTGCCCCGCGACTCCCTCATCGTCTTCACGGGCCTCTCCGGCTCCGGCAAGTCCTCGCTCGCCTTCGACACGATCTTCGCCGAGGGCCAGCGCCGCTACGTCGAGTCGCTGTCCTCGTACGCCCGCCAGTTCCTCGGGCAGATGGACAAGCCCGACGTGGACTTCATCGAGGGCCTCTCCCCGGCCGTCTCGATCGACCAGAAGTCCACCAACCGCAACCCCCGTTCGACCGTCGGCACCATCACCGAGGTCTACGACTACCTGCGCCTGCTGTTCGCCCGGATCGGCAAGCCGCACTGTCCGCACTGCGGCCGCCCGATCGCCAAGCAGTCGCCGCAGGCGATCGTGGACAAGGTGCTGGAGCTCGCCGAGGGCACCCGGTTCCAGGTGCTCAGCCCGGTGGTGCGCGAGCGCAAGGGCGAGTTCGTCGACCTCTTCGCCGACCTCCAGTCCAAGGGCTACTCCCGCGCCCGGGTGGACGGCGAGACGATCCAGCTCGCCGAGCCGCCGAAGCTGAAGAAGCAGGAGAAGCACACCGTCGAGGTGGTGGTCGACCGCCTGACCGTCAAGGAGAGCGCCAAGCGGCGGCTCACCGACTCGGTGGAGACGGCCCTGCGGCTGTCCGGCGGCATGGTCGTGCTGGACTTCGTCGACCTCCCGGAGGACGACCCGGAGCGCGAGCGGATGTACTCCGAGCACCTCTACTGCCCGTACGACGACGTGTCGTTCGAGGAGCTGGAGCCGCGCTCGTTCTCCTTCAACTCGCCGTTCGGCGCCTGCCCGGACTGCTCGGGCCTGGGCAACCGGATGGAGGTCGACCCGGAGCTGGTCGTGCCGGACCCGGAGCGCTCGCTGGACGAGGGCGCGATCCACCCGTGGTCGGCCGGGCACGCCAAGGAGTACTTCCAGCGCCTGATCGACGCGCTGGCCGAGGAGCTCGGCTTCCGCACCGACATCCCCTGGGCCGGGCTGCCCGCCCGCGCCAAGAAGGCGCTGCTGTACGGGCACAAGCACCAGGTGCAGGTCCGTTACCGCAACCGCTTCGGCCGCGAGCGCTCGTACAGCACCGGCTTCGAGGGCGCCGTCCCGTTCATCCAGCGCCGGCACACCGAGGCGGAGAGCGACAGCAGCCGCGAGCGCTTCGAGGGCTACATGCGCGAGGTGCCCTGCCCGACCTGTGAGGGCACTCGGCTCAAGCCGGTGGTGCTCGCGGTCACCGTCGAGGAGAAGTCGATCGCCGACGTCTCGTCGATGTCGATCAGCGACTGCGCCGAGTTCCTGGGCGCGATGAAGCTCAACGACCGGGACAAGCAGATCGCCGAGCGGGTCCTCAAGGAGGTCAACGAGCGGCTGCGCTTCCTGGTCGACGTCGGCCTGGACTACCTCTCCCTGGACCGCGCGGCCGGCACCCTGTCCGGCGGCGAGGCCCAGCGCATCCGGCTGGCCACCCAGATCGGTTCCGGCCTGGTCGGCGTGCTGTACGTGCTGGACGAGCCGTCCATCGGCCTGCACCAGCGGGACAACCACCGGCTGATCGAGACGCTGGTGCGGCTGCGCGACATCGGCAACACCCTGATCGTGGTCGAGCACGACGAGGACACCATCAAGACCGCGGACTGGGTGGTGGACATCGGCCCGGGCGCCGGCGAGCACGGCGGCAAGGTGGTGCACTCCGGTTCGCTGAAGCAGCTGCTCGGCAACAAGGAGTCGCTGACCGGCCAGTACCTCTCCGGCAAGAGGTCCATCCCGATCCCGGCCGCCCGCCGCGACCGGGACAAGAAGCGCCAGCTGACCGTCCACGGCGCCCGCGAGCACAACCTCAAGGACGTCACGGTCGGCTTCCCGCTCGGCACCCTGACCGCGATCACCGGCGTCTCCGGCTCCGGCAAGTCGACGCTGGTCAACGACATCCTCTACACCCACCTCGCCCGGGAGCTGAACGGCGCCCGCAGCGTGCCCGGCCGGCACACCCGGATCACCGGCACCGACCTGGTGGACAAGGTGGTCCACGTCGACCAGTCGCCGATCGGCCGCACCCCGCGGTCCAACCCGGCCACCTACACCGGAGTGTTCGACCACGTCCGCCGGCTCTTCGCGGAGACCCAGGAGGCCAAGGTCCGCGGCTACCTGCCCGGCCGCTTCTCCTTCAACGTCAAGGGCGGCCGCTGCGAGAACTGCACCGGCGACGGCACCATCAAGATCGAGATGAACTTCCTGCCGGACGTCTACGTGCCGTGCGAGGTCTGTCACGGTGCCCGGTACAACCGGGAGACGCTGGAGGTCCACTACAAGGGCAAGTCCATCGCCGAGGTGCTGGACATGCCGATCGAGGAGGCGCTGGGCTTCTTCGAGGCCGTCCCGGCGATCGCCCGCCACCTCAGGACGCTCAACGACGTCGGCCTCGGATACGTCCGGCTCGGCCAGTCCGCGCCGACGCTCTCCGGCGGCGAGGCGCAGCGCGTCAAGCTCGCGTCGGAGCTGCAGAAGCGCTCCACCGGGCGGACGGTCTACGTGCTGGACGAGCCCACCACCGGTCTGCACTTCGAGGACATCAGCAAGTTGATCAAGGTGCTCAGCGGGCTGGTCGACAAGGGCAACACGGTGATCGTCATCGAGCACAACCTCGATGTGATCAAGACCGCCGACTGGGTCGTCGACATGGGCCCCGAGGGCGGCTCCGGCGGCGGCACGGTGGTCGCCGAAGGCACCCCGGAGCAGATCGCGGCCGTCCCGGAGAGCCACACCGGCAAGTTCCTGCGGGACATCCTGCCGGGCGACTTCGCGGACGCCCCGGTCGCGGCACCCGCCAAGAGGGCGCCGCGCAAGCGGGCCGCCGCCAAGAAGTAGGACGGATCGCGCCCCGCCGTTCCCATCCGGGAGCGGCGGGGCGCGTGCCGCATAGACTTCCACGGGCCCACCCAGCCGTGGCCCGTCCCGTAGCCGAACCCGCCAGGAGCGCACCGATGTCCGAGGCCCCCGAGACCAGCCCCGCCACCTCCCGCCGCTCCCTGCTCTGCGGGGCCGCGGCCGCACTGGCGGTCGGCGGCACCGTGGCGCTCACCGGCTGCAGCTCCTCCTCCGGCTCCTCCGGCTCCTCCGACTCCAGCAGCGCCCCCAAGGGCCCGGTGGACCTCGGCCCGGCCTCGGCGATCCCGGAGGGCGGCGGCAAGGTCTTCCGCGAGCAGAAGATCGTGGTCACCCAACCGACCGCCGGCCAGTACAAGGCCTTCAGCGCCAAGTGCACCCACGCCGGCTGCATCGTGGACCAGGTCAAGAAGGAGCAGATCCAGTGCCCCTGCCACGGCAGCCGGTTCGGCATCGCCGACGGCGCGGTGCAGGACGGACCGGCGCCCAGCCCGCTGCCCGCCTACACCGTCACGGTCGAGGGTGGGAACCTCAAGGTCACCCCGAGCTGAAGCAGTTGAGCTCCTCTCGATTGATCTTGTCCCCACGGCCCCGACCGCACTCGGTACGGTGGACTCATGGCTGACCCGAGCACCTACCGCCCGGCGCCGGGCGCGATCCCGACCTCCCCGGGCGTCTACAAGTTCCGCGACGCCCACGGCCGGGTCATCTACGTCGGCAAGGCCAAGAGCCTGCGGCCGCGCCTGTCGTCCTACTTCCAGGACTTGGCCGGCCTGCACCCGCGCACCGCGACCATGGTCACCACCGCCGCCTCGGTGGAGTGGACCGTGGTCGACACCGAGGTCGAGGCGCTCCAGCTGGAGTACTCCTGGATCAAGGAGTTCGACCCGCGGTTCAACGTCAAGTACCGCGACGACAAGAGCTATCCGGAACTCGCCGTCACCCTCAACGAGGAGTACCCGCGGGTCCAGGTGATGCGTGGGGCGCACAAGAAGGGCGTGCGCTACTTCGGCCCGTACGGGCACGCCTGGGCGATCCGCGAGACGGTCGACCTGCTGCTGCGCGTCTTCCCCGTCCGCACCTGCTCCAACGGCGTGTTCAAGCGCGCCCGACAGGTCGGCCGCCCCTGCCTGCTGGGCTACATCGGCAAGTGCGCCGCGCCCTGCGTCGGCAAGGTCTCGGCGGACGAACACCGGGCGCTGGCCGAGGACTTCTGCGACTTCATGGCCGGACGCACCGGCAACTACCTGCGCCGGCTGGAAGAGCAGATGCAGGAGGCGGCCGCCGAGATGGAGTACGAGAAGGCGGCCCGGCTGCGGGACGACATCGGCGCCCTCAAGCGCGCGATGGAGAAGAACGCCATCGTGCTCGCCGACGCCACCGACGCCGACCTGCTGGCCCTCGCCGAGGACGAACTCGAGGCCGCCGTGCAGATCTTCCACGTCCGCGGCGGTCGGGTGCGCGGCCAGCGCGGCTGGGTCACCGACAAGGTCGAGGACGTCGACACCGCCGGCCTGGTCGAGCACGCCCTCCAGCAGCTCTACGGCGGCGCCACCGCGGATGAACGCAGTGAATCGGTCCCGCGCGAGGTGCTGGTCCCCGCCCTGCCCGAACCGGCCGCCCCGATAAAGGAGTGGCTGAGCGAGCTGCGCGGCAGCCAGGTCGACCTGCGCATCCCGCAGCGCGGCGACAAGAAGGACCTGATGGCCACCGTGCAGCGCAACGCCCAGCAGGCGCTGGCGCTGCACAAGACCAAGCGTGCCTCCGACCTGACCACCCGCAGCCGCGCCCTGCAGGAGATCGCCGACGCGCTGGAGCTGGACTCCGTCCCGCTGCGCATCGAGTGCTACGACATCTCCCACCTCCAGGGCGAGGACGTGGTCGCCTCGATGGTCGTCTTCGAGGACGGCCTGGCCCGCAAGAGCGAGTACCGGCGCTTCCAGATCAAGGGTTTCGAGGGCCAGGACGACGTCCGCTCGATGCACGAGGTGATCAGCCGTCGCTTCCGCCGCTACCTCCAGGAGCGCGAGCAGACCGGCGAGTGGGCCGTCCCCGAGGAGGACCGGCCCGCCACCCCCGAGCTCGGCAGTGGCACCGTTGCCCGGGACGAGGAGGGCCGCCCCAAGCGCTTCGCCTACCCGCCGCAGCTGCTGGTGGTCGACGGCGGCCAGCCGCAGGTCGCCGCGGCCAAGCGGGCCCTGGACGAGCTCGGCATCGACGACGTCGCGCTGTGCGGCCTGGCCAAGCGCCTGGAGGAGGTCTGGCTGCCCGGCGAGGACGACCCGGTCGTGCTGCCGCGCTCCAGCGAGGGCCTCTACCTGCTCCAGCGGGTCCGCGACGAGGCCCACCGCTTCGCGATCGGCTATCAGCGCAACAAGCGTTCCAAGCGACTCACCGCCGGGGAACTGGACTCCGTCCCGGGCCTCGGCGAGACTCGCCGCCAGGCGCTGCTCAAGCACTTCGGCTCGCTGAAGAAGCTCCGGGCCGCCACCGTCGACGAACTCTGCGCGGTACCCGGTATCGGACGCCGCACCGCGGAGACCGTTGCGGCAGCGTTGTCGTCCCGTACACCCGCCGCTCCCGCGGTCAACACCGCGACCGGCGAGATCATCGAGGACGGGGCCGACCAGGCCGCCGGGCCGGTGGCCGCAGCACCCCAGACCGCACCATCCCAGGAGACGCCATGACGGCCGACGCCGCCCGTCTGTCGGCGCGCCCCGACCCCGCCCGCCTGTCCGGGACGGGGAAGGGCGGTCGTGCCGTGCGCGTTCTCCCCAGCAGAAAGACCGAGAGCGGGGAACCGAAGTGACCGTGTCAGACGTGGCCGAGAACGCGCCGGAGCTGGTGATCATCTCCGGCATGTCCGGAGCCGGCCGCTCCACCGCCGCGAAGTGCCTGGAGGACCTCGGCTGGTTCGTGGTGGACAACCTGCCGCCGGCCCTGATCCCCACCATGGTCGACCTGGGCGCCCGTTCCCAGGGCAACGTCGCCCGGATCGGCGTGGTCGTGGACGTCCGCGGCCGCCAGTTCTTCGACGACCTGCTCACCTCGCTGGACGAGCTGGAGAAGCGCGGCGTCCGCCTCCGGGTGGTCTTCCTCGACTCCTCCGACGAGGCCCTGGTGCGCCGCTTCGAGAGCGTGCGCCGCCCGCACCCGCTGCAGGCCGACG
Source organism: Kitasatospora sp. NPDC004669 (assembly GCF_040609455.1). Taxonomy (NCBI): domain Bacteria; kingdom Bacillati; phylum Actinomycetota; class Actinomycetes; order Kitasatosporales; family Streptomycetaceae; genus Kitasatospora; species Kitasatospora sp. NPDC004669. The sequence goes on from NZ_JBEXKB010000023.1 coordinate 16,746, forward strand.
GCCGGATCGTGGACGGCATCGCCCAGGAGCGCGACCTGCTGCGCGACCTGCGCGGCGAGGCCGACCTGGTGATCGACACCTCCAACCTCAACGTGCACCAGCTGCGCGCCAAGCTGGACGCCCAGTTCGCCGACCACGACGAGCCCGAGCTGCGCGCCACCGTGATGTCCTTCGGCTTCAAGTACGGCCTGCCGGTCGACGCCGACCTCGTGGTGGACTGCCGCTTCCTGCCCAACCCGCACTGGGTGCCCGAGCTTCGGGCCCGTACCGGCACCGACGCGGACGTCGCCGACTACGTGTTCCAGCAGCCCGGTGCCAACGAGTTCCTGAACGGTTATGCCGAGCTGCTCCGGATCGTTACCGAGGGCTACCGGCGGGAGGGGAAGCGCTACATGACGCTTGCCGTAGGCTGCACCGGTGGCAAGCACCGCAGCGTCGCCATGTCCGAGCGTCTGACCAAGCGTCTCATCGCCGACGGAGTCGAGACGGTGCTCGTCCACCGTGACATGGGACGGGAGTAACCGCCGCTTTCCCTGCCGGGCCCCCGGCGGAGCCGGTGGCGGGGCCGAGGAACGCGAGGTGAGTGTGGCGGGATACGTGCCCGGGCGACAGCCGCAGAGCAGGGCCGGCGAACGGGCGGGCAGCCCGACGCCGGGCCGTCCGCGCAGTAGTCCCGCCCGGGCCAATCCGGCTCCCCGGATCACCGCGCTCGGCGGCGGCCAGGGCCTGTCCGCCTCGCTGTCCGCGTTGCGCCGGCTCACCAGCGACCTCACCGCCGTGGTCACCGTCGCCGACGACGGCGGCTCCAGCGGTCGGCTGCGCGAGGAGCTGGGCGTGCTGCCGCCGGGGGACCTGCGCAAGGCGCTGGCCGCGCTGTGCGGGGACGACGACTGGGGCCGCACCTGGTCCGAGGTGATCCAGCAGCGTTTCACCGGCAACGGTGAGCTGGGCGGGCACGCGGTCGGCAACCTCCTGATCGTCGCGCTCTGGGAGAAGCTCGGCGACCCGGTGGCGGCGCTGGACTGGGTCGGCCGGCTGCTGAACGTCCAGGGCCGGGTGCTGCCGATGTCGGCGGTGCCGCTGGACATCGAGGCGAGCGTGCGCGGCCACGACCCGGCCCGCCCGGCCGAGGTCACGGCCGTGCGCGGCCAGGCCAGCGTGGCGGTCACCCCCGGCACCGTGCAGTCGATCCGGCTGCTGCCGGACGAGCCGCCGGCCGTCCCGGAGGCGGTCACGGCGGTCCGGGAGGCGGACTGGGTGGTGCTCGGGCCCGGCTCCTGGTTCACCAGCGTGCTGCCGCACCTGCTGGTGCCCGAGCTGGCCAAGGCACTGACCGAGACCCGCGCCCGCCGTCTGCTCACCCTCAACCTGGCCCCGCAGCCCGGGGAGACCGAGGGCTTCACCCCGCAGCGTCACCTGGAGGTCATCGCCGACCACGCTCCGCAGCTCGCCGTGGATGCGATCCTGGTGGACGAGCGCGCCGTCACGGGCGGTGCCTTCGGCCAGGCGGACCTGGCCGGTCTGGAGAAGGCCGCCGAACGGATGGGTGCCGCTCTGGTGCTCGGCACGGTGGCCCGTACCGACGGCACCCCGCGACACGACCCGGAGCTGTTGGCGGCCGCGTACGACCGGATTTTCCGGACACATGGAAGGATCGGGCCATGGCGATGACTCCAGCGGTGAAGGACGAGATCAGCCGGCTCCCGGTCACCCGGGCCTGCTGTCGCAAGGCGGAGGTGTCGGCGATCCTGCGGTTCGCGGGCGGACTGCACATCGTGAGCGGCCGCATCGTGATCGAGGCGGAGCTCGACACCGGGGCGGCGGCGCGCCGGCTGCGCAAGGACCTCCTGGAGATCTTCGGGCACTCCTCCGACCTCGTGGTGATGGCCCCGGGCGGACTGCGACGCGGCAGCCGCTTCGTCGTCCGGGTGGTCAAGGACGGCGAGCTGCTCGCGCGCCAGACCGGCCTCGTGGACGGGCGCGGGCGCCCGATCCGAGGTCTGCCCCCGGCGGTCGTCTCCGGCGCCACCTGCGATGCCGAGGCGGCCTGGCGCGGGGCCTTCCTGGCGCACGGCTCGCTCACCGAGCCGGGCCGCTCCTCCTCGCTGGAGATCACCTGCCCCGGCTCCGAGGCCGCCCTCGCCCTGGTCGGCGCGGCCCGCAGGCTCGGCATCCCGGCCAAGGCCCGCGAGGTGCGCGGCGTGGACCGGGTGGTGATCCGTGACGGCGACGCGATCGGCGCGCTGCTGACCCGCCTCGGTGCGCACGAGTCGGTGCTCGCCTGGGAGGAGCGCCGGATGCGGCGCGAGGTCCGGGCCACCGCCAACCGCCTGGCCAACTTCGACGACGCCAACCTGCGCCGCTCGGCCCGCGCCGCGGTCGCGGCCGGCGCCCGGGTGCAGCGCGCGCTGGAGATCCTCGGCGAGGAGGTGCCCGAGCATCTGGCCGCGGCCGGCCAGCTGCGGATGCAGCACAAGCAGGCCTCGCTGGAGGAGCTGGGCGCGCTCGCCGACCCGCCCCTGACCAAGGACGCGGTGGCCGGCCGGATCCGCCGACTGCTGGCGATGGCCGACAAGCGCGCCGCCGAGCTCGGCCTGCCGAGCACCGAGGCCAATCTGACCGACGAGATGGCGCTCAACTGACGGTCACGCTCCGTGAGCGCCGCCCCGAGCGCGCTGGAGACGAGTGGGCGAGTAACAGTGGCCGGTGTCCGGATGACGGACACCGGCCGCGGTCGTTTTCGGGCCGGCCCGGAACTCCCGAATTGGTAGAGACCAATGGCCCGGGACCAACTGCCCGCCGGGCCAAGGCCGGACGGCCTGAAATCGGGTTTACCGTGCGCCACGCCCAGTCTCACGAGGTGGCGCGATGTGCCCTCCCCGCGCCCGGAGGGGTAGGGTCATAGGCGGTCGGGGACTTCCCAAATCTCACCCCCGTCGGCTTCGCGCCGGCGTACCTAACGAGGAGATCGGTTCGTGACGATCCGGGTAGGCATCAACGGCTTCGGCCGCATCGGCCGCAACTTCTTCCGGGCGGTCAAGGCCCAGGGCGCTGACATCGAGATCGTCGGTGTCAACGACCTCACCGACACGAAGACCCTGGCTCACCTGCTCAAGTACGACACCACCCTGGGCACCTTCCCGGGCGAGGTCTCGCACACCGAGGACAGCATCACCGTCGACGGCCACACCTTCAAGGTGACTGCCGAGCGTGACCCCGCCAACCTGCCGTGGGCCGAGCTGGGCGCCGACATCGTCGTCGAGTCCACCGGCATCTTCACCAAGGCCGAGGCCGCGAAGAAGCACCTCGCCGCCGGCGCGAAGAAGGTCATCATCTCGGCGCCCGCCACCGACGAGGACGTCACCATCGTCCTGGGTGTGAACGACGACAAGTACGACGCCGCCAAGCACGACATCATCTCCAACGCCTCCTGCACCACCAACTGCGTGGCGCCGATGGCCAAGGTGCTGAACGAGAGCTTCGGCATCGTCAAGGGTCTGATGACCACCGTCCACGCGTTCACCAACGACCAGGTGACCCTGGACTTCCCGCACAAGGACCTGCGCCGCGCCCGCGCCGCGTCGCAGAACATCATCCCGACCTCGACCGGTGCCGCCAAGGCGACCGCCCTGGTCCTGCCGGAGCTGAAGGGCAAGCTGGACGGCACCTCGCTGCGCGTCCCGGTCCCGACCGGCTCCATCACGGACCTGGTCGTCACCCTGGAGCGTGAGGTCACCAAGGACGAGGTCAACGCGGCCTTCCAGAAGGCCTCGCAGGAGGGCCCGCTCAAGGGCATCCTGGCCTACACCGAGGACCCGATCGTCTCGTCGGACATCGTCAACGACCCGGCCTCCTGCATCTTCGACTCCAGCCTGACCATGGTCCAGGGCAACCAGGTCAAGGTGCTCGGCTGGTACGACAACGAGTGGGGTTACTCGAACCGCGTCGTCGACCTGGTCGCCCTCGTCGGTGGACAGCTCTGACGCAGTGGGAGCTGACGTGATGTAGGGGCGAGGGCCCGGACGGCGAAACTGAGCCGACCGGGCCCTCGCTCTGCGTACAAGGACTTCTCAGGCGGCCCCTGCGCCGTGCCGCCTCTGCGCATCAACCATCTCCCCGGGAGACCGAAGAACCAGTGAAGACCATCGAAGACCTGGACGTCGCCGGCAAGCGCGTCTTCGTGCGCGCCGACCTGAACGTCCCGCTGGACGGCGAGACGATCACCGACGACGGCCGGATCCGCGCCGTCGCGCCGACCATCGCCAAGCTCCTTGAGCGCGGCGCCAAGGTCGTCGTCGCCTCCCACCTCGGCCGCCCCAAGGGCGAGCCGGACCCGAAGTTCTCGCTCGCCCCGGCGGCCGAGCGTCTCGGCGAGATCCTCGGCAAGAGCGTCGCATTCGCCACCGACACCGTGGGCGAGAGCGCCGCGGCCGCCGTGGCCGCGCTGGCCGACGGCGAGGTCGCGCTGCTGGAGAACCTGCGCTTCAACGCCGGCGAGACCAGCAAGGACGACGCCGAGCGCAAGGCCTTCGCCGAGCAGCTGGCCGTCCTGGCCGACCTGTACGTGGGCGACGGCTTCGGCGCCGTGCACCGCAAGCACGCCTCGGTCTACGACCTGCCCGAGCTCCTGCCGCACGCGGCCGGCGACCTGATCGCCACCGAGGTCGGTGTGCTGAAGAAGCTCACCGAGGACGTCGCGCGCCCCTACGTGGTCGTGCTCGGCGGGGCCAAGGTCTCGGACAAGCTCGGTGTGATCGACAACCTGCTGAAGAAGGCCGACCGGATCCTGATCGGCGGCGGCATGGCGTACACCTTCCTCGCGGCCAAGGGCCACGAGGTCGGCATCTCGCTGCTGCAGGCGGACCAGAAGCCGAAGTGCCTGGAGTACCTGGCCGAGGCCGAGAAGCGGGGCGTCGAGTTCGTCCTGCCCATGGACGTCCTGGTCTCCGCCGAGTTCCCGGACCTCAAGGGCAAGACCCCGGCCAACCCGGACACCGTCGCCGCGGACGCGATCCCGGCCGACAAGGAGGGCCTGGACATCGGCCCGAAGACCCGCGAGCTGTACGCGGCGAAGCTGGCCGACGCCGGCACCGTGTTCTGGAACGGCCCGATGGGCGTCTTCGAGCACCCGGACTACGCGAACGGCACCAAGGCCGTCGCGCAGGCCCTGATCGACAGCAGCGCGTTCACCGTGGTCGGCGGCGGCGACTCCGCCGCGGCCGTCCGCACCCTGGGCTTCGACGAGAACGCGTTCGGACACATCTCGACCGGCGGCGGCGCGAGCCTTGAGTACCTGGAGGGCAAGACCCTCCCCGGTCTCGCCGCTCTGGAGGACTGAAACCACATGACCGACCGTCTCCCGCTGATGGCGGGCAACTGGAAGATGAACCTCAACCACCTTGAGGCCATCCAGCACACCCAGAAGCTGGCGTTCGCGCTGGCCGACAAGGACTACGAGGCCGTCGAGGTCGCCGTCCTGGTGCCGTTCACCGACCTGCGTTCGGTGCAGACCCTGGTCTTCGGCGACAAGCTGAAGATCAAGTACGGCTCGCAGGACATCTCGCAGCACGACGGCGGCGCCTACACGGGCGAGGTCTCCGGCCCGATGCTGGCCAAGCTCCAGTGCACCTACGCGGTGATCGGCCACTCGGAGCGCCGCCAGTACCACGGCGAGAACGAGGAGATCGTCAACGCCAAGGTGAAGGCCGCCTACCGGGCCGGGGTCACCCCGATCCTGTGCATCGGCGAGCCGCTGGACATCCGCAAGGCCGGCACCCACGTCGAGTACACCCTGGCCCAGTTGGACGGCGCGCTGGAGGGCATCCCGGCCCACCAGGCCGAGTCCATCGTGGTCGCGTACGAGCCGGTCTGGGCGATCGGCACCGGCGAGGTGGCCACCCCGGAGGACGCGCAGGAGGTCTGCGCCGCCATCCGCAAGCGGATCGCCGAGCTGTACGACGCCGAGCTGGCCGACAAGGTCCGCGTGCTGTACGGCGGTTCGGTGAAGTCGTCGAGCGCGGCCGGTCTGATGGCCAAGCCCGACATCGACGGCGGCCTGATCGGCGGTGCCTCGCTGGACGCCGACGAGTTCGTCAAGATCGTGCGCTACCGTCAGCAGGCAGTAGGCTAACGCCGCCGCAGCAACGTAGGCTTTGGGGCCGGACCGCCGTACGCGGCCCGGCCCCTTCGCCGAAGATACGAGAGAGTTGGTCCCGTCGTGGTTCTCGGGTTCTCGATTGCCCTGATCATCTTCAGTCTGTTGATGGTCCTGCTGGTGCTGCTGCACAAGGGGAAGGGCGGCGGCCTGTCGGACATGTTCGGCGGTGGCGCGATGTCGACCGGCGGCGGGTCGGCGGTGGCCGAGCGCAACCTGGACCGCATCACCATCGTGGTCGGCCTCGGCTGGTTCGTCTGCATCATCGTGCTGGGCTTGGTCCTCAAGTTCAAGAACCAGGCCTGACACAACCCTGACGCCCCGTCGCCCGAGCGCCTATCCTGGGACGGTCGGGGGCGGAGGCGATGGTGGCGGAGGCTTAAGTCCTGCTTACACTAGGACGACTTTCGCCACCGACGCGGACCGCGGCGGGTCGGCGCACCAGCACGCAGGGAGTCAGACCGTGGCAAGTGGCAACGCCATCCGTGGCAGCAGGGTCGGGGCCGGCCCGATGGGGGAGGCGGAGCGCGGCGAGTCCGCCCCGCGCAGCCGGATCTCCTTCTGGTGCGCCAACAAGCACGAGACCCGGCCCAGCTTCGCCGCCGAGGCCGTCATCCCGGACACCTGGGACTGCCCGCGCTGCGGCTTCCCGGCCGGGCAGGACGAGCACAACCCGCCGGCGCCCTCGCGCAACGAGCCGTACAAGACCCACCTCGCCTACGTCCGTGAGCGGCGCACCGACGCCGACGGCGAGGCGATCCTCGCCGAGGCGCTGGCCAAGCTGCGCGGCGAGATCTGACAGCGCGAGCGAGCCGAAGGGGCGCGCCGGTGCCGAAAGGGAGAAGCGACTAGCGAGGTACGAGCGCCGGAGCGCCGACCGTCGGCATCGGGTCGGAAGCGCCCCGGAGGCGAGCCGAGCGCCAAAAAGGGGCGCCACCGTCGAGTGACGGTGGCGCCCTTCGGCGTTCGCGGCTGCTACGCCGAGGCCGGCGGGTACAGCTGCGGCGGGATCCGCTCCGCGGCGGCGCGGTCCAGCAGCCACAGGGTGCGGCTGCGGCCGCGCGCTCCGGAGGCGGGCGCCTGGAGCTCGCCGGGGCCGGACAGGGCCAGCGCGACCGCCCTCGCCTTGTCCTCGCCGGCGGCCAACAGCCAGACCTCGCGGGCCGCCCGGATCGCCGGGAGGGTGAGCGAGATCCGGGTCGGCGGGGGCTTGGGGGCCCCGCGCACGCCGACCACGGTCAGCTCGGTCTCCCGCACACCCGGGTGCTCCGGGAAGAGCGAGGCGACGTGGGTGTCCGGGCCGACGCCGAGCAGCAGCACGTCGAAGGCCGGGACGCCGAGCCGGTCGCCCGGCCCGGCGGCCTTCGCCAGCTCCTCCGCGTAGCGGGCGGCGGCTGACTCCACGTCCGAGCCGTCCACCTCGTCCGAGGCGGGCATCTCGTGCACCCGCGCCGGGTCGAGCGGGACGGCGTCCAGCAGCTCGGCGCGGGCCTGGACGGCGTTGCGGTCCGGGTCGGCGGCGGGCACGAAGCGCTCGTCGCCCCACCACAGGTCCAGCCGGCCCCAGTCGACCGCGTCGCGCGCCGGGGAGGCGGCGATCGCGGCCAGCAGGGCGTTGCCGTTGCGCCCGCCGGTGAGCACCACCGAGGCGGTGCCGCGGGCGGCCTGGGCGTCCACGATCCGGGTGATCAGCCGGGCTGCGGCCGCCTGGGCCATCAGCTCCTTGTCCCGGTGGACGACCAGCTGCGGGGGCGTGGCGGTCATGCGCTCCCCTTGGCGGCGCGCTTGCCCGGGGCCTTCTTCGCGGCCTTCTCCGCACCGTCGGCGGTCACCGGGGAGGGGTTGGCCACCGCGGCGTCGGTGACGGCCTGGGCGGCCTGCTCGGCCGCCGTCGGCTCGGCGCCCGCCGGCTCGCGCAGCCGCTCGACGGGCGTGCGCACGGCCGTCGCGTAGATGTCGTCCGGGTCCAGCCGGCGCAGCTCCTCGGCGATCAGCTCCGAGGTCTCGCGCCGCTTGAGCGCCACCTGGCGGTCCGGCGAGCCGGGCATGGAGAGCGTGCCCATGAGGCCGTCCGGGCGGTCCAGGGTGATGTCCCCGTCCTTGGTGCGCAGGTGCACCGCGGTGATGCCCGGGCCGCCGGTGACGACCCGCTCGACCGGCACGTGCAGCCGGTTGGTCAGCCAGAGGCCGAGCAGCTCGACGCTGGGGTTGTAGGACTCGCCCTCGACCGCCGCGGAGGTGATCCGGGACGGCCGCTGGTCCAGTGCGGCGGCCAGCATCGAGCGCCAGCCGGTGATCCGGGTCCAGGCCAGGTCGGTGTCGCCCGGGGTGTAGCTCTCGGCCCGCTGGGCGAGCTGGCCGACCGGGGACTCGGCGGTGACCGCGTCGGTGATCCGGCGCTGGGCGAGCGAGCCCAGCGGGTCCTGCGCCGGGTGCAGCGGCGCGTTGTCCGGCCACCAGACGACGGTCGGGGCGTCCGGCAGCAGCAGCGGCAGGACCACCGACTGGGCGTGCGCGACGAGTTCGCCGTGCATGCGCAGGATGACCGTCTCGCCTGAGCCGGCGTCCGAGCCGACCAGGATCTCGGCGTCCAGGCGGGTCTCGGCGCGGGCCCGGGGCGAGCGCCCGGCGCGCTTGATCACCGCGAGGGTGCGCATCGGGTGCTCGCGGGAGGCGTCGTTGGCGGCCTTGAGGGCGTCGTAGGCGCTGCCCTCGTCGGTCACGATCACCAGGGTGAGCACCATGCCGGCGGCGGTGGAGCCGCTGGTCCGGCGCGCCTCCATCAGCGCGGCGTTGATCTTGCTGGACGTCGTGTTGGTGAGGTCGATCTTCATGGCCGGCGCCAGCTCCTGCCGTCTCGTGCGAGCATCTCGTCCGCCTCGGCGGGGCCCCAGGTGCCCGCCGCGTACTGGGCCGGCTTGCCGTGGGAGTCCCAGTACCTCTCGATCGGGTCGAGGATCTGCCAGGAGAGCTCGACCTCCTGGTGGCGCGGGAACAGGTTGGCGTCGCCGAGCAGCACGTCGAGGATGAGCCGCTCGTACGCCTCCGGGCTGGACTCGGTGAAGGACTCGCCGTAGGCGAAGTCCATCGTGACGTCCCGGACCTCGAAGGAGGTGCCCGGCACCTTGGAGCCGAACCGCACCGTCACGCCCTCGTCCGGCTGGACCCGGATGACCAGGGCGTTCTGCCCCAGCTCCTCGGTCGCGTAGGAGTCGAACGGCAGGTACGGGGCGCGCTGGAAGACCACCGCGATCTCGGTGACCCGGCGGCCCAGCCGCTTGCCGGTGCGCAGGTAGAACGGGACGCCCGCCCAGCGGCGGTTGTTGATCTCCAGCTTGATGGCCGCGTAGGTGTCGGTCTTGGAGTCGGGGTTGATGCCGTCCTCGTCCAGGTAGCCGACGACCTCCTCGCCGCCCTGCCAGCCGGCCGCGTACTGGCCGCGCACGGTGTGCTGACCGAGGTCGGCCGGGAGCTTGACGGCGTTGAGCACCTTGAGCTTCTCGGCCACCAGCGCCTTCGGGTGGAAGGACGCCGGCTCCTCGATGGCGGTGAGCGCCATCAGCTGCAGCAGGTGGTTCTGGATGACGTCACGGGCGGAGCCGATGCCGTCGTAGTAGCCGGCCCGGCCGCCGATGCCGATGTCCTCGGCCATGGTGATCTGCACGTGGTCGACGTACGACCGGTTCCAGATCGGCTCGAACATCTGGTTGGCGAAGCGCAGCGCCAGGATGTTCTGGACCGTCTCCTTGCCCAGGTAGTGGTCGATCCGGAAGACCTCGTCCCGGGGGAAGACCTCGTGGACGACCTTGTTGAGCTCCTGCGCGCTCTCCAGGTCGTGGCCGAAGGGCTTCTCGATGACGGCGCGGCGCCAGGAGCCCTGCGGCGGGTCGGCCAGGCCGTGCTTCTTGAGCTGCTGGACGACGGTGGGGAAGAACTTCGGCGGGACGGACAGGTAGAAGGCGAAGTTGCCGCCGGTGCCCTGGGCCTTGTCGAGCTCCTCGATGGTGGCGCGGAGCTTGTCGAAGGCCTCGTCGTCGTCGAAGGTGCCCTGGACGAAGCGCATGCCCTTGGCGAGCTGCTGCCAGACCTCCTCCCGGAACGGCGTCCGGGCGTGCTCCTTGACCGCGTCGTGCACGATCTGGGCGAAGTCCTCGTCCTCCCAGTCGCGGCGGGCGAAGCCGACCAGGGAGAAGCCTGGCGGCAGCAGGCCGCGGTTGGCCAGGTCGTAGATCGCCGGCATCAGCTTCTTGCGGGACAGGTCGCCGGTGACCCCGAAGATGACCAGGCCGGACGGCCCCGCGATGCGCGGGAGCCGCCGGTCGGAGGGGTCACGAAGCGGGTTGACGGGGGCGCGCGGGAGGTCGTCCGCGTCCGATTCCGGAGTCAACTCAGGGAAATCAGTGCTCACTTGATGGGCTCCGCTTTCGTGCGTTGGCTGTGAGCAGGGGTTACTTCTGGTCGGCGAAGGACGCGAGCGAGGCGGTGACGGTGTCGAGCAGTTCCTTCCAGGACTGCTCGAACTTCTCCACGCCCTCGTCCTCCAGGACCTGGACCACGTCGTCGTAGTCCACGCCGGCGGCCGCGATGGCGTCCAGGACGGCCTTGGCGTCGGCGTAGTTCGGGACGATGGTGTTGCCGGTGACGACGCCGTGGTCGCCGGTGGCGTCCAGGGTGGCCTCGGGCATCGTGTTCACCGTGCCGGGGGCGACCAGCTCGGTGACGTACAGGGTGTCCGGCAGGGCCGGGTCCTTGACGCCGGTGGAGGCCCAGAGCGGGCGCTGCGGCTTGGCGCCGGCGGCCTCCAAGGCCTTCCAGCGGGCGCTGCCGTCGGTCTTGCCGTCGACCGAGCCGAAGACCTCCTCGTACGCCTGGTAGGCGAGGCGGGCGTTGGCCAGGGCGGCCTTGGAGCGCAGGTCCTTGGCGTCGCCGCCGATCTTGTCCAGGCGCTTGTCGATCTCGGTGTCCACGCGGGACACGAAGAAGGAGGCGACCGACTCGATCTGGGAGAGGTCCAGGCCCTTGGCCTTGGCGGCCTCCAGACCGGTCAGGTAGGCGTCCATGACGGCCTTGTAGCGGTCCAGGGAGAAGATCAGCGTGACGTTGACGCTGATGCCCAGACCGATGACCTCGCTGATGGCGGGCAGGCCGGCCTTGGTGGCGGGGATCTTGATGAAGACGTTCGGGCGGTCGACCAGCCACCACAGCTGCTTGGCCTCGGCCACGGTGGGGGCGGTCTCGTGCGCCAGGCGCGGGTCGACCTCGATGGAGACCCGGCCGTCGCGGCCGTTGGAGGCGTCGTAGACCGGGCGCAGCACGTCGGCGGCGTCGCGCACGTCCGAGGTGGTGATCATGCGGATCGCCTCGTCGGTGGTGACCTTGCGGACCGCGAGGTCGCGCAGCTGGCCGTCGTAGGAGGTGTCGCCGCTGCCGGCGATGGCCTTCTGGAAGATGGTCGGGTTGGTGGTGACGCCCACCACGTGCTTGTTCTGCACCAGCTCGGCCAGGTTGCCGGAGTTCAGCCGCGTGCGGCTGAGGTCGTCCAGCCAGATCGCAACGCCTTCGTCGCTGAGGCGCTTCAGTGCGTCAGTCATGGTGCTTCAGTCCTTCGTCTTCTTCTGCTTCGTGGGGTAGTCAGAGGGGCCGGGCCGTCGACGTGCGGGTCTCGGGCCCGGCCGCGGGAACAGCTAGCGGTTGACGGCTTCGAGGGAGCGCAGGGCGTTGTGGGCCTCGGCCACCACGCGCTCGGCGGTCAGGCCGAACTCCTCGAACAGCACCTTGTAGTCGGCGGAGGCACCGAAGTGCTCCAGCGAGACGATCCGGCCGTGGTCGCCGACCAGCTCGCGCCAGCCCTGGGCGATGCCGGCCTCGACCGAGACGCGGGCCTTGACGGACGGCGGCAGCACGCTGTCGCGGTAGGCCTGGTCCTGCTCCTGGAACCACTCGAAGGACGGGACCGAGACCACGCGGGTGGCGATGCCCTCGGCCTCCAGGGCCTCGCGGGCCTGGACGGCCAGCTGGACCTCGGAGCCGGTGCCCAGCAGGATCACCTGCGGGTCGCCGTTGGAGGCCTCGGCCAGGATGTAGCCGCCCTTCGCGGTGCCTTCGGCGGAGGCGTAGACCTCGCGGTCGAAGGTCGGGACGTTCTGGCGGGTGAGCGCCAGGCCGACCGGGCCGGGGTGGGTGGTCTGGCGCTCGATGACGGTGCGCCAGGCGACGGCGGTCTCGTTGGCGTCGGCCGGGCGGACCATGGCCAGGCCCGGGATGGCGCGCAGCGAGGCCATGTGCTCGACCGGCTGGTGGGTCGGGCCGTCCTCGCCGAGGCCGATCGAGTCGTGCGTCCAGACGTAGGTGACCGGCAGCTTCATCAGTGCGGCCAGGCGGACGGCCGGGCGCATGTAGTCGGCGAAGACCAGGAAGGTGCCGCCGTAGACGCGGGTCTTGCCGTGCAGCGCGATGCCGTTCATGGTCGAGCCCATGGCGTGCTCGCGGATGCCGAAGTGGATCGTCCGGCCGTACGGGCCGGCGGACTTCAGCGGGTTGCCCTCGGGGAGGAAGGAGCTGTCCTCGTCGATGGTGGTGAGGTTGGACTCCGCGAGGTCGGCCGAGCCGCCCCACAGCTCCGGGATCACCGCGCCGAGCGCCTTGAGGGTCTCGCCGGAGGCCTTGCGGGTGGCGACGTCCTTGCCGGCCGGGAAGGAGGGGACGGCCTTCTTCCAGCCCTCGGGCAGCTCGCCGGCCTGGATGCGGTCGAACTCGGCGCCGCGCTGCGGGTTGGCGGCGCGCCAGGCGTCGAAGGACTGCTGCCACTGGTCGCGGGCGGCCTTGCCGCGCTTGATGACGAGGCGGGCGTGCTCGATGACCTGGTCGCTGACCTCGAAGGTCTTCTCCGGGTCGAAGCCCAGGACCTTCTTGGTGGCGGCGATCTCCTCGGCGCCGAGCGCGGAGCCGTGCGCCTTGGCGGTGTCCTGGGCGTTCGGGGCCGGCCAGGCGATGATGGTGCGCATCGCGATGATCGACGGGCGGGAGGTCTCGGCCTTGGCGGCGGCCAGCGCCCCGGCGAGGGCCTCGACGTCGATGTCGCCGTTGGCCTTCGGGGTCACCCGCTGGACGTGCCAGCCGTAGGCCTCGTAGCGCTTGAGGACGTCCTCGGAGAAGGCGGTCTCGGTGTCGCCCTCGATCGAGATGTGGTTGTCGTCGTACAGGGCGACCAGGTTGCCCAGCTTCTGGTGGCCGGCCAGCGAGGAGGCCTCGGCGGAGATGCCCTCCTCCAGGTCGCCGTCGGAGACGATGGCCCAGATGGTGTGGTCGAAGGGGGACTCGCCGGCCGGGGCCTCCGGGTCGAACAGGCCGCGCTCGTAGCGGGTGGCCATCGCCATGCCGACCGCGTTGGCGATGCCCTGGCCGAGCGGGCCGGTGGTGGTCTCGACGCCGGCGGTGTGGCCGTGCTCGGGGTGGCCGGGGGTGCGGCTGCCGCCCACGCGGAAGGCCTTGAGGTCGTCCAGCTCCAGGCCGTAACCCGAGAGGTACAGCTGGGTGTAGAGGGTCAGGCTGGTGTGCCCGGGGGAGAGGACGAAGCGGTCGCGGCCGGCCCAGGCCGGGTCGGTCGGGTCGTGGCGCAGGAAGCGCTGGAAGATCAGGTACGCCGCGGGGGCCAGCGACATGGCCGTCCCGGGGTGTCCGTTGCCGACCTTCTGGACAGCGTCCATGGCCAGGACGCGCGCCGTGTCAACCGTGCGCTCGTCCAGTTCCGTCCACTCGAATGCGTTCGTCGGCGCAGTGCTCACCCTGTCTCAGGGCTCCTTCCATTGTGAAGAGTGACCCCGTGAATGGGGACCGGGTCGGCCACGGCGCTGTGGTCCCGACTGTGGGTGGTGCCGGTCACGGAGGGTAGATCCCGCTTCTGCGTGGGAGCCTACCGTCCGGCCCGGGGCTCACCCTCCGTGCCGAGACAACCGGGATTTCCGCATGGCGATTCCCACTAGGGCGTTCTGACTGATTTTGTCCCAGGCTCTCCCGATTCGCCGCCCGATGCCATCCCGGTGGTCGAGACGGGTCGCGAGGGCGCGCCGGAGTCGTTTCGTGGCATCACCCAGTCGGTTCACTCACGGGTGTGCCATCCGCCTCGCCGGGGGACCCCGGAGCCGGATGGGATATATGGAGCGTCTATGGTGGCGTGGTACGCGCAGAGCGGACGATTCGGGACCCTTCGTTCCTGTGGACGCCTGCGAGGATTCATCTTCAGTTGGGGTGTTAGTGACCGCCGTCGAAACCCGTCCCGCCGGGGTCACCGGGGCGACGCCTGCGCATCACCGGCCGATCGGAGCCCGTGTCGGCGCCTTCGTCGCACTGACCAAGCCTCGGATCATCGAGCTGCTGCTGATGAGCACCGTGCCGGTGATGTTCCTGGCCCAGCAGGGTGTGCCGAACATGCTGCTGGTGCTGAAGGTCGTGGTCGGCGGCTACCTCTCGGCGGGCGGCGCCAACGCCCTCAACATGTACATCGACCGGGACATCGACGCGCTGATGTCCCGTACCGAGCGGCGGCCGATCGTCACCGGGATGGTGTCGCCGCGCGAGGCGCTGGTGTTCGGCGTCGCGCTCGCGGTCGTCTCCACCCTGCTGCTGGGCTTCGGTGTCAACTGGCTCTCCGCCGGGCTGGCGCTGGGCGCCCTGCTGTTCTACGTGTTCGTCTACACGCTGGGGCTCAAGCGGCGCACCTCGCAGAACATCGTCTGGGGCGGCATCGCCGGCTGCATGCCGGTGCTGATCGGCTGGTCCTCGGTCACCGACTCGGTGTCCTGGGCCGCGGTCGCGCTGTTCCTGGTGGTGTTCTTCTGGACCCCGCCGCACACCTGGGTGCTGTCGATGAAGGTGCGCGACGACTACCTGCGCGCGGGCGTGCCGATGCTGCCGGTGGTCAAGGGCAACGTCGCGGTGGGCAAGCAGGTCGTCGCCTACTCCTGGGTGATGGTGGCGACCTCGCTGGCGGTGTGGCCGCTGGGGCACATGAGCTGGCTGTACCCGGTCGCCGCGGTGGTGCTCGGCGCGGCGTGGCTGCGCGAGGCGCACGCGCTGTACGGGCGGGCCAAGGCCGGGATCGTGGGCGCCAAGCTCAAGGAGATGCGGCTGTTCCACTGGTCGATCACCTACCTGTCGCTGCTGTTCGTGGTCTGCGCGATCGACCCGTTCGTGAAGTAAGGCTGAAGCGCGAGAGAGCCCCCGGTCCGGGACCGGGGGCTCTCTCGCGTCCGGGGGCACTTTCGAGTTCTTGAACCGTCTCAGCGGGCGGGCAGCTCCGAGGGGCCGACGTGGCCGTCCAGCCAGTCCTTGAGCGGCTGGGAGGCGCGCAGGAAGGCGGTGATCCGGGTGTAGGCGCTGCGGCTGCCCAGCCACTTCGCGGGCGCCCACTCCTGCCAGGCCACCAGGCCCTTGTGGCGCAGCAGCTCGATCCTCGGGTGGTCCTTGGGGAAGCCGCGCGGGGCGGACTTGAGGGAGTCCCGGCCGAATATTTGGGGCCCGTCCTTCTCCACCGCGGCGATCACCCGCTCCAGCTCGGCGCCGCTGACGTCCTCGGCGACGGCGGCGCGGTAGCGCTCCAGCTGGTCCGTGGCGAGCCGGTACATGCCGTTGCCGCAGGCGAGTCCGTCGGCGGAGAACTGGATGTAGCCGCCGGTCTCCAGGTGCGCGCCGATGTGCGTCTTGTACGGGGACTTGTCGGCGCTGAAGCGGATGTCGCGGTTCGGGCGGAAGATCTTCGCCGGACCGAACTCCGGCTCCAGATCGGCGAGCAACAGCTCCATCGGGGCCCGTACGGCGTCGTCGTACTGCTCCTTGTGGGCCTGCCAGAAGGTCTTGGAATTGTCGGCCTCCAGGTGCTCGTAGAAGTCGAGCGCCTCGGCCGGCCAGCCAGAGAAGGTCACGCCTCCAGTATGTGGCCCGGTGCACAGGCCACTCCCGTCGCCAGGGCGTCTACCGGTGGGTAGCATGCGAGCATGAGCGCAGAGACCGCCACCGCCGCCGCGCCGGACGCCCGTACCGAGCGCCGCGCCAAGCGCATCGCCAAGCACCTGACCAGCTTCGCCCAGCAGCACGGCGGCAGCGCCGACGCGGTCGTCGAGTACGTCGGCGCCGCGGCCACCCGGATCGTGGTGGTCGGCGCGGACGGCGCCTGGGGCGACCAGGTGGCCCCCAGCTACGCCGTCGGCCGCCGGGCCGCTGAGCTGGCCGGGCTGACCCTGCACGACGACTTCGAGGGCGAGCTGGGCCTCAAGGTCAAGACCGGCGCGTACGAGTGGAAGCGGATGGCCGGGATCCAGCTCGGCGGCTGACCGCTCCCGGTAGAACGCCGACGGCCCGGCTCCTCCGTTCGGGGGAGCCGGGCCGTTGTCTTCAGATGGGCAGGTTCCAGCCTGGCCCGTCCTCGTGTCCGATCCACACGCGTTGTCCCGAGCCCGAGACGGTAATCCCAAAGCCCTCCTGGTGCGGCTGGCCTGCCTCCTGCCAGGCTTCGACGGCACTTTCCACCTGGTCCCAGAGTCGGAGCGGGCCGCGCTGGAGCACGGTCCACCCGCCTGCCGGGTTGGGCAGGGTCCGGGCCTGTGATCCCGTGGCCACATCCCAGAGGATCTGCTGCCCGCCCGCTCCCATCCGCTCGGCCGAGGGCGCTGCGAGTTGCGCGACCCAGTTGCCGGTCCAGGTGCCGATGATCTCGGGGTCGATCCGGGTCGGGCGTTCGTCTCCGGGCAGCAGCGACAGGCTTTGGCGGGGCGGCCGGTCGTGCGGGCGGGCGATCATGAAACTGGTGTAGCCGGGCAGGAACCGGCCGGTGGCCTCTCCGGGGCCGGTCACGACCAGCAGCGCGAGACCGAAGCCGTAGGACCAGCCGGACAGCGTGACCAGGATCCGGCCTCCTGGCCTCACCTGGTGCAGCCACGGAAGCGGGACGTAGCGGACCGAACAGGTGGCGATGAGCCGGTCGTACTGGCCCCCGTCCGGGTCACCGAGCAGCCCGTCTCCGATGATCAGTCGCGGGGAGTACCCGGCCGCCTTGATGGCGGCGGCGGCAGCCTCGCCCACCTGCGGGTCGTATTCGATGCTGGTGAGGTTGGAGTCGCCGAGTCGGTGCGCGCCGAGGGCGGTCGAGTAGCCGGTTCCGGTTCCGATCTCCAGGACCCGGTGCCCGGCCTCGGTGCCGAGCTGGTGCCACATGCGCAGGACCAGGGACGGCAGGGTGGACGATGAAGACGGGGTCCCGGTCGCGGTGCTGCTGCCGGTCACGTCCTCGGGGCGGGTCCGCCCGTCGAGCTGAGTGATCAGTGTTTCGTTCGCGTAGACGCGCTCCAGCCATCCGGGCTCGTCCTTGTGGGCGGGCCGGTAGGCGGTCGGGTTGCTTCCCGGAACCGGCACGAAGAAGGACCCGACGAACAGTTCCCGGGGGACCGCCCTGGCAGCGTCCTCCCATGCCGGGTCGGTGATCTTGTCATCCCCGGTGAGGCTGTCCACCAGGGCTGCGCGGAGCTGAGCCGATGTGCTCATGAGTCGGGACCTCTCTCCAACTGGTCGGCAATGGCATGGGCGATCGCGGCAGTGGTTTCGGCGGGCTGCCACGCCCACTGGCCTTTGGGGTTGCACTCAAGGAAGTACCAGTCACCGCTGGCAGTCACGGCGAAGTCGAACGCACCGAAGGTCAGACGGAGTTCGGCGAGGTAGGCGGTGATCGCGCGTGCGACCGAATCGGGTACCTCGATCGGTGCACACGTCATCAGGTCCTGCCGGTGGCGCCAGTCGAGATCGGGGCTGTCGATCCGGACCCCGAACAGTCTGTCGCCAACGGCGGTGACCCGTACGTCGAAGGCCTTGCCCACCTTGGCTTGGAACATGTGCGGGCAGACGGACACGGCGTCGATGATCTCGGCCGGGTCGACTTCCCGTACCCACACCGTTTGTGCGGCGCCGTCTTCGGTGCGGTAGCGGCTGTCCCACAGCGGTTTGTAGACGGCTCTGCCGGGTTGGTCGGTGCAGAATCGACGTGCTTCGCCGGGGTCGGTGGTGATGACCGTGTTCGGGACCAGGAACCCGGTCCGGCTCGCCACGGTGAGCTGTGCGGGCTTGTACTCCGCATTGCGGATGTGCCACGGGTGATTGACGTAGTGGGCCCTGGGAAGCGATGCGATGACGCCGCCGGAGCCCCAGAATGCCTGCGCGCTGGCGAACTTCGCCGTGTGCTCGTTCAGCCCCGGGGGCGCCTCGTAGGCCGAGGGCCGGCGGACCCAGACCGATCGCACGCGGGTGAGGTCGAGTTCCCGGCTCGACGTGCGGAGGGCGCCCCGCTGCTCGCCCGTGCGGTAGTAGGCGGTCAGCGAGGCACCTTCGAGCAGATCGACACCGAGGTCGACCCGGACGACCGGGACTCGGCGGTCAGACAGGATGCGCAGAACCACGTCGGCTGTTACGTCGTAGGTGTTGGTCAGGACCAGGACGGCGGCTCGGTGTCGATCCGGTGTCATGTCAGCCCGTGCCCTGGTCCTGGTCGTTCGCGGGCATGCTGTCCATGTCGGTGGGCGCATTCTGCTGCCCGCTCTGGCCGTCGCCGCCGCCCGTGTTCGTGGGCGTACTGGTCTCGGTACTGGTGCCGTGCGCGCCCATCTCGACCGTGCGGCCGTGCTCGTCCACGAACACGGCGATCTGCGTTTCGGGGTCGATCACAGGCGTGAGGGCGGGGATCGGACAGGACTCGGGGTACGGCCCCATGCGAGTGGTGCCCCACGGTGCGGTGGTCATCTGGACTGTTCCTCCTTGGGCATGGTGGTTGAGGAGAGGATCAACAACCCGGCAGGCTGGCCGAGTTGCGGGGTGATCCCGCCCGCGCCGCCGGCCCGGCGGCGCGGGCGGGAGTTCAGTGGGAGCGGTTGATCAGCACCAGGGCCGCGACGACGACGTGCAGCCCGGCAGCGGCGGACACCCCGTAGGCAGCCCAGACCCGCGCGGGATCGGGGATGGATGGCTGCGGCGCATCGTCGGAGTCGTAACCGTCCTCCGGCGGTTGCCAGTTCACCGGGAGATCGGCGCGGGCGTCGCGAGGTCGGCGTGGACGACCTTCCCGAACGGGAGCGGCGTGACGCCCCAGCGGCCGTGAGTGAGCCGGTGGACCATCGCCAGACCCCGGCCGGACGTGGCGTCGAGCCCGGCCTGGATCATCACGGGCATCGATCGGGAACCGTCACCGACGAGGATGCGGACGATCCGGTCGGTCGGACGGCGGACGGCAACGACCATGCGCGTCTGGCAGCCGGTCTTGACGGAGTTGGTGGCCAGCTCGCTGACGATCACGGCGGCGTCGTCCACCAAGTCGTCCAGCCCCCACTCCCGCAGCTTCGCCACGACGAGCCGGCGCGCCGCAGTCACCGATTCGGGATGGTAGGGCAGGCATGCGGTTGCCGGCGTGGTGAGTCGACCGGCAGCAGGCACTGATGCTTCCCCGGTGTTGTCGATCACGCGAGTTGGCACTGCAGTGGGTTGAGGCATCGGACTGGCTCCCGTAGATGGATCAGGGCGGCTGATCCTCATTCAAGGCCGCGTCGATGTCCCAGGAGACTCCGAGCAGGTGACTCCAAAACGGAGTCAGGACAGGCTCCATGAGCCTACGATCGATACGCATTGTGAAGGGAGATGCGCGATGGGTGTTCAGTCGGGCCTGCATGAGGTGGTTGCAGGTCTGCTCCAGGACCAGCGTCTACTGAGAGCATGTGAGGCCCGCGACATGGGCGCCGTGTTCCGGCTCCTCAACGCGCGCGGTGTCAGTACCCGGCGCATTGCCGCGGCCGTGGAGATCAGCCAAGGGCGGCTGTACGACTACATGAATGGCAAGACCAGGGTCGAGAAGTTGGCGCTGTTCGAGCAGATTGCCGATGCCTTCCACATCCCCGGAGAGTTACTTGGTCTTGCCCGCAGACCCTGGGAACCAGATCTGGCTTCCGAGTCCCCACCGCCTGCACTGGCTCCCCCGGAGACTGACGGCGGCGGCGACCTGGCCACTGTGGAGGCCTTTCGTCGTGCAGATCGGCAGGCGGGAGGTGGACGACTGTACTCGGCTGTGGTTCACCATCTCTCGGGCCAGGTGGCGCCGCGTCTGGTTGATGTCGCGAGCAGCCCACACGTCTTCGCTGCCGCTGCTGCGCTCACCGAGATGGCAGGTTGGATGGCCCACGACTCCGGCCGTGACGACCTTGCCGCTCGGCATTTCGCTCGTGCGCTTCCTCTCGCGCGTGCCTCCGGTGATCTGCCGTTGACGGCGCACGTGGCAGCCAGCACCAGCCATCTGTCCCTCCAGACTGGCGATCCGGCGAAGGCCGTGCACTGGGCCAATGTCGGTATTGAATTGGTCGGCCGGGGCCCGCACTTGCCAGGCCTCATGGCTCGGCTGAACACCATGCTGGCCCGAGCGCTGGCAGCCTCCCTGCATTACGGTCCGGCAGCGCAGGCGCTCGATCACGCTCATGCCGCTCTAGTGGGCGGAGCTGATGACGAGCATCCGTGGTTGAGCCCGTTCGACGCCGCCACCCTTGCCGGCGAGTCGGCACTGGCGTTCAGTGACCTCGGCCGGCCGAAGGAGGCTCTTCGCTACGGGGAGCAAGCTGTCGCACTGCGGGAGGAAGGTCGTGCACGTTCGCTCACCTTCAGCCGCATCACCCTTGCCCGTATCCATGCCGATTGCGGCGACTTGGATGCCGCAATCGGCGTTGGAACCGAGCTTCTCGGCACCAGCCCGACGCTCGGGTCCGTCCGGGTCGTTCATCAGATGGATGACCTCCGTGAACTCCTCGGAAGGCACCGCGACTACGGCCCGGTCTGTGAGTACCTGGCACGATTGGATGAGGCGCGCAGAGCCCGACAGCTCTTGCTCGCTGACATCATCCCGTTGCCTCGGGGAGGTCCAACGTGAGGCCTGTGCCTACCGATACCGAAGCCTGGAACGCCTACCTCGCCGAGGGCAATGCGAGGCAAGCCCGCAAGCGCGTCTCGGCGGACGTGATCCTGCGCGACCGGGCTGGTCGTGTCCTGGCGGTCAACCCGACCTACAAGGAGGGTTGGGACCTTCCCGGCGGGATGGCGGAGGCGAACGAGTCACCGGACACGGCTGCTGTGCGGGAACTGCGTGAGGAACTGGGCCTGGAGATCACCATCCATCGCCTGCTGGTTGTGGACTGGGTTGCACCGCACGGCCCGTGGGACGACCAGATCGCGTTCATCTTCGACGCGGGAACCCTCTCACCTGCTCGGGTCGCGAGGGTTTGCCCACACGACGACGAACTGTCCGAGGCTGTCTTCCTCCCTGTACCGGAGGTTGCCGACCGACTGCAGATCCGCCAGCGGAACCGGTTGAACGCCGCTGTCAGGGCAATCGCAGACGGTGGCACACGATATCTGCGAGACGGGATAGAGGCATGGTGATGGAGCCACCGCATGAGGAGGGGACGAGCATGGCAGAGAACGGGCAGGCGAAGGGCACTGCGGGGTACCTGTTCGAAGCGGGGATGCTCAAGCGGGCGAAGCGGTCGGGCTGGTGGATCGCCGGGGTGAAGGACCCCGAGACGATCGCTGAACACTCCTTCCGCACCGGTGTCGTCGGTGCAGTCCTCGCGATGATGGAGGGCGCCGACCCAGCGAAGGTCGCCCTGCTGTCCCTCTTCCACGACACGCAGGAGACCCGCGTTGGCGACATCCCGCACATCGGGCGGCGGTACCTCACCGCCGCCTCCAACGAGCGGGTAACTGCGGACCAGGTCAGCGCCGCCCACCCTGCTGTTGTCGCCGGGGTCAACGCAATCGTCGCGGAGTATGAGAACGGCGAGAGCCCGGAGGTGGTTGTCGCGCACGACGCCGACAAGCTCGAATGCCTGCTCCAAGCGGTCGAGTACCGGGAGCAGGGCTACCAGAACGTCCAGCCCTGGATCGACAGCAGCCTCGGCAGCCTGAAGACCGACTCTGCCCGGGAACTCGCCGAGGCGGCTCTCACGATGACCTCGCTGGAGTGGCAGAAGGTCTATCTCGGGTTTTCCGTGCATGAGTGACAGTGTCGGGGCGGCCACGCCTCTCCACTCGGTGTCCGTCGCGGGGGTGGTGGTGAGCGGGGACGGCCGGGTGCTGGCGATTCGCCGGGCCGACAACGGGACTGGGGAACCCCCGGGTGGCGTGCTGGAACTGGACGAGGCCGTCGAGGACGGCGTGCGTCGCGAGGTCTACGAGGAGACCGGGCTCAAGGTCGGCGTGGAGCGGCTGACCGGCGTCTACAAGAACGTGAGCCGAGGAATCGTCGCCCTCGTTTTCCGCTGCCGACCGGAGAGCGGAGCAGAGCGGCTCTTGGACGAGTCGGTTGAAGTCGACTGGCTCACGCCGGCCGAGGTCTCCGACCGCATGGCCGAGGTCTATGCCGTACGTGTCCTGGACGCGCTTC
This sequence comes from Kitasatospora sp. NPDC004669, assembly GCF_040609455.1. Lineage (NCBI taxonomy): Bacteria > Bacillati > Actinomycetota > Actinomycetes > Kitasatosporales > Streptomycetaceae > Kitasatospora > Kitasatospora sp. NPDC004669. The sequence continues at coordinate 39,353 of NZ_JBEXKB010000023.1, forward strand.
GGGACGACGCGGCACCGAGCATCCGTACCCACGACGGCCGACACCTGTTGTAACGGATCCAGCTCGGCGGCTGAGCCCGCCCGATCGAACGCCGACGGCCCGGCTCCCCGTAGGGGAGTCGGGCCGTCGTGCGTGCCTGGCGGGGTCAGACCGAGGCGGTCTGCGGGGTCCGGTCGGGCAGCTGCTCGGCGGCCTCCTCGGCCTCGCGGGTGCGCAGGGCGAGCGGGATGCGCAGGGCGGCGATCCAGGTGAGCGTGGCGAGGAACATATGGAGGCCGACCATCAGCTCGGGGGCGTCCGTGAAGTACTGGATGTAGCCCAGTACACCCTGCAGCAGCAGGACGGCGAGCAGCTCCTTGGCCCGGGCCTTGGCCGGCTGCGGGGCCTTCACGGCGGCGAAGACGAAGAGCACCGCGATCGCCAGGCCGACCGAGACCATGGCGAAGTCGGCGTGGAACTGGGCGAGGCGGTCGTAGTCGATCGGGATGCGCGGGACAATCTTGTTGTCCTGCGGCGTGCCCGGGTGGTGGCCGGCGCCGGTCACCAGGGTGCCGGCCGCGACCAGCAGGCCGATCACGGTGACCAGGACGTACGAGAGCTGGTGGATCGGGCGAGCCACGGACAGCTTCGCCGGGCCGTCGCCCTCCTTGCTGCGCTCCCACATCAGCAGTGCGACCCAGACCAGGGCCATCGCGGCGATCATGTGCAGCGCCACGGTGTACGGGTTGAGGCCGGTCAGTACGGTGATGCCGCCGAGCACGGCGTTGCTCATCACCAGCCAGAACTGCGCCCAGCCGAGCTTGGTCAGGCTGCGGCGCCAGGGCCGGTGGCAGCGGGCGGCCAGGATCGCCCAGCCGACGGCGGCGCTCAGCACGTAGGTGAGCATCCGGTTGGTGAACTCGATGACGCCGTGGAAGCCCATCTCGGCCGTCGGCGTCAGGCTCTCGGCGGTGCAGCGGGGCCAGGTCGTACAGCCGAGGCCGGAGGCGGTGAGCCGGACGGCGCCGCCGGTGACGACGATCACCACGCTCATCACCAGCGCGGCGAACGCGGCGCGCCGGACCATCGCGGCGGAGGGCTGCCAGCGCTCGGCGAGCAGGGAAAAGGGGTTAGGCACGGGGTCAATCGTAGGCGGCCTTACAGGCGATCTTGGGGCGGGGCGGGGGCGCCGCGCAGGCGCGTGCCCTGCCCATCCCGGGGATCACAAACCGGATAGTTCGGGTGAGCCGGTCAACGGCCGTCGTGACGAAGTTCATTCAAGTTTGCCGAATCCGCGTTCTGCGAGGTGGCGGCTGTGATGTGCTGGTCAAGCACGTACGGGAACGGACCGACAGACGAAATCCGGTCGTGCGGCGGGGTGTGGCGAGGTGCGGGAGTGCCGGTAGAGTCCGCCGGACATCCGTAGCGGGCCACCGCGATCCACTTCAACACGCCTGCTGCGCAAGACCGTTCGGAGGGGAACAGCGTAATGGCGCGACAGCAGCGGCACACTCGGATCGGCGCGACGGCACTCGCCGGCACGGCGGCGGCCGGTTTTCTCCTGCCCCTGGCACTGGCCACCAACGCCTCGGCGCACGTACCGACGTGGTCGGTGACCTGCGACAAGGTCGTGATCGATCTGATCAACTACAGCCCCAAGCCTGACGTGAAGAACACCGTCAGCCTCACCATCGACGGCGAGAAGGTCCTGGACGCCAAGGCCTTCCCCGCGGAGTTCCACGGCACCTTCCCGGTGAAGGACCACGACGCCCCGGTCAAGGCGAACCTGGTGGTCACCACCTCGGAGAACCCGAACGAGAAGGGCTGGAACATCAACGAGACCAAGACCATCGAGCCGTGCCACACGCCGACTCCGACCCCTACCCCCACCATGACCCCCACCCCCACCCCCACGTCGACGCCCACCCAGACGCCGACCCCGACCCCGACGCCGAGCACCACCCCGTCGGGCACCCCTTCGGCCACCCCGACCCCGTCGCCGACGGCCACCCCTAGCACCACCCCGGCCGCCCCGGCGCCCGCCACCAGCGCCCCGGCGCTCGCCCAGACCGGTAGCAGTGACGCGACCCCGATGATCGCGGCGGTCGGCGGCGGCGTGCTGCTGGTCGGCGGCGCGCTCGTGCTGCTCGCCCGCAAGCGCCGCGGCGGCAGCCAGGGCTGACGCGCAGTCGGCTGAACGCAACGACGCCCCCGGCCTCAACCGGCCGGGGGCGTCGCGCTGTTCGTACGGGGCCTACTCCCAGCGGAAGAAGCGGGCGGCCGCGGCCAGACCGAGCACGGACCAGCCGGCCAGGATGCCGAGGTCCGACCAGGGCACACCCGCGCCGTGCTGGAGCACCGACCGCAGGCCGTCCGAGAGCGCCGAGATCGGCAGCAGCTCCAGCACCGACTGCACGGCCGGGGGGAACTTGCTGAGCGGCACGATCACCCCGCCCGCGAGCAGCAGCAGGATGAACACCAGGTTGGCGCCGGCCAGTGTGGCCTCGGCCTTCAGGGTGCCGGCCATCAGCAGGCCGAGCCCGGAGAAGGCGGCGGTGCCGAGGACCAGCAGTGCGGCGACGGCCAGGGCCCCTTGCGGTGTAGCGAGCCCCTGCGGGGACCAGTCGAGCGCCAGCGCGATCACCGACAGCAGCGCGACCTGCAGCGCCTCGGTGACCAGCACGCAGCCGGTCTTGGCGGTCAGCAGCGTCCAGCGCGGCAGCGGGCTGGCGCCGAGCCGCTTGAGCACGCCGTAGCGGCGCTCGAAGCCGGTGGCGATGGCCTGCCCGGTGAAGGCGGTGGACATCACGGCCAGCGCGAGCAGGCCGGGGGCCAGGAAGTCGACCCGCTTGCCGGGGCCCTCCACGGCGACGATGTCGACGGCGGAGAACAGCACCAGCAGCACGGTCGGGATGACCACGGTGAGCAGCAGCTGCTCACCGTTGCGCAGCAGCATCCTGGTCTCGAAGGCGGTCTGGGCCAGCAGCATCCGGCCGACCGGGGCCGCGCCGGGCCTGGGGGCGTAATCGGTGGTACTCACGATCGGAGCTCCCGTCCGGTCAGGTCGAGGAAGACGTCTTCGAGGCTGCGGCGCTGCACGGACAGCCGCTCGGGCAGGATGCCGGAGGCCGCGCACCAGCCGGTGACGGTGGCCACCAGCTGCGGGTCGACCGGCGCCTCGACGCGGTAGCTGCCGGGGGTGGTCTCGACGGCGGTGGCGCCCGCGGGCAGCTCCTTGAGCAGCGGGCCGAGGTCGAGCCCGGGTGGGCCGTCGAAGCGCAGGGCGTTCTCGGCGCCGCCGCGGCACAGCTCCTCGGTGGTGCCGTCGGCGATCACCTTTCCGCGGTCGACGACGGCGACGCGGTCGGCGAGCTGCTCGGCCTCGTCCATGTGGTGGGTGGTGACCACCACGGTGACGCCGTCCCGGCGCAGGTCGCGGACCAGCTCCCAGGTGGCACGGCGGGCCTGCGGGTCGAGGCCGGCGGTGGGCTCGTCCAGGAAGACCAGCTCGGGGCGGCCGACCACGGCCATCGCCAGGGCGAGCCGCTGCTGCTGGCCGCCGGAGAGTCGGCGGTAGGTGGTGCGGCCGCAGGAGCCGAGGCCGAGGCGCTCGACGAGGGCGTCCACGTCGAGCGGGTGGGCGTGCAGCTTGGCGGTGTGGCGCAGCATCTCGACGGCGCGCGCGCCCGCGTACACGCCGCCGGACTGCAGCATGACGCCGATCCGGGGGCGCAGCTGCGCGCTCTGGGCGACCGGGTCGAGGCCGAGGACGCGGACGGTGCCGCCGTCGGGGCGGCGGTAGCCCTCGCAGGTCTCGATGGTGGTGGTCTTGCCGGCGCCGTTGGGGCCGAGGACGGCGGTGATCGCGCCGGTCGCGATGGTGAGGTCGAGACCGTCCACGGCCGACTTGTCGCCGTAGCGCTTGACCAGCCCGGCGATCTGGACCGCGGGTTCGGAGTGCATACCGGCGAGTGTAAGAGGACTGAACGGACCCGCCGGACGGCGGCCCGGATGATCGTTTACACAGGTCAGGTAAGCCTTGCCTGCGTGACAGATGACACCAGTGAGGCCTGGATCACGGCTTGTCCCGACGGAAGTAATTACGCAACACTGGTGTTGTGAAAAACATGCGCGAGCACACCCCGCAGCGGGAGGCCGAGCCGGCCCCCGACTGCGACGTGCCCGTGACGGCGGCCGAGGTGCTCCTGGAGGGCCACCGCGCCACCCGTGACCGGGTCGCCCGCTCGATCCTGGACCACGGCCCCTCCTCCGCCGCCGACCTGGCGAACCGGCTCGGCCTCACCGCCGCCGCCGTCCGCCGCCACCTCGACGGACTGGCCGCCGCCGGCCTGGTCGAGTCCCGCGAGCAGCGGGTCTACGGCAGCCGGGGTCGCGGCCGTCCGGCCAAGGTCTTCGCCCTCACCGACGGCGGTCGGGACGCCTTCTACCAGGCCTACGACCAGCTCGCGGCCGACGCGCTGCGCTGGATCTCGGACGCGGTGGGCGGCGGCAAGGCGGGCGAGGAGGCGGTCGCCGCCTTCGCCCGCGCCCGGTTCGGCAGGCAGGGCGAGAAGTACCAGGAGACCCTGGCCCGGGCCGAGGCGCAGGAGCGCCCGGAGGCCCTGGCCCAGGCGCTGAGCGCGGACGGGTACGCTGCCACGGTGCGGCGTGTCCCGTCGGCCGCGGCCAAGGCCCCGGCGGGCGCCCAGCTCTGCCAGCACCACTGCCCGGTCGCGCACATCGCCGAGCAGTTCCCGCAGCTCTGCGAGGCGGAGACCGAGGTCTTCTCCCAGCTCCTGGGCACCCATGTGCAACGGCTGGCCACCATCGCCCACGGCGACGGGGTCTGCACCACCTATGTGCCGGCACCCGGTGCCGCATCGTCGCCTGCCCAGCCCCCGGCGGGCCGCGGCTCCGATGCAGTGCCGACTGCCGGTACGTCCACCGAAGATTCAGCGTCCGCGCGTTAGGAAGCTCGCATGACTGACACCGTTTCGCACCCCGAGCTCGAGGGCCTGGGCAATTACGAGTACGGCTGGGCCGACCCGGACACCGCCGGTGCCGAGGCCAAGCGCGGGCTCAGCGAGGAGGTCGTCCGCGACATCTCCGCGAAGAAGAACGAGTCCGAGTGGATGCTGAACCTGCGTCTCAAGGGCCTGAAGCTGTTCGGCAAGAAGCCCATGCCGACCTGGGGTTCCGACCTCTCCGGCATCGACTTCGACAACATCAAGTACTTCGTCCGCTCCACCGAGAAGCAGGCCGAGTCCTGGGAGGACCTGCCGGCGGACATCAAGGCCACCTACGACAAGCTCGGCATCCCGGAGGCGGAGAAGCAGCGCCTGGTCGCCGGTGTCGCCGCCCAGTACGAGTCCGAGGTCGTCTACCACCAGATCCGCGAGGACCTGGAGGAGCAGGGCGTCATCTTCCTGGACACCGACACCGCGCTGCGCGAGCACCCGGAGCTGTTCAAGGAGTACTTCGGCACCGTCATCCCGGCCGGCGACAACAAGTTCGCCGCGCTGAACACGGCCGTGTGGTCCGGCGGCTCGTTCATCTACGTGCCGAAGGGCGTGCACGTCGACATCCCGCTGCAGGCCTACTTCCGGATCAACACCGAGAACATGGGCCAGTTCGAGCGGACGCTGATCATCGTCGACGAGGACGCCTACGTCCATTACGTCGAGGGCTGCACCGCGCCGATCTACTCCTCCGACTCGCTGCACTCGGCGGTCGTGGAGATCATCGTCAAGAAGGGCGGCCGCTGCCGCTACACGACCATCCAGAACTGGTCGAACAACGTCTACAACCTGGTCACCAAGCGCGCCGTGGCGTACGAGGGCGCGACCATGGAGTGGGTCGACGGCAACATCGGCTCCAAGGTCACCATGAAGTACCCGGCCGTCTACCTGATGGGCGAGCACGCCAAGGGCGAGACCCTGTCGATCGCCTTCGCGGGCGAGGGCCAGCACCAGGACGCCGGCGCCAAGATGGTGCACATGGCGCCGAACACCTCCTCGCACATCGTCTCCAAGTCGGTGGCGCGCGGCGGCGGCCGGACCTCCTACCGCGGTCTGATCGAGATCGGCGAGGGCTCGCACGGCGCCAAGTCCAACGTGCTGTGCGACGCGCTGCTGGTCGACACGATCTCCCGCTCGGACACCTACCCGTACGTGGACGTCCGCGAGGACGACGTGTCCATGGGCCACGAGGCGACCGTCTCCAAGGTCAGCGAGGACCAGCTGTTCTACCTGATGAGCCGCGGTCTGACCGAGACCGAGGCGATGGCGATGATCGTCCGCGGCTTCGTCGAGCCGATCGCGCGTGAGCTGCCGATGGAGTACGCGCTGGAGCTCAACCGGCTGATCGAGCTGCAGATGGAGGGCGCGGTCGGCTGACGCTCAGCCGCTCCGCGATCCCATCCGACTTTTGAGGAAGAGAGCACAACGAACAGCCATGGCTGAGCAGAACACCACCGGCTCCACCACCGCCGGTTCGATCGAGGTCGGCACCGCCGGCGCGGGCGCGCAGCTCGCCGGCCCCGGCACCGGCCGGACCGCGGTCCAGCAGCCGATCGACGCGCGCGTCGCGGTCAAGCCCTCCTACGACGTGAACGACTTCCCGGTGCCGCACGGCCGCGAGGAGGACTGGCGGTTCACCCCGCTGCACCGCCTCGGCGGGCTGCACGACGGGACCGCCGCCGCCGGCGAGCGGGGCGAGGACAAGGTCGAGTTCACGCTGCCGGACGGTGTCACCGCCGAGACCGTCGGCCGGGACGACGCCCGCCTGGGCAAGGCCGGCAAGCCGGTCGACCGGGTCGCCGCGCAGGCCTTCAGCGCCTTCGAGCAGGCGCTCGTGGTCACCGTCCCCAAGGACGCGGTGCTGACCGAGCCGGTCAGGATCGACGTGCGCGCCGAGGGCGGGGTCCGCTTCGCCCACGTGGTGATCGACGTCAAGCCGTTCGCCGAGGCCGTCGTGGTGCTCAACCACGCGGGCACCGGCACCCGGGCCGCCAACGTCGAGCTGCTGGTCGGCGACGGCGCCAAGCTCACCTTCGTCTCCGTCCAGGACTGGGACCGGGACGCCGTGCACGCCGCGCAGCACAACGCGCTGGTCGGCCGGGACGCCTCGTTCAAGTCCGTGGTCGTCACCTTCGGCGGCGACCTGGTCCGCCTGCACCCGCGGGTCAACTACGCCGGCCCCGGCGGCGAGGCCGAGCTGTTCGGCCTGTACTTCGCCGACGCCGGCCAGCACCTGGAGCACCGCCTGATCATCGACCACGACACGCCGCACTGCCGGTCGAACGTGGCGTACAAGGGCGCGCTGCAGGGCCAGGACGCCCACGCGGTCTGGGTCGGCGACGTGCTGATCCGCGCCGCCGCGCTCGGCACCGACACCTACGAGCTCAACCGCAACCTGGTGCTCACCGACGGCGCCCGGGTCGACTCGATCCCGAACCTGGAGATCGAGACCGGCGAGATCGTCGGCGCCGGCCACGCCTCCGCGACCGGCCGCTTCGACGACGAGCAGCTGTTCTACCTGATGGCCCGCGGCATCCCGGCCGACGAGGCCCGCCGCCTGGTGGTCCGCGGCTTCTTCGCCGAGCTGCTGCAGCAGATCGGCGTGGCCGAGGTGCAGGAGCAGCTCATGGAGAAGATCGAGGCCGAGCTGGAAGCGGCGGTCTGACCACGATGACCTTCCTCCGTGCCTGCGCGCTGAGCGACCTCCAGGAGGACGTGCCCAAGCGCGTGGACCTCAACGGCGTGCCGGTCTCCGTCGTCCGCACCGACGAGGGGGTGTTCGCGATCAACGACATCTGCTCGCACGCGAACGTCTCGCTCTCCGAGGGCGAGGTCGAGGACTGCATGATCGAGTGCTGGCTGCACGGCTCCAGCTTCGACCTGCGCACCGGCAAGCCCTCCGGCCTGCCCGCCACCAAGCCGGTCGCTGTCTACCCCGTAAAGATCGAAGGGGACGATGTGCTCGTCTCCGTCAACCAGGAGTCCTGAGTACACATGGCAACCCTTGAAATCCGCGACCTGCACGTCTCCGTCGAGGCCGAGAGCGGCCCGCGCGAGATCCTGAAGGGCGTCGACCTGACCGTGAAGCAGGGCGAGACCCACGCCATCATGGGTCCGAACGGCTCCGGCAAGTCCACCCTGGCCTACTCGCTGGCCGGCCACCCCAAGTACACCGTCACCGGCGGCTCGGTGCTGCTGGACGGCGAGGACGTCCTGGAGATGTCCGTCGACGAGCGCGCCAAGGCCGGTGTGTTCCTGGCCATGCAGTACCCGGTCGAGGTCCCGGGTGTCTCGGTCAGCAACTTCCTGCGCACCGCCGCCACCGCCGTCCGCGGCGAGGCCCCGAAGCTGCGGCTGTGGGTGAAGGAGGTCAAGGAGGCGATGGCCGCCCTCCAGATGGACCCGGCCTTCGCCGAGCGCAACGTCAACGAGGGCTTCTCCGGCGGTGAGAAGAAGCGCCACGAGATCCTCCAGCTGGAGCTGCTCAAGCCGAAGATCGCGATCCTCGACGAGACCGACTCCGGCCTGGACGTCGACGCGCTGCGGATCGTCTCCGAGGGCATCAACCGGGTCCGCTCGACCGGCGAGGTCGGCACCCTGCTGGTGACCCACTACACCCGCATCCTGCGGTACATCAAGCCCGACTACGTCCACGTCTTCGCGGGCGGCCGCATCGTCGAGTCCGGCGGTGCCGAGCTGGCCGACAAGCTGGAGAACGAGGGCTACGAGGCGTATGTGAAGGGCGGCGCATCCGAGTGACGCATCCGTTTACCGGTCTGCTCGACACCGACGCGATCCGCAAGGACTTCCCGGTCCTGCAGCGCGTGCTGCACGACGGGAAGCCGCTGGTCTACCTGGACAACGCGGCCACCTCGCAGAAGCCGCGTCAGGTGCTGGAGGCCCTGACCGCCTACTACGAGCGGCACAACGCCAACGTCCACCGCGGCGTGCACGTGCTCGCCGAGGAGGCCACGGCGCTGTACGAGGGCGCCCGCGACAAGGTCGCGGCGTTCATCAACGCGCCGAGCCGCAACGAGGTGATCTTCACCAAGAACGCCTCGGAGTCGCTCAACCTCGTGGCCAACATGCTCGGTTGGGCCGATGAGCCGTACCGGGTGGACGCCGACTCCGAGATCGTGATCACGGAGATGGAGCACCACTCCAACATCGTCCCGTGGCAGCTGCTGTCGCAGCGCACCGGTGCGAAGCTCAAGTGGTTCGGGCTGACCGACGAGGGCCGGCTCGACCTGTCGAACATCGACGAGCTGATCACCGAGAAGACCAAGGTGGTCTCCTTCACCCTGGTCTCCAACCTGCTGGGCACCGTCAACCCGGTCGAGACGATCGTCCGCAAGGCCCAGTCGGTCGGCGCGCTGGTCGTCATCGACGCCTCGCAGGCCGCGCCGCACATGGTGCTGGACGTGCAGGCGCTGGAGGCCGACTTCGTCGCCTTCACCGGCCACAAGATGCTGGCCCCGACGGGCATCGGCGTGCTGTGGGGCCGCCAGGAGCTGCTGGAGGACCTCCCGCCGTTCCTCGGCGGCGGCGAGATGATCGAGACCGTCACCATGGGCTCGTCCACCTACGCCCCGGCGCCGCACAAGTTCGAGGCCGGTACCCCGCCGATCGCCCAGGCGGTCGGGCTGGGCGCGGCGATCGACTACCTCCAGGGCATCGGCATGGAGAAGATCGCGGCGCACGAGCACGCGATCACCGAGTACGCGGTGGAGCGCCTGCTGGAGGTGCCGGAGCTGCGGATCATCGGCCCGCGCACGGCCGTGGACCGCGGCGCCGCGATCTCCTTCACCCTCGGCGACATCCACCCGCACGACGTGGGTCAGGTGCTGGACGAGCAGGGCATCGCCGTGCGCGTCGGGCACCACTGCGCGCGGCCGGTCTGCCTGCGGTACGGAATTCCGGCGACCACGCGGGCGTCGTTCTACCTGTACTCGACGCCGGGCGAGGTCGACGCGCTGATCGACGGCCTGCACCACGTCCGGAACTTCTTCGGCTGACGGGACCCGCAGGACATGAAGCTCGACTCGATGTACCAGGACATCATCCTGGACCACTACCGCAATCCCCACGGCAAGGGGCTGCGGGACGGCGACGCCGAAGTGCACCACGTCAACCCGACGTGCGGCGACGAGATCACCCTGCGGGTGAAGCTCGACGGCGCGACGGTCGCCGACGTCTCGTACGAGTCCCAGGGCTGTTCGATCAGCCAGGCCAGCGCCTCGGTGCTGAACGACCTGGTGGTCGGCAAGACCGTCGGCGAGGCACAGGCGGTCCAGGAGGCCTTCCTGGAGCTGATGCAGAGCAAGGGACAGGGCGAGGGCGACGAGGAGGTGCTGGAGGACGCGGTCGCGTTCGCCGGCGTCTCCAAGTACCCGGCCCGGGTCAAGTGCGCCCTGCTCAGCTGGATGGCCTGGAAGGACGCCACCGCCCAGGCCCTCGCCCAGCACCCCGCCGTGAACGACTGACCCCGCGAAGGAGGACAAGACCATGAGTGACGAAACCACCACCGAAGCCACGGCCTCCGCTGCGGAGGAGCAGCCGAACGGCGTCATCGTCGGCACCACCGCCGGCACCGTGTCGGTCGAGGACCTGACCGAGGCCCTGATGGACGTCGTCGACCCCGAACTGGGCATCGACGTCGTCAACCTGGGCCTGATCTACGGCATCCACATCGACGAGTCCGACGTGGCCACCATCGACATGACGCTCACCTCGGCGGCCTGCCCGCTGACCGACGTCATCGAGGACCAGGCCAAGACCGCCACCGACGGTCTGGTGAAGGACCTGCGCATCAACTGGGTCTGGATGCCGCCGTGGGGCCCGGACAAGATCACCGACGACGGCCGCGAGCAGCTCCGCGCGCTCGGCTTCAACGTCTGAGGTCTTTTCTGTACCGAGTTCTGTACGAACGTCGCTGCCCGGGACGGGTTCTCCGTTCCGGGCAGCGGCGTTCTCCGTTTCGTAGGAGACGTGGCGGAGGCGGCGGGGGAGGTTCCGAGTGGTCACTGGGGTGTGCCGAAGACCTGGGTCCAGTAGCCGCTCGTGTCGGCGATGCCGGTGTCCTTGTAGCCGCAGTTGAGGATGTTGCCCTTGTGGCCCGAGCTGTTCATCCAGCCGTCGAAGGTGGCCTGCGCACTGCCGTAGCCCTGGGCTATGTTCTCGGCCGAGGCGCTCCACTTGTAACCGGCTTTGGTGATGCGGTCAGAGGCGCTGGATCCGTCGGAGCCGGTGTGGGACAGCTTCCCGGTCTTCGCCATGTCGTTGCTGTGGGTCTGGGCCGCCTGGACGAGCTGGGAGTTCACGGTGAGGGCCGGACAGCCCGCGGTGGCCCGTGCCTGGTTGACCAGGGTCAGCATGCTGCCCGTGTCTCCCTGGGTGGGGGCGAGGGCGGGTGCGACGGTCGCCGTGCCGGGAACCGCCACAGCGACCGGTCCCCCGGTGAGTACCAGCACGGGGACGGCGAGGACTGCTGACAGGCGCCGCGCGGTGCGGATGTTGATATGCATCGTGGTCCCTTTCTCGGGCTTGCTCGGGACTGTGGAGGGCGCAGGCATGCCCCTCGTGCCGCCACCCGTGGCGGGGGTGCGGGCGCTCTCGGCACCGTCTGCTCCACTGCGATGAGTCGTGCGCCCAGCGGATCCGTCCGCCCGTCCGCCCTCATACCTGCGATCTTTCCGATGGGGGCGTGACGCAGCCGTGACGCCGCTGTGCCCGGAAGGTCCGGGCCCGGTGGGTCCGGCGATCAGCACCACGCTCACGAACGGGTGACGCCGCCCGCGCCGCCGACGGGGATCAACGGGCTGGACCGGGCCGCCGAGCACGTGGCGTTTGCGGTCGACAGTGCAGAGCGGGCGGCGCAGCATGGAAAAGGGGCGGATCTTGTACACGAAGAGACGGCGATGCGATGGCCAGCGACGATCGGCGCTCCCCGGCTCCCGGGCCAGGCGTGCGGCTCGCTCTGCTCGGTGGCTTCGACCTCTCGGTCGGTGACGCGTCGGTGGCCCTGTCCGCGGGGGCGGAGCGCTTACTCGCCTTCGTGGCGCTGTGTTGCAACGGGAAGGTGCCGCGCGCGCTGGTGGCCGGAACTCTCTGGCCGGACGCCGCGGAGCGCTGCGCGTATGCGAGCCTGCGCTCGGCGCTGTCCCGGCTCCCGGCGGCGGGCCGGGAGGCACTGGAGGTCGGCCCGACCGAGCTGAGGCTGGCCGACGGCGTCGGCGTGGACATCCGCGAGGCGAGGACGCTGGCCCACCGGATCCTGGCGCCCGGTGCGGGCCCCGCCCGGGCAGGGCTCGGGCTGGCGGCCGTCGAGGACCTCTCGGCGGACCTGCTGCCGGGCTGGTACGAGGACTGGACGCTGCTGGAGGCCGACAACTGGCGGCGCCTGCGGGTCCACGCCCTTGAGGCCCTGGCCCGCGCCTTCGTCGGCGCCCGTCGTTTCCCCGAGGCGGTGGCCGCCGCCGGCGCCGCCGTCCGCGCCGACCCGTTGCGCGAGAGCAGTCAGGCCTCGCTGATCCGGGCCCACCTCGCCGAGGGCAACCCCGGCGAGGCCCTGCAGGACGTCGAACGCTACGAGCGGCGCCTGCGGGCGGAGCTGGGGTTGCCGGCTCCGGCGCGGTTGCGGCAGCTGGTCGCCGGCGCGGGGTAGTCGGGCCGCGAGGGCAGTGGCGTCAACTCGGTGCCGCGCGCGTCCTTGGCATCCACATCGACGAGTCCGGCGTGGCCACTATCGACATGACGCTCACCTCGGCGGCCTGCCCGCTGACCGACGTCATCGACGACCAGGCCAAGACCGCCACCGACGGCCTGGTACAGGACCTGCGGATCAACTGGGTCTGGATGCCGCCGTGGGGCCCGGACAGGATCACCGACGACAGCCGCGAGCAGCTCCGCACGCTCGGCTTCAACGTCTGAGGTCTTTCGATCGTCAACCTGCTGCCGCGCAAACCGAGAGGTTTGCGCGGCAGCGGTGTTTCCGCGCCTCAGCGGGCAATGGCCGTTCCGGGAGTAAGGGGCACTCTCGCCGCCAGCAGGGCGGCGCGTGCGCGCGCTGCACCTCTGGCTGCCACGGAAGCCTCGCTTCCGACTGCCGCAGTTCGCTTCCCGAGGCCTGCGCAGGCACCGCAGATGCCCGGTTGGGGTACCGGATCGTGGCACCTGGCGCACTCGAAGTAGCGGGCTGCCGGGGGCTGTTCCCGGGGGCGGGAGGGCGGCATCTTGTGCTGCAACCGGTAGCGGAGCACTGCCGCCGCCGAGTGCACCGGGACTGGCAGCCCCGGTAGCAGAGCTTGGGCCAGATCGGCCGGGGTGCTGCCGCGCCCCAGCCATTCGGCGACCAGGGGCGCCAGCTCCTGCGCTTCGGCCTCGCCCAGGCGCAGGCGGGGCTCGGGTCGGATCACGCGGAACAGGGTGGCCACCGTTTCGCGGATCAGTTCAGTCTCGGGTGGCACCTCCCCTCCCTCTGGGTCGCTTTCGTCGGCCGGACTCGCGGGGAGGGAGGGTTCTTGCTGCTGGTTCTTTACAACAGGGCTGCCAGCACGGCCGGTTGCCGCTTCACCGGGCGCCGGACGGGTGGTACCCGGCGCCGCGAGCTGCGGGGTGTCGTAGACGTGGGTCTCGGTGATGATCGTGCCGTCGGGAAGGCGGATCTTCTCGACCCGGTAGAAGCCGGCCTCGGTCAGCTCCTTCAGCGCCTTGCGGACGGCGCCGCGCCCTTGGGGGCTGGTGTCGGCCATGTGCCGACCGTCCTCGCGCCAGCCGTCAGGGCGGGAGAGCAGGTCTGCGAGCAGGCCTCGGGCGGTGTAGCTTAGCCGCCGGTACTGCAGAACGGCGTTGGGTAGCACGGTGAAGTTGCGCACGTGGGCGCTACGATGGACTCGCATCGGGAGTTAGGGCTCCTGTTGCCGGACCCCGGAGCGTTGGCGCGCTGCCGGGGTCGCCTGTTTTCTATTGGATTACGGAACGTATCACGGCACTTGACGTAGTGTGAGACGTTCGCGACAGTCAGTGCGAGATCGACAGGGCGATGGCGCTGTCCCCGACCAGCGACGGTCTCCGAGGAGTGTCAGGGTTCTCCGGCGATGTCCGGGTTCAGTCGGTCTTCTCCTCGCCGTCCAGGTGCGCCATTGCGTAGCCGTGCTCCTCCGGGTGCCGCGCCAGCCGGGCTATCACCCAGGCGGTGCGGGCATCTATCCCAGGCCCGAAGTCGGCGGTCAGGCGGCGGGCCTGCCGCGTCGTCCGAGGCGCGAGATTCCAGCGCGCGAGTGAGAACTGCATACGGGAGGCGCCAGCGACCGTCTTTCCTGCTGGCCCAGGACGGTCTTCTTGGGGCGGGCCAGGTTCGCCCAGTGTCTGGGTTGTTGTAGCGGCCACTCGACGAGTGTTGCGATGCAGCCGGCCTTTGTGATGTCGATCAGGGTGTGATCACCGGAAAGAGCGGCAGCGCGGCTGCTCGTTGACACCGAGTGGAACATCCTGGTCATGCGTGTCTCGGCGACGGTCTTCGCGGAGGTGTCGACCACCGGCATGTGCGCCGTTGGCCTCCGGGTCTTCGGGCTATTCCTCTGGGCCGTCGGTGCTGCCGCAGCACGAGCCAAATTTCCGGGCCTTCCCATTGATGCAATAGCAGCGATCTGCTGGCGTGGTTGGAATTCGAGTGACTGCCGCGACTGCCTGAACCAGTTCTTTGTTCCTCGCGGCCTGCTGAATGTATTCGAGGGAGTCGAACGTTATCCCCTGGAGATTTCGACCGATCATCACGACCAGGGCGCCGCAGTTCGTGGCCCGATACCAGCGTGGGAAATATCGGAGCCCGCCGAGCTGGTGCAGCTCGCGTCCATCGTGGAGCAGTCTCACCTCGCAGCCCTCAAGGAGGGCTGTGAGGCCGGGGGTGCAATTCTGTTCGTCCACCGGGTCCGCGTCCCCGTCGCCCTCGTGGCAGACCCAGTCCGGAAACTCGAATCCCAGTGTTGCGAAGCCGGCGAGCAGACGGTCATGGACTTCTCCGCTCTCCGTAGTGGCGAGCCCGCCATAGGCGTCAATGATCAGTGCCGGTACGGGGCCTCGCTTGCCCGCCAGCAAGGCGCACTCGACCTCGAAGAAGATTTCGTTGGGGTCGGGGGCGGTCGAGGTCTCGTACACGGCCGAGTCGCCACACCTTGGATGGATCAGGGCTGGCCACTTGATCCTCTTCTCGTGATTGAGGATGCTGACGAGATTGGCAGGGCTATTGCGACCAATGGGCTCACCGCAGCTCCGGCAACTCTCCAGCTTCGTTGAGAGGCGCCGCAAAATTGCCTGCAGATTCACGCCTTTGAATGCGTCTCGTACAGGCTGGGAGGTGTGAATCTTGCGAGGCATGGTTCTCCCTGTCCAGGTCCTGCCGGAAGGGTAGAGCTGTGCCGTCGCAAAGTTGCGCGCCATTCACCCGGAAAGCGGATAGCGCGCGAGTGGCGAATTCCGGCGGGCAGCATTTTCGCCTCAGGTGCTACAGCTCACGCAGGCCAACCAGCGCCCTGTCGATCAGCAGGGGGTCGGAGATCAGGCCGGTAGCTTCGGCAGGTTGCCCACGTTCCTTGGCCTGCCCCGTGCGGCCTGCGGCGTCCTCGTGGTGACGCCGCAACCTGCCGTCAGTTGGTGAAGATCTCGGCCAGCGTGCGGTACTCGTGCAGCTCGTCCTTGTCGAACCACAGCTCGACTTCCTGCGCGGCCTCCTCCTTGTTGCCGGAGGCGTGGACCAGGTTGGCCACGGCCTTTCCGACTGCCACGCTGCCTGCGGAGCTCATGTGCGAGAGGTCGCCGCGGATCGTGCCGGCCGGAGCCTGGTTCGGGTAGGTGCTGCCCACGCTCTTCCGGACGGTGGCGATGGCGTCGTAGCCCTCCAGTACCAGGGCGATGACCGGCCCCTGCTGCATGAAGGTGGCCGTGAGGTTGTAGACCTCGGCCCCCCACGTAGTGCTGGCGAGCAGGTGTCGAACGCGAGTGTCCGAACAAGGTCGAGGGCACGTACGAGGTGCTGGGCGAGTGGAAGTTCGGCGAAACGGTCCGACTTCCGAAGCCGTTCGATGTTGAGAATCGGCACCGAGAAGTGGAAGCCCTGGGACGCATAGCGCCGGGGTGAAACGCCGCTGCCCGGGACTTCCGAAGGAGTCCCGGGCAGCGGCCGTTTCGGTGTGCGGTCAGGCCTGCTTGGGCTTGCGGGCGACGGCCACCGCGAGGGCGGCGCAGAGGACGGCGGCGACGGCGGCGAAGCCGCTGACGGCGGGGAGGAGGCCGTAGGCCTGGACCAGGGCGCCCACGCCGATGATGGGGAGGGAGCTGCCGAGGTAGACGATGATCCAGAGGGCGCTCATTTCGGAGCCCCGGCGCTCCGGGTTCATCGCGGCGACGGCGGTGGTGAACAGGGAGCGGAAGGCCACGCCCTGGCAGATGCCGCCGAGGACGCTGCCGATGAAGAGCAGCGCCGGGGTGCCCGTGTACCCGGCGGCGACGACCAGGGCGAGGCCGGTGGCCAGGCCGGTCATGCCGAGGGCGATCACCAGGCGGTCCGCGGTCGGCGGGACGATCAGCTGGGCGGCGGCCGAGGAGCCGAGCAGCAGGGCGGCCACGATCGCGCCGGTCAGGTGCGAGGAGGTGTGCAGCAGCTTGGCGGAGAAGGCCGGCGCGAGGGCCAGGTAGACGCCGAAGACCCCGTAGGAGATGAAGCCGGCGCCTGCGGCGAGCAGGAACTCGCGGCGGCCGGTGACCGGCAGGGCGAGCCGCTGCGGGCGCAGGTGGGCCGGGGTGGTGATGCGCGGCGGGGACGCCGGGGGGCGGTTGCGGCCGGGCATCCGGGGATGGACCACGGCGAGCGGCACGCAGAGCGCCAGCAGGGCGATGGCGTGCAGCAGGAACGGCGTCAGCAGCGGGTCGGAGCCGCCGGCCAGCAGGGCGCCGACGATCGGGCCGAGCGCGACGCCGCCCGCGGAACAGGCCAGGGTGAGCTTGGCGGCCAGGGTCGGGTGGTCCGGCAGCAGGTCGCCGAGGGCGGCTCCGGCGGCGCCGGTGGACAGGCCGACCGCGATGCCCTGGATCGCCCGGCCGGCGGCGAGCTGCCAGAAGCTGCCGGAGGTGGCGAACACGACGTCGCCGGCGGCGGCCAGGGCGACGGCGGGCAGGATGAGTGCGCGGCGGCCGAGGTGGTCCGACCAGTGGCCGACGATGGCCAGCACCGGGACCAGCGCGAACACGTAGATCGTGAACAGGATCGTGGTGTCGAGCGGGCCGAGCCCGAGGCGCTGCTGGAGCAGCGGGTAGATCGGCGTCGCCAGGTTGGCACCGATCAGCATGAACAGCAGGGCGGCGGCCACCAGGCCGACGCGGACACCGCGCAGCGCGTTCCAGCGGCTGATCGCGGCGAGCTGGAGCTGGGCGCGCGGCGCGAGCTCCAGGGGAAGCAGGGCCTCCGACAGTCGGCGTCCGTCGAGCTGCGCGGTGGGCAGCACGGAGCCGGCGGGGGAGAGGTCCGCCATGTGAGGGGTCTCCTGTGGCAGGGCACCACCGGGTCGGCGGGATGTGCCGGCGCGCCCGTCCGGAGGCGCTGTGGTGGTGGCCGCGGTGCGGGCTCCCTGGTGGAGCGGATGAGCTGAGGATTCGGGCTTCGTTGCCCGGTGGATCGCGCGGGGTGTGCGCGGATACCAGTTCGAAGGATAAGGGGTGGGCGCAAACCGGCGGCGCGCGCCCCTGCGCACGCCCCTTGAGGCCGGGCATCGGGGGTGCCCGACCTATACGCTGAGGTGGTAGACGGGTACGCGGTGCTGATGGGCTGACCGCTGGCTGAGGGAGAGCGCACAACGATGGCCGGACGACGTCGGAAGAACGCGGGAGCTTCGGCGGGAGAGGGCGCGGCCGAGGCGGTCCTGCCCGCTGACATGGAGCTCCAGGATCTCTACGGGGCGTTCGCCGCGCACGGTCTGGACGACGAGGATCTGGACGACGCCGCGGTCCTGGTGCCGCCGGTGAAGCTGCCGGCCGAGCCGGAGCTGGCCGAGCAGGCGAAGGCCGTGCCGATGTTCGGCTACGCCCTGGCGCTGGCCCGCTGGGCCGCCCCGCACCGGGCGGTGGACGAGTTCGGCGACCTGGTCGAGGAGGACCAGGCGCCCGCGGCGCGGCTGCTGGGGCTGGCCCCGGCCGAGGGCGAGGTGCCCGAGGAGGCCGAGGTCGAGGCGCTGCGGGCCTGGTCGCTGGCCTGCGACCTGGACCTGGTGGAGCTGGGGACGACCGCGGCCGGGGAGCACGTCGCGGTGCCGGGGCCGGATCTGGAGGCCGCCGAGCAGGGGGACCCGGAGACCGTCCTGGAGCTGTGGCTGACCGCCGCCGGGATCGTCCGGGAGCTGGCGGTGGAAGCGGATTCGATGCCGGAGGAGCCGGCGGAGCCGTCCGAGGAGGCCGAAGCCGCCGGGGAGGACGAGGGCGGGCTCTCCGAGGTGGAGGAGGCCAGGGAGGCCGCCGCCGAGCTGCTCGACGAGGCGCTGCAGGTGCTGTACGAGACCACCGCCTTCGCCGAGCCGGGCAACGAGACGGTGCCGCTGGGCGTGCTGGCCGCGCTGCTGGTGGTGCCGGAGGGCGAGGAGCCGAGTGAGGAGCTGCTCGGGGACATCACCGATGTGATGGTCGCGCTGGACCCGATGCTGGGCGACCTCGCCGAGCTGGGTCTGCTGGACTACCGTCCGATCGACCCGGAGCTGTTCGACGAGGAGGAGGGCGAGGAGCCGGCCGTCGTCGGTGAGGCGCCGCTGGACGAGGAGGAGTCGGCCCGCTTCGGGCTGGTCCGGCTCACCCCGCTCGGCCAGTACGGCATCCGGCAGTGGCTGCTGGAGGACGGCTACGACGCGCCGTTGGTCGGCGAGCTGGCCCAGGGGAACGCGGCCGAGCTGCTGCGCGGGGTGTGCGAGTCGGCCAATGTGCTGCCGGAGGAGGAGCTCAGGGTCTGGATCGCCGACCGGGAGCCGGCGGCGGCGGCCCGCGAGCTGCTGGCGGCGGCGCGCGGCGACGACGGGTACGGGCCGCTGCGCCGGATGCTGTGCGTCTCGGCGCTCAACCTGCTGGGACCGGGCGCCGAGCCCGCCGTCCGGGAGGTGCTGGACGACCCGGAGCTGGGCGGCGCGGCCAGGGCCTGGCTGTCCGCGCAGGGCGCGGCGGACGTGCCGGTGCCGGATCGGGCGATGGCGCTGTGGACGGTGATCGACACCTTCGCCGCCCAGCTGCTGGACAACGGCGGCGACGCCGAGCTGCTGCGCGAGCTGTTCACCGACCTGCCGGTGAACGGCGATCCGGCGGCGTGGTTCGGCGAGCTGTGGCGGGTCGACCACCCGTACACGGCGGACGTCCTGGAGGCGATCGGCGAGCTGCACCCGGACCGGGCACTGGCCAAGGAGGCGCGCAAGGCGGCCTTCAAGGCGCGGTCCCGGGGCTAGGCCCTGGGGCCGTGTCCGGGGCGGTGCTCTACGGAAGGTCCAGCGAGCCGTCCTCGGTGAAGGGGAAGAACGGGTTGTGGGCCAGCTCCCACAGGTGCCCGTCCGGGTCCTCGAAGTAGCCGGAGTAGCCGCCCCAGCCGGTCGGGACCGGCGGCTTGACCACCACGGCGCCGGCCTCGACCGCCGTCCGCAGCGCGGCGTCCACCAGCGCGGGGGACTCCAGGTTCACCGCGAGGGTGACGCCGCGGAAGGAGGGCTCCCCGGCCGCGGGGACGCCCGCGTCGGCGGCCAGCTCCTCGGTGGGGAAGAGACCGAGCACCGAGTCGGCGGTGCGGAACCAGACGATCTCCGGGCTGGAGGCGGCGGAGCGCTTCCAGCCGAGGCTCTCGTAGAAGCGGGCGCTGCGGTCGAGGTCGGAGACCCCGAGGGTGACGATGCTGATCCGGGCGGGGAAGCCGTGCTGCTCCGGCGTGCTCTGTGCGGTCATACGGCCAGCGTAGGGAGGGCGGCTGACAACCGGGCCGCCTGACACGGCCACCGCCCCCGGACGGCAACCGAGCTGATGACCCGGCAGCTGCGGGCACGTAAGGTGGCGTCAGCGGTGCGGGCGCGAGGACTCGGGGGTGCGGCACAGGATGGTGCGGGAGAGCGGCGGAAGGCCCCAGGAGCGCAACGACGGAGGGCCAGGCCCGACCCGGCTGGGCGGGCAGGATCGTTTCGCCGACCAGGAGGAGTTCTCCCGCCGGACCCTGGCCGCGCTCGACTTCCCGGTGTACGGCGTGACCGCCGGGCCGGCCCGCCGCGGCGAGGCGCTGGCCGCCTTCGAGACCTGTGGTGGCGAGCTGTGCTGGGTCGAGGTGCAGTGCGGCGACTGGACGTCCGCGGCCGGACCGTACGTGACCGTGCGCACCTACCGGCCGGGGGCCGAGCACGTCGAGCTGCTGCCCGAGCTGGAGGACGTGGTCGAGGACGAACGGGACCGCGTCTACGAGCAGTTGGGCATCGACGAGGGCGACGGTCCGGGTCGGGTACGGGCGCTGCGCGAGTGGATCACCGTGGACGGCGAGCCCTGCGCGGTGGAGGTGCACGAGGACCGGCCGGTGGCGCCGGGCGGAGCCCAGCCGGGTGGAGCGCAGTCGGCCGGGCCGGTCTGGGCCGGGCGGCTGCGGGTCGGCGGGCTGACCGTCACCGTGTGCGGGCGCGGGGTCGCCCCCAGCGGTGTGGAGCTCGGCGGGATAGGGGACTTCGAGCGCTATCTGAGCGGGCGCACCGACCTGCTGAGCGACCTCGCCTCCCGGCGGGCCCGGTACGTACCGGTCGAGGAGCGTGAACTGCCGCCCGTGACTGGGCTGGAGGCGCACCGGGAGCTGATCGCGCAGAGCATCGCGGAGACCGCAGCGATCGAGGCGCAGGTCCGGGTGGGGCGCACGCCGAGGCTGCCGCGGGCGCTGCGCGGGGACGCCTGCGCAGTGCGCTGGGAGACGGTGGTGCGCCAGCAGATGCGGCTCGCCACCGAGACCCGGGAGGAGGCCGCGGCAGCGGTGACCTCGATGGTGAACCACCTCAACCGGCTGTCCCAGCAGACGCATTGGCTGATCGGCACGTCGGCGGGTGAGGCGGCCGTGGAGGAGGTCGTCCGGTACACGGTGTTCGCCAGCGAGGTGGCCAGCGTGCCGGCGCAGCGGGCCTGGGAGCAGTTGTGGCGGGAGCGGCCGGGCGGCGGCGGGGCCGCGGTCTGGGAGGAGCACCAGCTGGCCGAGCAGCTGTGGCTGGCGGCCTGGGAGCAGTGGCGGGCGCGGCGCGGATGACCCGGTCCTGGGGGAGCGCTGCTCATGGGTGAGCCGCCGGTCGATACATGCCGGTGAGTGACGGAGCGTCAGTTCCGAGGGGGGTGTCGCCCGCGCACTACTCGTCCGCGGGCAGTCGCAGTTGCAGCATCGCCAGCAGCCGTTGCTGCGGCTGGGCGAGGTCGATGCCGGTCAACTGCTCGGCGCGGCGGACCCGGTAGCGCAGGGTGTTGGGGTGGATGTGCAGGGCGTCGGCGGCGACCCGGACCTCGCCGAGCGCGTCCAGCCAGGCGAGCACCGACTCGGCGAGCCGGGTGCCGTGCCGGCGGTCGTACTCGGTGAGCGCGGTCAGCCGCGGGTCGCGCAGGCCGGTGCGGTCCTGGAGCAGCGCCAGCATCTCGCTGACCAGCACCTCGGCCTGGACGTCGATCAGCGCCGCGACGTCGAGGTCCACCCCGCCGCGGCCCATGGCGTCCAGGATCCGGTCCGCCTGGGCGCGGGAGTCGGGCACCTGGGCCAGGCCGTCGACGGTGGAGCCGATCGCCGCGCGAAGCGGCACCCCGAGGTGCTCCCGGGCCGCCGTGACCACCTCGGCCGCCCAGCCGCGCACGGTGGCCATCGGCAGGCCGGGCGGAAGCTCGGGCAGCAGCACGTAGACCCGGGACTCGATCGGGGCGAGCAGCGCGGTGCGGTGCCGGGCGGCGGTGTGCACCGAGATCAGGCCGGTGACGTCGGAGCGGTGCAGCGCCTCGGTGGCGTGGGCGCCGTACGCCAGTACGGTGGCCGGGCGGCGCACGTCCAGGCCCAGGTGGGTGGCCAGCGACTGGGGGCCGGTGGAGCCCTCCAGCAGCCCGGTCAGCAGGGTCTGGGTGAGCCGGACGTCGGCGGACAACTCGCGGCGACGGCGCACCAGTTGGGCGGCGGCCACCCGGGCGGCGCCGACCAGGGCCTGTTCGGCCAGCGGGGCCAGCGGCTGGGCGCCCTCCTGTACCCAGATGGTGCCGAGCGGTTGCGCCCCGGCCCGGATGCCGACCGCGAGGCGGCGGCGCAGGCCGAGCTCGGGGTGCGGCTCGACCGCGATCGGGGTGTCCGAGGTGCGCAGGTGCTGGAAGATGCCCCACTCGCGGAGCTTGGAGAGGTACGGCTCCGGGCCCTGCCAGCCGAGGATGGACAGCCGGCGCAGGTCGTCGACCTCGTCGGAGTCGGAGGAGCGGGAGTAGGCGAGCACCCGGCTGGAGGTGTCCTCGATCGAGACGATGCCGTTGGTGAGCACGGCGACGGTCTGGGCGAGGGAGAAGAGGTCGCCCGCGTTGGGCTCGGGGGCGCCGGGAGCGTCCGGGGCGTCCGGGCCGGCGATGATCGCGCGGGCGAGCGAGTCCAGGTGCTCCCAGCGGGTCTCCCGGCGCACCGACAGCAGGGCGACGCCCGCGTCGGTGGCGGCCTCGCGCAGGGCGTCGGCCTGGCCGGGGCCGTCCAGCTTGACCGCGACGGCGGCGGCGCCGGCCCGGCCGGCGGCGCGCAGGGCGGGGAGGGCGGCGCGGCCGCGGGCGCCGATGGCGAGGACGAGTTCGCCGGGGGCGGCGGTGGGCGGGTCCTCCGGGTCGAGGATCGCGACGTCGCGGACCGGGACGTCCAACCCCTGTGGGGCGGTCTGGAGTTCGACCAGCGGTTCGCCCAGGGACATCAGCAGTCGGCGGAGCGGGAGACCGGGGGTGGTCACGCCGGGCCCTCCTTCATCCGCTCGGACAACGCCGTGTGGTTGATTTTAGCCGGGCGGACAGAGTTGTGGTTCGTCATTCCTAAATAGTTGACTCTGACTATTCAGTACTGGATAGTCGATACTGACCAAGTGATGAGGAACGTTCTCATGGCGAAGCGACGCAAGGTGTCGAACCCGCTGGCCCTCGCGGTCCTGGCCGAGCTCGGAGCCGAGCCGATGCACCCGTACGAGATGGGGCGCCGGCTCAAGGAGCACGGCAAGGACCGGAACATCAAGTACAACCGCAGCTCGCTCTACATGGTCGTGGAGCAGTTGCGGAAGGCCGGGTTCGTCGCCGAGCAGGAGACCGTCCGCGACACCCAGCGGCCGGAGCGCACCGTCTACGCCCTCACGCCCGAGGGCCAGACGGAGCTCATGGACTGGATGCGCGAGTGGATCGCCGAACCGCAGGAGGAGTACCCGGCCTTCGGCGTGGCGCTGTGCCTGCTCGTGGTGCTCCCGACCGCGGAGTCGGCCGACCTGCTCGGCCGGCGGCTGGAGGCACTGGACGCCCGGATCGACGCCTCGCGCGGCATGCTGCGCAAGGCCGTCGAGATGGACGTCCACCCGATGTTCGTCGTCGAGGAGGAGTACGCCCTCGCGCTGCTGCAGGCCGAGCGGCGCTTCACCGAGAGCCTCATCGGACAGCTCGGGGAGCCGGACTTCAACCGGACCCTGCAGGAATTCATGAGGAGCCTGGAATGAGCACCACCGGCAACACCGGTACCACCCGCACCACCAAGAAGGCCCTGATCATCGGCGGCGGCATCGCCGGCCCGGTGATGGCGCTGGCGCTGCGCAAGGCCGGCATCGAGGCGGAGATCTTCGAGGCTTACCGGACCTCCGCCGAGGGCATCGGCGGAACCTTCATGATCGCACCCAACGGGCTCGGCGCGCTGGCCCTCGTCGGACTGGGGGCGGACGTCGACCGGATCGGGCAGCCCGTCGGCCCGATGGTGATCGAGGACGGCAAGGGCGGCGTGCTGGCCGAGTTCACCGGCCTCGCCGACCTGCCGCGCGGACGGTTGATGCGGCGCGCCGAACTGTACGAGGTGCTGCAGCGGCGGCTCGGCGAGACCGGCATCGCGATCCACTACGGCAAGCGGCTGGTCGGCGCCGAGGAGGGCGCCGACGGCATCACCGCCCGGTTCGCCGACGGCAGCAGCGCCACCGGCGACCTGCTGATCGGCACCGACGGCACCGGCTCCACCGTCCGCACCCTGATCGACCCGGCCGCGCCCGCCGCCCAGTACACCGGTCTGCTCGGCATCGGCGGCTACAGCTCCTACCGGCTGCCCGGCCGGGCCGGCCGCGGCGAGTCAGTGCACTTCGCCAACGGCGCCCGCGCCTTCTTCGGCTACTGGGGCCTGGCCGACGGCAGCGGGACCGCCTGGTTCAGCAACATCCCGCAGCCCGAGCCGCTGACCCCGGAGAAGGTCCGCGCCGTCGGCATGACGGAGTGGCTGCGCCGCTGCCGGGAGCTGCACGCCGAGGACCTGCCCGCCCGCGAGGTCCTGCGGATGGCGGACGTGGAGACCATGGAGACCTTCCCCCGGCTGGAGATCATGCCGTCCGTCCCGCACTGGTACCGCGGCCGGATGGTGCTGGTCGGCGACTCGGTGCACGCGCCGTCCAACAGCTCCGGGCAGGGCGTCTCGCTGGCCGTCGAGAGCGCCGTCGAACTCGCCCGCTGCCTGCGCGACCTGCCCGACCACACGGCCGCCTTCGCCGCGTACGAGGCGATGCGTCGGCCCCGGGTCGAGAAGATCGCCGCCGACGCGGCCCGCACCAACAACCAGAAGACCTCCGGGGCGGTCGGGCGGATGGTGTTCAAGCTGGTCGCG
Organism: Kitasatospora sp. NPDC004669; assembly: GCF_040609455.1. Lineage (NCBI taxonomy): Bacteria > Bacillati > Actinomycetota > Actinomycetes > Kitasatosporales > Streptomycetaceae > Kitasatospora > Kitasatospora sp. NPDC004669. Next base: position 64,208 of record NZ_JBEXKB010000023.1, read on the forward strand.
CCGATCGCGATGCGGACCTTCATGAGCCCGGAGAAGATGCTCCGGCCCGTCCACGGCTACCGGATCGACTGGGACCGGCGGGTGACCCCGCTCCCGGGGACGGGCCGTCACGGGCGGGCCGCCTGATGGGTGGTCGTGACCGGGGCGTGACCGCTTTCGTCGGCCCGGACAACGCCGTACGGGGGAATTTAGCCGTCCGGCCAATCATGTGGCCGGGTGGGCAGGAATAGCGTTCGTGCTGTGGCCGGCGTGCAACCCGCGCCGGCAGTCCCCCCGCACTGAACGAAGGAGAGCGTGCGCTCATGGACGCTGTGACCCAGGTCCCCGCGCCGGTGAACGAGCCGGTCCACAGCTACGCCCCCGGCAGCCCGGAACGGGCCCGTCTGGAGGCCAAGCTGAAGGAGCTGGGCGGTCAGGAGCCGGTCCAGCTGACCATGACGATCAACGGTGAGCGCCGGATGGGCGGTGGCACCGAGATCCACGTCGTCCAGCCGCACAACCACGCGGCGAGGCTCGGCATCCTGCGCAACGCCACCCAGACCGACGCGCAGGACGCCATCGGCGCTGCCCTGGCCGCGGCCCCGGCCTGGCAGGCGCTCTCCTTCGACTCCCGTGCCGCGATCTTCCTCAAGGCCGCCGACCTGCTGGCCGGCCCCTGGCGCGAGACCCTGGCCGCCGCCACCATGCTCGGCCAGTCCAAGACCGCCCAGCAGGCCGAGATCGACACCCCCTGCGAGCTGGTCGACTTCCTGCGCTTCAACGTGCACTTCGCCCGCCAGATCATGGCCGAGCAGCCGATCTCCTCGGACGGCGTGTGGAACCGCAGCGACCACCGCCCGCTGGAGGGCTTCGTCTACGCGATCACCCCGTTCAACTTCACCGCGATCGCCGGCAACCTGCCGACCGCGCCCGCGCTGATGGGCAACGTGGTGCTGTGGAAGCCGTCCCCGACCCAGCAGTACTCCGCGCACCTGCTGATGCAGCTGCTGGAGGAGGCCGGCCTGCCCAAGGGTGTCATCAACATGGTGACCGGCGACGGCCTGGACGTCTCCGCCGTGGCGCTCAAGCACCCGGCGCTGGCCGGCATCCACTTCACCGGCTCCACCGCCACCTTCCAGCACCTGTGGCGTTCCGTGGGCGAGAACATCGCCGGCTACCGCACCTACCCGCGGATCGTCGGCGAGACCGGCGGCAAGGACTTCCTGGTCGCCCACCCGTCCGCCGACCCGAAGGTTCTGAAGACCGCGATGACCCGCGGCGCCTTCGAGTTCCAGGGCCAGAAGTGCTCGGCGCTGTCGCGGGCCTACGTTCCGGCCTCGCTGTGGGCCGGCCTGAAGGACGAGTTCGCCGCCGAGGTCGACGGCCTCACCATGGGCGACGTCTCCGACCTGTCCAACTTCATGTCGGCGGTCATCGACGAGCGCGCCTTCGCCAAGAACAAGGCCGCCATCGACCGCGCCCAGGCCGACCCGCAGGTGGAGGTCCTCGCCGGCGGCAGCTACGACGACTCGGTCGGCTACTTCGTCCGCCCGACCGTGCTCGTGTGCCAGGACCCGGCCTCGGAGTACTTTCGCGACGAGTACTTCGGCCCGATCCTCGCCGTGTACGTCTACGAGGACGAGAAGTACGACGAGATGCTGGCGCAGATGGAGTCGGTGTCGGCGTACGGCCTGACCGGCTCGATCATCTCCCAGGACCGCGCGGCGGCCCAGGACGCGATGCACAAGCTGCGCTTCGCGGCCGGCAACTTCTACATCAACGACAAGCCGACCGGCGCCGTCGTCGGCCAGCAGCCCTTCGGCGGCGGCCGGGCCTCCGGCACCAACGACAAGGCCGGCGCCAAGCAGAACCTGGCGCGCTGGACCTCGACCCGCTCGGTCAAGGAGACCTTCGTCCCGCCGACCGACTACCGCTACCCGCACATGGGCTGACCAGCCTTGATGCCGACCGATCCGCTGTAGAGGCCATCGGTCACCCGCGACGCCCGGTCCCGCAGCCGGGCGTCGCCCGCCGGGGCGGCGCCCACCCGTCGCCCGCCGCCACCCTTCTCGGGACGCGCTGCGCGCGACGCCTCCTGTGGTACCGCCGCCCCGGCCCTTTTCTGCCACCCTTGGAAACACCAGCTCCAGGAGTCACGATGCTCCGTTCCGCCCTTCTCGCGGCCTCCCGGTCCCCACAGGTCCGCACCGTGGTCGAGAAGTTCCCCCCGACCCACGCGATAGTCGAGCGTTTCGTCGCGGGCGAGGCCCTCGACGACGCCGTCACCGCCTGCGACGACCTGGTCGCCACCGGTCGCAAGGTCACCCTCGACCACCTCGGTGAGGACACCCAGGACGCCGCCCAGGCCGCCGGCACCGCCGAGGCCTACGAGCACCTGCTCAAGGCCCTCAAGGAGACCGGCCTCGCGGCCGGCGCCGAGGTGTCGGTCAAGCTGTCGGCCGTCGGCCAGTTCCTGCCGGTGGACGGCGAGAAGATCGCGCTGGAGAACGCTCGCCGCATCTGCGAGGCCGCCGCCGACGCCGGCACCACGGTGACCCTCGACATGGAGGACCACACCACCACCGACTCCACCCTCGCCATCGCGCGCGAGCTGCGGGCGGACTTCCCCTGGCTGGGCGTCGTCCTCCAGGCCTACCTGCGCCGCACCGAGGCCGACTGCCGTGAGTTCTCCGGCGCGGGCTCGCGCGTGCGTCTGTGCAAGGGTGCCTACAAGGAGCCCGAGTCGGTCGCCTTCCAGGGCAAGCACGAGGTCGACCTCGCGTACGTCCGCGCGCTGAAGATCCTGATGGCGGGCGAGGGCTACCCGATGATCGCCTCGCACGACCCCAACATGATCAAGATCGCCGGCCAGCTGGCCGAGTGGAACAACCGCACCCGGGACTCCTTCGAGTACCAGATGCTGTTCGGCATCCGCCCCGAGGAGCAGCTGCGCCTCGCCGGCGAGGGCAACACCATGCGCGTGTACCTCCCGTACGGCCAGGAGTGGTACGGCTACTTCATGCGCCGCCTCGCCGAGCGCCCGGCCAACCTCACCTTCTTCCTGCGCGCCATGGCCACCCGCAACTAGCGCGCTCCGCATACCGGAACGGCTCGTACCCCCTGTGTGGGAGGGGGTACGAGCCGTTCCGTGTTTCCTAGAGGAAGGGCTTGGTGTCGAGGTCGAAGTCGAACGGGGCGGGGAGGGCGAGCGGTTCGCCGAAGGGGGCGAGGTGGACCTCGGTGTACTCCTCGCGGTGCGGCTTGCCGAAGAGGCTGACCTGTGACTTCTCCCGGTCGATGAGCAGGTAGAGCGGGATCCCGGCCCGGGCGTAGCAGTGCCGCTTGGTGACGCGGTCCTGGTCGGGCTTGGCGGAGGTCACTTCCGCCACCATGGCGACGCCGTCCGGCTCCATCCAGGACGGAGCGCCTCGGAAGAGGCGGAACTCCTCGGGGGCGAACGTGGCGTCCGGGATGACGTGGTTCTTCGGGCAGAGACCGCCGCTCACCAGGCGGAGGCCCTTGCCGCCGGACACACTCATGTCGGTTTTGGATCGCCGGATCACCTGCTTGATCAGGTGACTGATGTGGTCCTCGTGATCGCCATCCGGCGGTGGTGCCACGATGATCTCTCCCTCGATCAGCTCGGCTCGGAAGCCTTCGGGGGAGTGCAGGCTCAGGAAGCTCTCCAGCAGGATGTCGGCCTGCGATGGGGAGTCCGCGATCGGTTGCTCATGCGCCACAGCACTCATGATGCCCCTCCTTCAGATGGGCGTCACGCTATTCGTCGCCAGGCAGGGTTATGCAGTGCATGGCGGACTTTCGCTCGATGGTGTGGGTCTGAGGTCCGGCGTAGGGTTCCGGTGCTGGTCAACTGGGCTTTTGGTGAGAGGAGTTGGGGATGTTGAAGGCGTTCGAGGGGCTGTCCACCGCGGTGGTGGCGGATGCGTGTGTGCGGGTCGGGGTGGGGTTGCGGGCGGCGCCGGTGGGGGTCGCAGGGGTGGTGCCGGGGGCCCGGGTGGCGGGGCGGGTGCTACCGGTGCGGCACTACGGGAGTGTGGACGTGTTCCTGGAGGCGTACGGGGCGGCGCGGGACGGGGACGTGCTGGTGATCGACAACGGCGGGCGGACGGACGAGGCCTGCATCGGGGATCTCGCCGTGCTGGAGGCGCGGGCCGCCGGGGTGGCCGGGATCGTGGTGTGGGGGTTGCACCGGGACACCCGGGAGCTGGTGGAGATCGGGCTGCCGGTGTTCAGCTACGGGGCGCTGCCGCTGGGGCCGATGCGGCTGGACGAGCGGGAACCGGAGGCGATGCTGTCGGCGCGGGTGGGGCCGTACCTGGTGGGCGCCGACGACGTGGTGTTCGCGGACGCGGACGGGGTGCTGTTCGTGCCGGCCGACCGGGTGGGGGAGGTGCTGGAGACGGCCGCCGGGATCGCCGGTACCGAGCGTGCGCAGGCCGAGCGGATCCGCTCGGGCGACACGCTGCGCGAGCAGACCGGGTTCGAGGAGTACCTGGCGCTCCGCGCGGCCCGTCCGGCGTACAGCTTCCGGATGCACCTGCGCACGGCCGGTGGGGCGATCGAGGAGTAAGTCCCTTACAGGGGGCGGTACATGACGTGCAGGCCGACGTAGCCGTCGACCGGGTGGCGGAAGGCCTCGGGGACGGTGCCGACGATCTCGAAGCCGAGGGACCGGTAGAGCTTCACGGCGTAGTGGTTGTTGGCGACCACCGCGTTGAACTGCATGGCGCGGTAACCGGCCCGGCGGGCCCAGTCGAGGGAGTACTCGACCAGGGCCCGGCCGATGCCCCGGCCGTGGTGGGCCGGGTCGACCATGTAGCTGGCGCTGGCCACGTGAGAGCCGTTGCCGGGGCGGTTGCGGTTCATGGTGGAGGTGCCGACGACGCGTCCGTCCTCGTCCACCGCGACCACGGTGTGGTCGGGGGCGGAGTGCATCCACCATTCCCGGCCCAACTCCGAGGACATGTCCAGGGGGTAGGGGAAGGTCTCGCCGGCGGCGACGATGGCGTGGAAGAAGGGCCAGATGGCCGGCCAGTCCTCGGGGGTGGCTTCGCGAATGAGCATTCGGACAGGATGATCGGGGGAGGGACGGCCCGGCAAGTGGTTTCCGCACGGCGCTCGTCGGTCAGCCGCCGAGGGCGGCGTCCTCGACCAGGGCGGCGGCGTTGGCCTGGCCCTTGGCATTGGGGTGGACCAGGGCGTACTTGAGGGGGAGGACGCTGGTCAGCACGCCGTCCAGCCAGTGGTCGGCGTCGCAGACGCTGTGGCCGGCGGTGGCGGGGTAGAGGTCGACGAAGGTGTCGCCGTGGGCGGCGGCGTCCCGGGCGATGACCGCGTTGAGCGGCCGGAGGACGGCGTCGCGGGCCCAGGCGAGGTCGCCGGTGGTGAAGGTGGAGAACTGCAGCAGGTCGCCGTACCGGCAGAGGTCGGTGTCCTCGGGCATCAGGTGCGGGTAGCCGACGGTGAGGACCCTGGCGAACGGGGCCTTCATGTGCAACGCGGTCAGCATCCGGTCGTAGTCGGCGCGCAGGCGGTTGAACCGGTCGGGCAGTTCGGCGTCGTACTTGTCCTTGCAGGGCGTGCCCTGGCCGAAGGCGGTGGCGCCGAGTTCGATGCAGCTCTTGAGGAGCCCGCCGAAGTCGAGGTCGTTGCCGCCCACGCCGACGGTGATCAGGTCGGTGGCCGGGCCGACCGCGTCGATCTGTGGTGGGACGGGCGGGTAGGGCGCGTCGGGGTCGGTGCCGAGCGGCGGGAGCGGGCGGCCGATCGGGCTCTGCGCGGTCGCGTACACGTTCTTGCCGGTGGCGCCGCTGCAGCTGACGTCGCGCAGGCTCACCAGGGAGCCGAGGTCGCGGCGGATGAGCTCGGGGTAGGACCCGGTGGTTCGGGCGCAGCCGTCGCGGGGCTCGGTCAGGTCGCCGGTGGCCTCGATCATGCCCGCCGTGTAGGAGTCGCCGAGGGCGGCCCACTGCAGCGCGCCGGCGCGGGTGGCGGGCCTGGCGGCGGCCTGGGCGGTGGTGGGGGTGATCAGGCCGACGGCGAGTGCGACGGCGGTGCCGGCAACGGCGAGGCGGGACAGGAGGCGTGGCACGGTCTCTCCTCAACGAGTGCAGGGGAGAGTGCGATTCACCCCCCTAAGGGGAGATCGAGTCGGCTCGTGGACGACTTGAGGCCTCAGGAGGGTGAATTCGCGGGCGTACCCGTGACGTTGCGGGCTGAGGCGTGTCCGACGATTCCCGCCGGGCGCGCGACGTGTCGGACACGCCTCAGAGCAGTGCGGCGGAGGGCTCGATCATCGCCCGGGCGGTCTTGCCGTCGACGAACTCGCCGAGCGCCGTCATCTCCCACTCGCCGGAGGGGCGACGGACGAGCTTGCACATCACCACGCCGGTGTACGGCTCGGAGTGGGTGAGGTCGAAGCGGACCAGCTCCTCCTCGCTCCGGACGTCCACCAGGCGGCAGTAGGCGTTGCGCACCTCGGTGAACTTCTGGCCGGAGAAGGAGTTGACCACGAAGACCAGCGCGTGGACCTCGGTCGGGAGGCCCTCCAGGTGGACGGTGATCGCCTCGTCGTCGCCGCCGTCACCGCCGACCAGGTTGTCGCCGGAGTGGGCGATCGCGCCGTTGAAGATGTTCAGCTTCATGAACCAGGCCGTCTCCAGCCGCTTGTGCCGGGCGTCGAAGGCCAGGCAGGAGGCGTCCAGGTCGATGTCGCGGCCGCGGGCGGCGGACTCCCAGCCGAGCGCCATCCGGACCGAGGAGAGGAACGGGCGACCGTTCTTCACCAGGGAGACGGAGCTGCCCTTGACCAGGCTGACCCGGCCCTTGTCCAGGGTCACCTTGGGGCGGTCGGCCGGGACCGGCGGTGCGGCGGGCGGCGCGGGCGGGGTCGGGGGGACCGGCGGGGTGGCGAGGGCGATCCGCGGGTCGACCGGAGGGACGGGGCTCACGGGTGGAGCCGGCGGCGCGGGCGGGACGGGCGGCAGCGGCGGGGCGGCCGGGGAGGTGATCTGGACGGTCGGCGCGTTCGGCGAGATCGCGGCCGGGGCTGCGGCCGGGGCCGGCGCCGGGGGCTGGGGCGTCGGGGCCGGGGAGTCGTCGACGCTGACGCCGAAGTCGGTGGCGATGCCCGCCAGGCCGTCGGCGTAGCCCTGGCCGACCGCGCGCACCTTCCAGGACCCGTTGCGCCGGTAGACCTCGACCACGATGAGCGCGGTCTCCAGGCCCAGCCGGGGCGGGGTGAAGGTGACCAGGACGGCGCCGGTGTCGGCGTCCCGGACGGTGGCGGTGGGTTCGATCCCGGCGAAGGTGGAGGACTGGTCGGCCGGGCTGGCGGTGACCACGATCTTGCTGATGTCGGCCGGGACGGCCGGGGTGTCGACGGTGATCGCGTCCGGCGCTCCGGCGGCGGCCGGGCGGAGGCTGAGGCCCGGGCCGTGCGGGGCGTTGAAGAAGACGAAGTCGGCGTCCGAGCGGACCTTGCCGGCGTCGGTCAGCAGCAGGCCGGAGACGTCCAGCGCCTTGGGCGCGGTGACCTCGACGGTCACCCGCGCGGCGGTCAGGGGTGCGTTGCCGCCTTGGGTCAGGACGGTGGACAAGGACTCCTCCTCGGGTGCGGAACGACGACCCGGGCAGGGGCCGCTGGGGCACCGGGCCGGGTGCTGTTCACCGTATCTCTCCCAGGATGCTCCCGGCTTCAGCGGGGAGAGATCGGGGCCTCCCCGTCCGGAGGGTGGGGGAGGGTGCTTGGAGTGGAGCCGCGAGGTGGCGGGGTTGTCTGCGCGTCTGTATTGGCCCCTCTCGTTGTCAGTGGGGTCCGGTAGGTTGCGGAACATGACGACACGGCACGTTGCGGAGGACGCCGGGCACGCCCGGTACACCTACCGCCTGCGTGTGTCGTCGATTGCGTCCGTGCTGCTGTGTGCAGAGTGGGGCAGGTGCCGGTGGGTGTGGAACGAATGCGTCCACATGTCGCGGAAGGTCCACGTGCACAACCGGACCAGCCCCGAGTCGAAGCGCAGCGTCCCCCAGGGACAAGAACTCCGCACGTGTGATGCTCGTCCGGGCTGGTCTCAACCCGGCTGGTGTTGATCGCGGAAGACCTCGGCGTCGGTTGGACGTCTCGGCAGCGTGAGTCAGGAATCCCCTGCCTTCGGGCTGGGGAGGAGTCAAAGTAACGGACGAGGGTAGAGGGATGAGCCCCGGTGAGTTGGCTGATCGTCGGGGGACCGGATCAGTAGGCGCCGGGTCAGCGGGGCGCGTGCGCCAACGGCTGGGCGGGCAGCGGCAGCAGTGGGCCGAAACCGCCGAGCGCGGCGACCGCCCGGGGGTGGTCGATGCCGAAGGCGGCGGCGTTCCAGCTCTCCAGCGGGGCCGACTTGCGCACCGCGCCGACCGGTTCGGCCGGGCGGGTGCCGCGCACGACGAAGCTGTAGCGGCCGGGCTTGACGTCCGTCCCGGGCGGGGTGGTGAAGCGGTAGACCAGGGCGCCGCGCTCCTGCTGGACGGTCACCACGGCGCTCGGCAGGTCCGTCCAGGCAGCGCCGCTGCCGGGGGCCAACTCACCCGGGGCGAGCCGGAATTCAGCCTGCAGTGCGGTGACCGGCTCGGCGACGGCGAGATCGAGCGCGTGTCGGAGGCCGTCACGCCCGAGCGGGGTGGCCTGACCAGTGCCGGTCAGGGCGTGGTCGGCCTCCGCCTCGGTCGCGCCGGTCGCATCGGCGGCGTTGGCGGAGCCGGTGGACTCGGTCGAGGCGGCGAAGCCGGTGGCACCGGGGGCGGCATCGACGTCCCCCGTGGTCTCCCCGGAGGCGCCGTTGTCGCCCGGGATCACGGTGGCGGGCGGCGGGGCCGGCTGCGCCGGTGCGGGTCGGGTCGGGGTGTTCGGCCGGAGCCCGGGCGGGTGCGGTGACGGGGTTCCGCCCGGCTGCCCGGCGTTGGACGCGCCGGTGTCGGGCTGACCGCCCGGGGGCGTGAGGGGCTGGGCCGAAGGCGAGGGCCCGGCCGCGGCGCCCGCCTGCGAGCCCGCGCCGGTGCCCGCGGCGGGGGCGTTGGCGGGGGCGTTGGCGGGGGAGCCGGGCTCCTGTCCGGCCGAGGCCTGTCCGTCGGTCGACGGCGTGATCGGGACCGACGTGCCCGCCGGGAGCCCGGTCGGCGGCGGGGTGGCGGCGTTCGCCGGGGCGGACGGATGCGTGGAGGGGTGCCCGGTGGGCCGGGAGCCGTGCGGGCGGCCGGAGGGCGGGGGAGCGGCCGGGGTGTGTTCGGCGACCGCCTCGGCCTGGTCGGTGGTGCTCGGGGTGGGCGGCGGTGTGGTGCCGACCCGGGCGACGCCGGCCCGACGGCCGATGCCCTGCTGCTCGTTGAGCAGGAGGGTGGTGGCGATGCTGATGCCGACGACGGTGGACATCGCCATCGCGGCGCCGGAGAAGCGCAGGGTGGGCAGCCGGAACCGGCCGCCGAAGGGGCGTGGCCGACCGTGCCGACCGTGCCGTTCGGGCTCGTGCCGCACGTCCCGCACGTCCCGCGCGGTGTCCTCGCGCGCAGCCACCGGACCCCTCCCTCTCCGAAGTCGCCGTCGCGTCGGCCGTATTCTCCCACGCGCTGCCGTCGGGCCCGGATCCGGGCGATTCGCACCGGTTCCGCCGCGGGTTCGCGCCGGGAGGGGGAGAGCGTACCAGTGGGCGGCTGCAGCGCGGACAAAATCCATCCATTCTCCTGACATCCCTTCGACAGGCGGAAGTTGACGATCAGTCCGGCCGCCCGGGTGAGGGGTGTCCGGCCCGGACGTTGGTTATTGCAACCCCCTTGCAACCCTTGCCCGCCCGGCCGCGGTGACGCAGTCTGATGGCATCCCGCGCCGTTCCCGGAGAGACCGTCATGCCGCCCGACCCGCTGTCCGCAGCCTCCAGTGCCCCCCTCGCCGCCACCCCCACGGGCGGCGATGGGGGCGGCTCCACCGCCGCTCCGGCGGCGGTGGAGGAGGTGCTGATGCTGCGGATCTCGCTGGGCGAGGAGGTGGTCGGCGAGGTGCGCACCAGGTTCCGCTTCGACGCCTCGCGCCCGTACGAGGTGTTGCTGACCTTCCATCTGGGGCGGCCGGACGAGGCGGACTGGGTGTTCTCCCGCGACCTGCTGCGCGACGGCCTGCGCTCGTTGAGCGGCCAGGGCGACGTCAAGCTGTGGCCGGCCTACTGTCCCTGCCACGGCTCGACCTTGCACCTGGCGCTCGAATCCCCGCACGGCAGCGCCCTGCTGGAGGCCTCCAAGCCCCGGGTCCAGGCCTGGCTGGAGCGCACCTACGCGCTGGTCTCCGTCGAGCAGGAGCGCGACTGCGGCCCGACCGACGACCAGCTGGCCGCGCTGCTCGCGGGCGGCTGAGCGCCGGCCGGGCCGTCCCCCGCGGGGCGCGGTGCCGGTACGGGCGCAGCGGCGCCCGGCAGCCGTACCGTGCCCGCCGCGAGCCCGGCCCGCAGCCGCCGGACCGCCGGGGCGGTGGAGGCGGGCAGCAGGTCGTACGGGTCCTCCGGCCCGTCCACGGTGACCAGCACCGAGTCGGCGAAGCGGTACGGCCGGTGGGCCAGCAGCCCGCCCAGGTAGCGGCGCAGCCGGGAGAGCTCGGCCCGGATCGTCACCGTCCGCCCCGCGTCGCCGAACAGCGCCTCGGCGAGCTGTGCCGCGGTGCTGCCCTCGCGCGAGGTGGCCAGCAGGAGCAGCAGTTCGGCGTGGCGCGGGCTGAGCGGGTGCGACCAGCTGTCGGCCGCGCCCCGTACGTACAGCTCGGGGCGGTCCGGGCGGCGCAGGTCGAGCCGGAGCCGGGCGCCCTCGGCCTGCTCGGCGCTCACCGTGCCGGCGCCGTCCGCCTCGGGCGAGCGGACCGGGCGCACCAGCCAGCCGTCCGCGAGCGGTTCCAGCACGCACTCGCCCAGGCCGGGCACCCAGTGCACGGCCGCCGGGACCCAGCCCTCGCTGGGCACGCGCAGCCGGCTGGGCGGCGGTAGTCCGGCCGCGGCGGCGGTCCAGCCGGCCGCGTCCACCACCAGGGCCGGGCCGCCGACCCGGGCGAGTAGCGGGGCGGCCAGGGTGCGCAGCTGGTGCAGCGCCTCCAGCCGGTGGGCGCGCAGCTCGGTCTCGGCGAGCCGGGCGGCGGTGGCGGTGAGCTGGAGGAGGAACGGGCGGACGTTGTGGGCCGGTCCGCTGAGGTTGATCGCGCCGACCAGCCGTCCGGTGGCCGGGTCGTGCACGGGGGCGGCCACGCAGGTCCAGGAGTGGTGGCTGCGCAGGTAGTGCTCGGCGGAGTGGACCTGCATCGGGCGCTGGGCGCGCAGCGCGACGGCGATGCCGTTGGTGCCGACGCTCTCCTCGGTCCAGCGGGCGCCGGTCATGAAGCCGATCCGGTCGGCGCTGCGGCGCAGCCCGCGCTCGCCGTCCTGCCAGAGCACATGGCCCTCGGCGTCGGCGACGGCGATGATCAGCGGGGCCGGGTCGGTCGGCCCGAGCAGGGTCTCGCGCAGCACCGGCATGACGGTGTCCAGCCCGCTGGCCCGGCGGCGCTGCTCCAGTTCGGCGGGGCCGAGCAGGACGGTGGCGGGGGCGCCGGCGTCGGGGTCGAGGCCGAGGCGGCGCAGCCGGGCCCAGGAGTCGCCGATCTCGGGGCGGGGTTCGAACAGGCCCGGCCCGCCGGCACTGCCGGCACCGCCGGACGAACCGGACCCGCCGCTCTCGGGGAGGGCGAGTTCGCGGGCGGCGGCGTCGGCGAGGGTGCGCTCGTGGACCTTGGCCAGCTCCGCTGCGGTCGGCGGGGTGCGGCGCTCTGGTCGTCGGGACTGCCGTCCGGTCTGCCGCACTCGCGTTGCTCCTCGCCGCCGTTCGAGGACGCGCCGGGGTCGACGCGCTGACGAAAGCGTACGGGTGTGGTGGGCCGGTGGGGACGGGGTCTGCCAAGTCGGCATACCGGCCGGTACGGAACCCCCGGGGTGACTCAGCGTCCCCCGCCCGGTTCGTGTTGGGCGGCCTCGACGGTGTGGTGCAGGTCGGCGGTGGCGTCCAGGGTGGCGCCGGTGGTCAGCGCCAGGCAGGCGGCCAGGGCCAGGGCGACGGCCCGCAGTCGGGTGCCCGGGGTGGCGGCGGGGCGGGGCTGGAGCAGCGCCGCGACCCGGCGCGGGACCGGGCCGGAGTGGGCGGCGGCGACCAGCCGGGGGCGGGCCGGCCAGGGTGAACGGCTCGCGGCGAGGGCGGCCCGGCCGACCGCGCGGGCGGTCACGGCGCGGTCGCCGACCCGGGCCGCTGCCACTTCGTCGGCCCAGCGCTCCAGGTGGTACCCGAGCGGCATGCGCAGTGGGCGGAGCGCGGGGTGGAGGGCGGCGGCGTGCTCGGCGAGGGCGAGGAAGACGTGGTGGCGGGCGGCCAGGTGGGCGCGCTCATGGGCGAGCAGGGCGGAGCGTTCGGGCCCGCTGAGGGCGCGCAGCATGCCGGAGGTGACCACGATCCGGCCGGGCTCGCCCGGTCGGCCGGGGCGGCGCAGGCGGCCGGGCAGGGCGAAGGCGTCGGCCCGCTCGTCGTCCAGCACGGTGAGCGGGTGGTCCTCGGGTGGCGACAGCAGGGCGATGAGCGGGTTCTCACCGGGCTGCAACCATCCTGCGGCGCGCGCCCGGCGTACGGAGGCACGCCAGGGGCGCATGTCCGGATGCTGGTCGGCTGCGGTCAGCGTGGGCAGGGCGGCCCGGGCGGTCCGCAGGTCCTGCCGGCGGCGGCGCGCGGTTCGCACCGCCAGCGCGGTGAGCGCGGCGAGCGCGAGGCCCGCCACGGCGGCCCCGAGCGGGGCGTCCGGCGCCGCGGCGGTCAGCCAGGGCAGCGAGAGGTGGCCGAGGGCTGCGACCGGGGGCAGCTGGAGCAGTCCGGCGACGGCGAGCAGGCCGAGCGAGCACAGGGTGCCGCCGGCCAGGACGGCGGCGGTGCCGGCCAGCAGCCAGGCCGCGGCCCGGGGCGCCAGCGCCTCGGCGAGGCGGCGGGCCAGCGGGGTGGCCAGGAACGGCAGCAGCAGCGGGACCCAGACGGTGAGCATCACGGGGCGCCGATTCCCGGGGTGCCCGCCGGTCCCGGCCCGCCGTCGCCCAGCAGTTCGCGCAGCAGCTGCTCGTCCTCGGCGGAGAGGTCGGAGACGAAGCGGGCGAGCACGGTGGAGCGGTCGGCCTCGCGGCCCAGCTCGGTGTGCATCCGGCGGGCGGCCAGGCCCGCGGTGTCCTGGACGGTCGGCGTGTAGGCGTAGGCGCGGCCGGCCCGGGTGCGCTCGACCGTCCCCTTGTCGTGCAGCCGGGCCAGGATCGTCGCGATGGTGGTGCGGGCGAGGTGCCGGCCGAGCGCCGTCTGGACGTCCTGCGGCGTCATCGGCTGCCGGGCCGACCAGAGGGCGGCCAGCACCTCGGACTCCAGCTCCCCGGCGGGCCGGCGGGCGGACGGTACGTCGGACATGGCGGCGCTTCCTCCAGGATTCGTCTACAGTCATGTAGACCGTCTACGTCACTGTAGACGGTCGGGGCGGGTTCCGCTGTGAACCGCCCTCCAACGTACGGGAGGTCCGCCAGCCTTGCTTCAGTTCCCCCTCGACGCGGCTCACCTGGGCGCGGCTCACCTCGGTGCGGCTCACCTGGCGGTGAACCCGCTGGACGCGTCCTCGCTGCTCGCCGCCTTCGGCGCCCTCGGCATCGCCGTGGTGCTGTTCGCCGAGACCGGCCTGCTGGTCGGCTTCTTCCTGCCCGGCGACTCCCTGCTGTTCACCGCCGGCCTGCTCTGCGTGCCCGGCGCCACCAAGGGCCCGCAGCTGCACCTGTGGCAGGTGCTGCCCGCCGCCCTGGTCGGGGCGCTGCTCGGGGCCCAGGTCGGCTACGTGATCGGCCGGCGCGGCGGCCGGGCGCTGCTGCGCCGCACCAAGCGCAAGAGCCTGCTGGAGGGCGTCGAGCGGGCCGAGGAGCTGCTCGGCAAGTACGGGCACGGCAAGGCGATCGTGCTGGCCCGGTTCATCCCCGTGGTCCGGACGGTGCTGAACCCGCTCTGCGGCGTGCTGGAGGTGCCGGTCCGCTCGTTCACGTTCTGGCAGGTGACCGGCGGTGCGGTCTGGACCGTCGGGGTCGTGCTGGCCGGGTACGGGCTCGGTTCCTCGATACCCAGCATCGACCGATATCTGCTGCCGATCATCGGTCTGGTAGTAGTTGTCTCCGTGCTCCCCATTGTTCTCGAACTGTTCCGCGCCCGTAAGGCGCGCCGTCACGGAGGTGACGTGTGAGGTCCTCACGGGCCCTGGCCGTCTATGACGGCAGCGGCATCGACGGCAGCCTGTACACCCGGGTCAACGGGTGGGTGCAGTCGGCGCCGCACTGGTTGAACGACGTCATCAAGATCTGGTCGGCGATCGGCCTCGGACTGTTCGCGGTCTTCATGCTCTACGCCTGGTGGCGGGCGCGCGGCGCCGACTCCGTGATGATGGCCAGGGTGCTGGCCTCGCCGGTGATCGTGGTCATCGCGTACGGCGTCAACTCCGTCCTGAAGAGCCTGGTCGACGAGCTCCGGCCCTGCGCGCAGATCCGCGGCAGCGTCTCGCTGGAGACCTGCCCGGGAACCGGGGACTGGTCCTTCCCGAGCAACCACTCGGTGATCGCCTTCGCCGCCGCGATCTCGCTCTGGTTCGTCAGCCGGCGGCTCGGCGTCGTCGCCACGGTCTTCGCGGCGCTGATGGCGGCCTCCCGGGTCTGGGTCGGCGTGCACTACCCGCACGACGTGGCGGTCGGCGCGCTGGTCGGCACCCTGGTCGCGCTGGTGCTGGCGCCGCTGGCCGGGCGCTGCGGGCCGCTGGTGGACAGGATGCGCTCGGGCGCGCTGCGCCCGCTGCTGGGCCCCGGTGCGATGCCGGTGGTGACCCGCGGGTACGCGTCGCACCGGGCGCGGTAGTACCGATCGGCATTCCGCTGTGCCCCTTGTCCGGTTTCGGACGGCGGGTGGAGCATGTGAGCCGGGCGTGGGGCCCCCTTCGGGGGCGCCCGCCCGGCTCAGTCGTGCTCGGGGCGCGAAGGCACCGGGCGTGCCAGTGGAGGGAGTGCCGAATGCCGTACCGACTCGACATCACGCAGGGGGACTGGCCGGGCGACCTGCTGCACAAGGGCGTCGAAGGACTGCTCGCCGAGGCCATGGTGCTCACCCTCGCCACCGCCGGCCACGAGTACGGGCCGCACGCCAACCTGGCCTTCTTCGCGTACGACGACGACCTCGTCCTGTACTTCGTCAGCGAGCGCTCCACCCGGCACAGCCACCACCTCGCCGAGGAGGCCCGGGCCGCCGCCACCGTCTTCCTCCCGCCGCCGACCTTCGGCGAGCAACTGCGCGGGCTGCAGCTGACCGGGAGCGCGAGCGAGGCTTGGGGCCGACAGGCGGAGGCGGCGCTCGCCGCCTACCAGGGGCGCTACCCGTCCTTCGCGCAGGACGAGGACATCCGGCGGCAGTTCCTCACCGGCGGCGGGGCGGCGGCGCTGTACCGGTTCCAGGTGGAGGAGCTGACGGCGGTGGACGAGCCGAACTTCGGGCGGCGCAACTACCTGCGGGCGCGGGTGGTGCGGGGGTAGGTCATCGCCGGGGGCGGGCGGCGTCGCGGGGAGTCCCGTCGACGCTGCCCGCCCGGCGGAACGGGACCCGGCGCGGGCGACCGCCCCGGACCACCGCCATGCCGAGGCCGGCGGTGATGGCCATCAGGACGGAGTCCAGGGTGGCGGCGATGGCCAGGTGCTCGGTGGCGTCGGTGTCGTCCGGGGAGCTCGGGGCTTGCGGGCCGCCCAGAGCACGATGCCGTCGATCGCCGCGTTGAGGCCGAGGAAGCCCAGGAACGAGACGGGGGAGTCGGCCTCTCCGGGCAGCTTGGGGGCGACCCGCCCGGCCGGGTCCACCCGAACGGTGATGATGTCGCCGGGCTTGAACCGCTCGGAGTTCGGCTTAAGGTCCCCGCCGGGAATGGTCGTGCCGTCGCTCGGGATGAGGGTGTACGACCTCGTCACGCCTCGGCCCGACTTCTCGACCTTCTCCTCCAGCACCACTGCGGTCACGTCTGTGCCCGAACGCAGGATCAGGTTGTGCCAGACGTCGACCCCAGCCAGGTAGGCGAAGAGGGCCGCGATGGCCATGATCCCGATCCAGCCGTGCTCGTCCTTCTTGAACTCGCGGTTCCCCACGGCATCGCGCCGCACCGCGAGCGCGACGATCATGGCAATGGGGTAGAGGAATCCCAGGAGGACGGCGAGGACCGTGCTGACGTACACGTCCACGGCGATGACGCCGAGGATGATGCCGGTCGAGACGGCGATGACGACGAGCGCGTGGCCGAGTCGGCGGCGGACGGTGCGAGTGTCCTCGTGGGACTGGGTGATCGTCAACCGAAGGCCTTCCGGATGTTGTCCCACTGCCCCGGCGGCAGGTCGTCCAGGGCCTCGTTCCGGGGCGGATAGAAGGATATGCCGCTGATCGCGGCGGCCACCGTCGGCAGCCACTCCTCCCAGTACTCGACCTGCTCGGTGGTGAAGACGGCCGCGACCACGTGGGGGCTCCACGGGTGCGGGATCAGGAACTCCGTTTGGCGCACGGTGGTGGCGGTCGACTCCGACACTCCGTAGTACGCCCCCGGCACCGGTACCGGTACGTCGCGGACGGCCACCGCCGTGCGCCCGAGCGTCAGTTCGAGCACGCCGACATCGGCCTCCGGCCGGGCGGCGGCGAGTTGTTCGGCGACCCGCTGGGGGTAGCTGCCAGGGGGACCGAGCTCCTCGGGCCGGACGAAGAGGGTGAACAAGCCGAGGACCGGTTCGCCGTCCGACGCTCGCGCCACGCAGGCGGAGAGGTGGACGGCACCCTCGCGCAACTGGGCCTGGAGTGCGGCCTCGGCGGCGACGACGAGGCTGAGCTTCTGCTCGGGAGTGGCGTCGGCGAAGACAGCGTCCAGGCCGTCGGCCATCCGCTCCATCCGATCGCCGAGGTCCTCGGTCAGGTCGACGGAGGTGAAACCGTCCGGAAGGGAGAGCCAGAGCGAGGGCCTGTCAGTGGCCATTGCCCGTTGCCCATCCGTACAGCCCGAAGGCGTTGCCCACCGCGAGGACGCCGCCGACGACCTTGGCCGGCGTACTGCCGCCCCAGGCCATGCCGGCGCCGCCCATGACGTTGGCGGCGCCGGTGGTGTTGTTCACCGCGCTGTTGAGGTCGTCGCTCGGGTTGTCGTGCGCCAGGGCGATGGCGGTCGGTGTGGTCAGGGCGAGCGAGGTGGCGGCCTGGACCCCGTCGGAGAGGTTCTGGGCCTTCTCCAGGGGAACCCCGAACTTGAGGGCCGGCTTCTCGACCGTGACCCGGAAGAGCGGGTTCTGAGGGTCGAGGTACTTGACCTTGCTGACCCCGCTGGCCACTTCGCGGGCCCCTGCCTTGGCGCCCGCGGAGGCACCCGTCTTGAAGCCCACCTTCATGGCGGTGAGCCCGCCCTTGCCCGCTGCTCCCAGCAGTGGGACGGCGCCGAGGATGTCCCCGGACAGGGTCAGGTAGTTGCCGACCTTGTCCCAGGACGGCGGCCAAAGCCCTTTCGCCCCGTACTGCGTGGCGTGCGCTCCCGCTGCGGCGAGGCTCAGGGCGACGGCGGCCAGGGCGAGCGGCGGGAAGAAGATCGCCGCGACGCCGGCGATGCTCGCTGCCACCGTCAGCAGGTCCGCACCGTGGTTCTTGAACCAGTTGCCGACCTTGTCCAGCCAGCCGGGCTCCGGCGGGGCCTTGTTGTCGGCGGCCTTACGGATGGCGTCCGCCGTCTTGTGGGCGTCGCCGCTGTGGGTGGTCTGCAGGGTGGAGCCCAGGCTCTGGAGGTGCTGCAGTTCCTCGGTGGCGCTGCGTACGGTGGCGGACGCCTCGTCGAGGTGCTTCTTCGCCGTGTTGTACCGGGTCGTGGCGGCGGCGAGGGAGGCGTCGTCGGGGAAGGTCTGGCCGGCCAGCTTGAGGTCGGGGTTGGCGGCGGCGGTCGTGTGCGCCTGGTCGGCCTCGGTCTTGTGCTGCCGGGCGGCGACCGCCTGGCGCTCCAACTCGGCGGCCTTCGGCTGGTGTTCGGTGAGCGCCTTGTACCAGGTGTCGAGTGCGCCGTAGGCGGTGGTGATGGAGTCGGAGGCGTCCCGTAGGTAGTCGGGGAGCGTGCCGAAGTTCTCGGCGAACTTGTCGGCGGCCTTGCCGGTCCACTGGCCCTGGTGGTCGGAGATCTGCGACAGGGTCGTGTGGATGCTCCCCAGGTGCCCGGCGACCCGGCGCAGGGTGGCGCTCAGATTGGTCACGGCGGTCTGGTCGCCCGGCGCCGGGTTGAAGCCGAGGCCGTCCCAGGTCGGTTTCTGGTCAGCCATCAGGCCACCTGTGGGGTGAGGGCCTTGATGATGCTCTGCTCGGTGCCGTCGTACTCCCGCTGCACCTTCTCCAGGCCCTCGACCAGCACCTTGACGGACTCGCGGACCTTGCCGAGACCGAACTCCCACTTCTCCTGGAAGTGCTTGCCGGCGTCCTCCAGGAAGTCGTACCCGAGCCCGTCGCGGCTCGCCCCCTTCAACGCTTGCAATCCCTGGTCGAGTTCGTCGCCGCAGCCCTTGAGGTCCTGACAGAGCTTGGCGAGGAACTCCGGGCTGACGGTGAAGTCGGCCATGGAACACCCCCGTGTTGCTGATCGCTGTACCGGGGAGAGGGTAACGAGGGGTTCGTGTACGGCTGTTCGGCCTTGACGGGACCCGTACGGGGTCCTGACGGGTTCCGTATGAGGCTATGTGACTGTTTGCGAGCTGGGCGTGATCACGGGTTCCGTGGAGAGGCGCTTCGAGGTTCCGTGCGTCACGTGTCAGTGCCCCTCGGGAGTATGCCGGTGATACGCGGGAGCTTGTGGTGCCCCTCAACCATGGAGGCGTTGATGATTCGTCTGTACCTTCAGATTCACCCCTGGCTGATTGGCGTAGGGATTCCCGTCGTCCTGCTCCTGATAGTCCTCGAAGCCAGGCTTGCGGCTTTCGGCAGTCGCAGGGCCGGCAGGGTTCTCGGGCGCATGTCCTCGAAGGCGTTGGTCAGAGCTGGAGAGAGGGCGGCCACGCGCTGCGATCAGCTGGATCGGACGATGAGCGAAGCAGGCACTCTGTCCAAAGACGGTTCCCTGGAACGGCTTCGGGGCGAGCTTGTGGCGTGGGAACTCGCCAAGAGAGGGCAGATCTGGGCGACGGCTCCGACGGTGCTGATCGTCTTCCCGGCTTTGGCGGGCGGGGCGGCTGTGACGGTTCACGCACTCGGTAATCCCGTTGCCTGGTGGTGGGTGTTCGCGCCCGCAGTGATTCTCGCTGCCGAGACGCAGGTGTTCCTCCGCCTTGACTCCCTGGCGTTGCGTCGAGGGCATGTCGTGGGACTCATGGCATACGCGGCGGCGGATGTGTTCACGGCTTGCGAACAGCACACTGACGAGCCGGGCCCCGCGAGCGAGCGGGAGTTGCATCGGGCGGTTGCTTCGCTGAACAGGGTTCTCCTTTCGTACGGTCGGTTCGGCTCGTACCGCAGTGCGGCGGCGCGCCGGGAGTACTTCGGGCATGCCGTTGCCATGGCAGGAAAGATCGATTCCGCTGCCAGGGACGCTCTTCGGGACCCCGCTCAAGGGCTGTTCTTGATCCACCATGTCGCGCACACGATGGCTGCTGTGGTCGAAGGGCGCCCACTTGCGCTGGTTGGTGAGGATGAGGCCGCAGAAGCGGCGCAGGGCTATCGCGAGAGGAATGACGTACGTCGGACGATCGCGGCTGGGGCGGTCTCACTGATGGTGGGCGTTTTGGTTCTGAAGGCGTTGCAGTTGAGCGGGATCGATGGCGCCGACACGCTCACACTCCCGTTGGTGGGACTGCTCATGGGTGTTCCCTTCAAGCTGATGAGGCAGTCGGCGCCCGACCTGCCGACCGTGACGAACGGAGCGTCGGAGAGTAGCCCGTGCGGCGGTCAGGCTTCTTCTGAAACAAGGGTTGATCGACGTGAGCGCTGGTGGTCACGTCTTCTGCCTCATCAGGCTCGTCGATGACGGCGCTGAGTGCTTCCGTGGAGTAGGAAGTCGGGCCCGCCGACTTCCTGGTCATCGTCGTCGGCGGACGGCGGCGCAGGCGGCGTGGGTCAGGAGGACGGTGCCGGCGCCGACGATCACGAGGAAGAGGAGGTTCGCCGCGCCGGGGTGAGCCCGGCGGAGGGGCTGGACGGCGAGTTCGGCGAGGGCGGCGCTCGTCAGGACGGCGAGGGCGGCGCCGAGGACGGCGAGGGCGGTGGGCCGGTGTACTCGGGGCGGGTGGTCCACTCGATGCCGCCGCGCAGAGGGCGGAGGTAGTAGCGGCCGCCGATGACGTCCATGAGGATGCCGGTGCGCCCGGTTCTGCGGTCGTGGAGCACGTCGCCGGGGCGGGGCGTGCTGGGGGTCGGCGTGTTCATCGATTGTCGTCACCGCCGATCCAGGGGGCGATCTCGCGCAGGCGGCGCAGGCGGAGGATGCCCTGGTAGGAGAGGGTAACCAAGTCGCCCTGCACCTCGACGACTTCGGCTGGGACGAGGGGTGCTCCCGGTGTGGTGATCTGCCACTCGGCGGGGGTCATGGTGACGGTCGCCCCGACGGCGGGCACCCACGGATGTCGCGCCCGCCGGGTGCGCACGCCGTCGCGGATGACGTCGACGAGCTGGACGATGACGTCGGGCCGGGCGGCGCCGAGGTCGATGAGCGCACCCGGCGGGCGCCGCGCACTGCCAATCGACGGTGGCGGAAGGCAGTTTGACGTCGGCGGCCGCGAGCGTGGCGATCAGGTCGTCGTATGCGTCGGCCGCCTCGCGGCGGCTCTGGGCGGTGAGTCTGCGGAAGACGGATCCCATGGCGATCACTCCTTGGGGAGGCGCGAGCGGGTCGGGGCATGGATGGTCGGCGCACAGGATGAGTGCTGTGCGTAGTCGTTCCGACACGGAAAGCATGGCAGTGAAGGGTCGCCGTGCGCGACTCGCTCGCGAAAATTTCGCGAGGTGAATTCATGTTCGACGGAGCGTTCCTGGCTGCGGCGCGCTCCGCCTCGGCTATCGTCGGCCTCGTCCAACCCATGGCTCCACTGCCGCCGGGCCGTCAGGCGCGGTGGCAGGCCGATCCGAGGAGCAGGTAACGCACATGGCCGGAAGCAACGACCTGGGCTCGCCCACACTGTGCCGACTCAAACTGAGACTCGAACTCCGTGCGCTGCGCGAGGAAGCCGGCATGACGTCCATCGATGTTGCGAAGACGGTCAAGTGGTCCGCCGCCAAGATGACCCGGCTGGAGACCGGCGACGGCTGGGTGCAGCCCACGGACGTCGAGGCGTTGTGCCGGCTCTACGGCGCGAGCGCGGAACAGACCGAACTGCTCGCCGCGTACGCGCTGGTGACGAAGACGCACAAGGACGAGTGGAAGAGCAAGGAGTACCAGCAGGTCATCCTGCCTGGATTCTCGGCGTACTTGGGGCTTGAGGGTGCCGCCTCGCAGGTGCGGATCTACGAGTCGGAGTATGTGCCGGGATTGCTACAGACCGAGTCGTACATGCGCGAGCTGCTTCGGCACACGCGTCGACCGCAGGAGGAGATCGACCGGCAGATCGAGATCAGGCTCAAGCGCCAGGCGGTTCTCACGCGGGAGGCTGATCCCGCTCGGCTCGGTGCGGTCGTCAACGAGGCGGTTCTCCGGCGTGTGTTGGGCAATGCCGAGCTGATGCGGGAGCAGTTGGACCACATGGCGAAGCGTGCCACGGAGGCCAACATCAAGCTTCAGGTTGTGCCCTTCACGGCTGGGTTCCATCCTGCTATGACGGGCTCGTTCACGGTGCTGAGCTTTGAGGATCCGAAGGTCGGTCCGATCGTGCATATTGAGGCACTCGGTTCGGCGACGGTGATAGGTGATCGTGAGCGCGTTCGAGGCTACGAGGACACGTGGGCCGATCTGATCGGCACGGCGGCCAGCCACGATCGGTCGATCAGCATGCTCAAGCAAGCAGCCAAGGAGATGTGATGCACCCATTGCATGACGAGGAAGTCGGTTGGTTCAAGTCCAGTTACAGCAGCGAGCAGGGCGGGGCCTGTGTAGAGGCGCTGCGGCTGACCCCGGGGATCGCAATCCGCGACTCGAAGGACAAGAGCGGCCCGAACCTCCGGTTCACCGCTGAGGCGTGGCAGAGCCTCGTCGCGGGCATCAAGGCCGGCGAGCTGGCCTAGTTCGGAGCGTGGGCGGCTCCGGTTCGGCCGGAGCCGCCCACTGCCTCAACGCACTTCCTCGTGGTCCAGGGCGTCCAGGGTGGCCGGGTCGAGGGCGGTCGCGGGCTCCGGGGAGAGGTGTTCGTGCCAGAGCTCGATCTGTATCCGGCGGAGGCCGAAGTTGAAGGCCCAGCTGTCGTCGTAGAGGACCTCTCCGCCTCGCTCGTACAGGAGGATGAGGGGCTCGAACGGGTCCGGAAGGTCCGGAAGTCGCACCCCCGGTGTGTCCCGCAGGGTCGCCCACCGTACGGCCGCGCGGCAGACGAGCTCGGCTGAGACGCCGTCGACGTTCTCCTCGATGTACTTCTCAAGTTGCTCGGCCGTCGCGGGGGCCACCAGGACTTCCGGGGCCAGGGCCCCCGCGATGTCGAAGTAGGGCCATCGCGGTGGACCGCCCAGTACCTCCGCCCAGAGCGCGGCCCGGCGGAGGTACTCGACCATCAGCCGGGACCGGGAGGCCGCATGCGTGTTGTGGCCCACCGGGTGGGTCCAGCCGATGGCGGCCAGGCGTTCCATGACCGTGTTGGTGAGACTTGTGTTCATCGGTGTGCACTCCGGGGCGCCTTCAGTCGGCTGCGTTCTGCTTCGCACGGTGGAAGCGGGCCCAGCCTTCCGCGTCGACCGCGTCGAGGACTTGGCCGTCCAGTTCGATGACCGGGGTCAGGGACAGGTGCTTCCGCCAGTTGCTGCGAGGCACCATGATCATGCCGAAGTCGATGAAGCCGTTGGTGAAGCGGAAGCTGGAGCCGCCGCGTTCATAGAGGCGGAGCAGAGGCTCGAACGGGTCTGGCAGCGGGCGCAGTTGCACCCCGGGAGCGCTGGTCAGGGCGGCCCACTGAACGGCGGCTGCGCCGCTGTCCATGGCGTATGACGAGCAGGAGGCTTCGTCGATGAATCCCTGGATGTCCGCGATCACCGCCGGGTCGGCACGGACGGAGGGGTCCACGATCTCCGCAAGGTCGAAGAAGGGCCACATTTGAGGCTCTCCGTAGGCGTTGAGCCAGAGCGCGGCTCGCCGGAAATACTCCTCCATCAGCGCAGCGCGTGAATAGCCCCTTTCGATGGCCTCGCCAGGCGACTTCCAATTGATGGCCTTGAGACGATCGACCATCGACTGCACAACATCGGAACTCACTTGCGGTCGTGACCTTTCGCGCGAGCGCTCGGGTGGTTCGGAACGTCGGCGGCTCCGGCTGCGCCGGAGCCGCCGATGAAGGCACTTTCAGTCTGCTGTGGTCTATTACCAGCGGTCGACGTTGGCCCGTTCGTACTCGCGGTCCAGGGCGTCCAGAGTGGCGGGGTCGAGCGCGGTCGCGGGCTCCGCGGAGAGGTGATCACGCCAAGGCGTGATCCGCACGGCTCGGCCGCCGAAGTTGAAGGCCCGGCTCTCGTCGGCGATGACCTCCCCGCCTTGCTCGTACAGGAGGATGAGGGGCTCGAACGGGTCCGGAAGGTCAGGCAGTCGCACTTCGGGTGTGTCCCGCAGGGTTGCCCACCGTACGGCCGCGCGGCAGGCGTTCTCGGTCTCGATCCCGCCGACGTTGCCCCAGGGGGCCCCGTCCTCCGCGAGGCTCTTCTTGAGCTTGTCGAGCGCGTCCTTGAGCGCCTTGCTCTGGGTCTCGAAGGTCGGCGCGGCGTCCTTCAGGTCTCCCGGCCGGAGCTTGAACTCCGGGCCGCCGGCTTTCGCTGCGTCATCTCCCATGGCGTCATCCCCCGTGCTGGCTGTGCGTTGAGAAAGAGCGAAGGGAAAGATGCGTGGGGGAGCGGTTGGGTTGCGGGTTACGGAGTGACCTGGGTCACGAGGGTGGGGGAGTCTTGCGACGGCTTGGGCCTGTGCACGGACCAGAGCAGGATGCCGTCGATCAGCACGTTGCAGCCGAGGAACACCAACAGGTAGCCGGTGGAGCCGACTTCGCCGGGGAGCTTGGGTGCGACCCGCCCGGCCGGGTCCATCCGGACGGTGATCACGTCGCCGGGCTTGAACCGGGCGGAGCCCTCGTCGAGGTCGCCGCCGGGGACCTCGTCGGCCAGCTCTGTTGAAGCGAGGGTATACGCACGCCCACTGCCGCGGTCGGTGACCTTCTCCTTGAGGACCACGGCTTGCACGGTCCGGCCCGAGCCCAGGATCGCGTTGGTCCAGGCGACGGAACCCGACAGATACGCGGCAAAGGCGACGGCGGCGATGCCCGCGCCCCATCCGAACATCCGCTTCTGGAACGCGGGGTTGCAGTCGGCGTCGCGTCGTATGACGAGTGCGAGGAACATGACCACGGGGTAGACGAATCCCGCAGTGGTGGCGAGGAACGAGTTGACGTACACGTCCAGCGCCATGACGCCGATGAGGATGACGGTGGAGAGGGCGATGAGGGCCAGTGCGCCGCCGAGGCGACGGAGCCCGTTGCGCGTGCCCTGAACGGGCTGGGCGGCCGTCAACCGAAGGCCTTCCGGATGTTGTCCCACTGCTCGGGCGGCAGGTTGTCCAGCGCCTCGTTGCGGGGCGGGTAGAAGGAGATGCCGTTGATCGCGGCGCCGAACACCGGCAGCCAGTCCTCCCAGTGCTCGACGTTCTGAGTGGTGAAGACGGCCGCGAGCACGTGGGGGCTCCACGGGTGGGGGATCAGCACTTCGAGCTGACGGACGGTGATGGCGCCCGAGCCCGGCAGGCCGTAGACAGCCCCGGAGACGGGGACGGTGAGGTCACGGGCGACCACGGCGGTGCGGCCGGGGGTGAAGTCGAGGATAGCGACGTCGGCGTCCGGCCAGGCGGTGGTGAGTTGTTCGGCGGCGCGCTGGGGGTACGTGCCTCGGGGCTCCAAGTCCTCCTGACGGAGGAAGAGGCTGAGCATGCCCTGGGCGATCATGCCTTCCTCGGTCGGCACCAGGCAGTTGGAGATGTGGACCGCGCCCTCGCGCAACTGCGCCTGGAGGGCGGTCTCGGCGGCGATGGTGATGCTGAGCTTCCGCTCCGGGCTCACGTCCGCGAGCGTGTCGAGCCCGTCCACGATGCGGCACATCCGGTCGCCCGGGTCCTCGGCCAGATCGATGGCGGTGAATCCGTCGGGCAGGGACAGCCAGAACGACGGGGCATCGGTGTCGACGGTCACTGGCCCGCTCCCCACGCGCCGGTCGCGACCGCGCTGCCCAAGCCGAGTAGGCCGGGCACGATTCGGCTCTTGCCGCTGCCGCCGATGACGCCTCCGGCGCCGTTGATCACGTTGCCGCCGCCGGTGGTGTAGTTCACCGCCGCGGTCAGCCCCGGGCCGGCGTTGTCCTGGGTGAGGCCGTACGCGGTGGGCGCGGTCAACGCCGCGGTGCTCGCGGCCTGCACGCCGTCGGAGATGTTCATCGCGGTGGCCTTCGAGAGCCCGAGCCTGACGGCGGGTTTCTCGACCGCCGTGGTGAAGATCGGGTTGGCCGGGTCGATCGCCCTCGCTGCGGCCCGGACCTCGGTGGCACCGACGCCCACCGAGGCCTTGACGCCGGTGCCCGCGGCCCGGGCGGTCTTGATCGCGGTGAATCCGCCCTTGACGACGGCCCCGCCGGGAAGCGCGCCGAGGAGGTCCCCGGCCACGGTCAGGTCGTTGCCCAGGTTCGCCATGCTGGTCGGCAGCAGCCCTTTGAAGCCGTACTGCCGCGCGTGGGCGCCCGCCGCCGCGACGCTCAGCAGGATCGCGGGCAGGGCGAAGGCGGGGAAGAAGATCGCCGCGATACCGCAGGCCGCAGAGGCCACCGTCAGCAGGTCAGCGCCGTGGTTCTTCAGCCAGTTGCCGACTTTGCTGAGCCAGCCCGGCTCCGGTGGGGCCTTGCTGTCGGCGGCCTTGCGGATGGCGGTGGCGGTCTTGCGGGCGTCGGACTTGTGGCTCTCGGCGAGTTCATGGGCCTGGCTCTGCAGGCCGGTGAGGGTCGCGGTGGCGCTGTTGACCAGCTTGGCGGCCTGGTCGAGGTGGTTCCTGGCGGTGTTGTAGCGCTGTTCGGCGGCGGCGAGTGAGGCGTCGTCGGGGAAGCTCTTGCCGGCCAGTGCGAGGTCGGGGGCGGCGGCCGCGGCGCGGTGGGCCTGTTCGGCCTGCTCTTTGCCCTGCTTGGCGGCGATCGCGGCGCGGGCCAACTCGGCGGCCTTGGGCTGGTGTTCGTTCAGCGTCTGGTACCAGGTGTCGAGGGCCTGGTAGGCGGCGGTGATCGAGTCGGCGGCGTCCTGCAGGTAGCCGGGGAGCTTGCCGAACTGGGCGGCGAAGGCCTTGGCGGCGTCGCCGGTCCACTGGCCCTGGTTGTCGGAGATCTGGGAGAGCGTGGTGTGGACGCCGGTCAGGTGCTGGGAGACCCGGCGCAGGCTGCCGCTGAGGCCGGCCACGGCGGCGGGGTCGCCGGGGGTGGGGTTGAAGCCGAGGCCGGACCAGTCGGGCTTGGGATCGGTCACGACTGCCCCGCCGCCGGGGTGAGGGCCTTGGTGATGCTCTTCTCGGTGCCGTCGTAGGACTGCGCGACCTTGTCCAGGCCGTCGTCGAGGACCTTGACGCACTCGCGGACCTTCTTGAGGCCGTACTCCCACTTCTCCTGGAAGTGCTTGCCGGCGTCCTCCAGGAAGTCGAAGCCGAGCCCGTCGCGGCTCGCCTCCTTGAGTGCTTTCAGCCCCTGGTCGAGTTCGTCGCCGCAGCCCTTGAGGTCCTTGGCGAGCTTGGCCAAGAACTCGGGACTGACCGTGAATTCGGCCATTTCTCCCCCGATGCGTCGGTTGTCGGACCGGCCGAGCATAACCCCGGTTGGTCCGTGGGCGATTCGTCGTACAGGCTTCCACCCGGATGCGGTACGGGTTCCTCACCGGCGGGGAGGAGGCGTGCGGGGTGCGGCGCCGTCAGGGCGTCAGCGGCACTGGGACGTCACCGGTGGCGGGGCGTCAGCGGCGCCAGAAGCCACGCTTCTTCGGGGCGGCGAGGTAGTGGTGGGGCCTTGGGTTCGCCATGGGGGACACGGTAGCGAACGGGCCGGAGTGGGAGGTCGGTGCACCCGACGTTCCACCCCGGCCCTACGGTCGATCGGTTGACGAACAGTCAGTGGCTGCCCTTGAGGTTGAGCACGACCACCCCGACGATCACCAGCGCGAGCCCCAGCCACTGCAGCCTGCCCAGCGACTCGCCGAAGGCGACCACGCCGATCCCGGCGACCGCCGCCGTCCCGGCGCCCGACCAGACCGCGTACGCGACCGAGACCGGTATGTGCTTGAGGGCTCGGCCGAGCAGGAAGAAAGAGAGCGCGTAGCCGATCCCGACCCCGATGCTGGGCCAGAGGCGGGTGAACCCCTCGGTGAGTTTGAGGCAGCTGGTGGCGCAGACCTCGCTGATGATGGCGAGGGCGAGCAGGAGGTAGGACATGTCGCTGTCAAACCGCCGGGGCGGCGCAGAGCTTCCCGAGCAGCGCGAGGTCGACCTGTTCCAGGCTGGTCAGCAGGGTGATCCGGTCGCCGGCCGGCATCGGGACGGCGGTGGACGGAACGGCGAGCACCACGCAGCCGGCCGCGGTGGCGGAGGCGACGCCGGTCGGGGTGTCCTCGACGGCGACGCAGGCGGCCGGGTCCAGGCCGAGCCGCTCGGCGGCGGCCAGGTACGGGTCGGGCGCGGGCTTGGTGCGGGCGGTGTCCTCGGCGGCCAGGGTGACCTCGAACCAGTCGCGGCCGATCGCCGAGAGCACGAGGTCGACCACCCGGCGCGGGGAGGCGGAGACCAGCGCGGTGGGCACCCGGGCCTCGCGCAGCGCGGCCAGCAGGGCGAGCGCGCCGGGGCGCGGCACCGTCTCGGCGGCGACCTTGGCGGCGAAGGACTCCTCCAGCCGGGCGGCGAGTTCGGCCTCACTGAGGGCGGTGCCACTGACCTTGTGCAGGTGGGCGGCGGTGTGCTCGACGGCCTGGCCGAGCACCTCGGGAGCGTCCTGGTCGGTGAGCGGGCGGTTCAGCTCCTCGGCGAGCTCGGCGGAGGCCTGCCACCAGAGTTGCTCGGTGTCGACCAGGGTTCCGTCCATGTCGAAGAGGACGGCGGAGGGGAGTGCGGATACGGATTCAGGCATGGCGGTACCTTCGGTGCTTCTTCGGACGGTGCAGGGGCGGTAGGGGACCCTCGGCGGCGGGACTCTCCGCAGGGGATTCTCCCGCAGCGGGGTTCTCAGGCGGTGCGGCGGTCCACCAGCACCGGGCGCTCCGGCAGCGTGAGGTCGGCGCGCGAGCCGGCCGGCAGGGCGGCTGCGGCCTCGGTGGGCAGGTCGGCCTTGACCTCGGTGCCGTCGTCCAGGCGGACGGTGAGCCGGGTGACGGCGCCCAGGAAGGACGCGGTGATCACCAGTGCCGGGCCGTTCTCGGACGGGGTGAGGGTGACGTTCTCCGGGCGGACCAGCACCTGCAGGTCGCCGTCGGCCGGGATCCCGCCGTCCACCGCGTGGCGGCGGCCGAGCACCTCGACGCCGTCCGAGGTGCGGGTGCACGGGATGCGGCTCATGGTGCCGACGAACTCGGCGACGAAGGCGGTGGCCGGCCGCCCGTACAGTTCCGACGGGGTGGCGCACTGCTCCAGCTTGCCGGCGCGCAGCACCGCGACCCGGTCGGCCATCGACAGCGCCTCCTCCTGGTCGTGGGTGACGAACAGGGTGGTGATGCCCAACTCCTGCTGCAGGCGCCGGATCTCCTCGCGCAGCTGGAGGCGGACCTTGGCGTCCAGCGCGGACAGCGGCTCGTCCAGCAGCAGCACGCGCGGCTGCAGGGCGAGCGCGCGGGCGAGCGCGATGCGCTGCTGCTGGCCGCCGGACATCTGGTGCGGGTAGTGGCCGGCGCGGTGCGGCAGGCCGACCAGCTCCAGCAACTCCTCGGCGCGCTTGCGGCGTTCGGCCTTGCCGGTGCCGCGCATCCGCAGGCCGAAGGCGATGTTGTCCAGCGCGGTCAGGTGCGGGAAGAGGCTGTAGGACTGGAACACCATGCCCGCGTCGCGCTTGTGCGCCGGGATCGAGGTGATGTCCTGGCCGTCGACCAGGACCTCGCCCGAGTCGTGCTGCTCGAAGCCGGCCAGGATGCGCAGCGCGGTGGTCTTGCCGCAGCCGGACGGGCCGAGCAGGGCGACCAGCTCACCGGGGTGGACGGTCAGGTCGAGGCCGTCGAGGGCGGTGGTGGCACCGAAGGCGCGGCGCAGCGAGCGGAACTCGACGGTGGCGCTGCCGGGGGCGAGCGCGACGCCGGTGACGGGGGCGGTGGCCGTGGTCATGACTGGTGACTCCTGGAAAGCGGGGGGTGGTTCAGGACCGGGCGGTCTTGCGGCCGCGGCCGACGGCGGACATCAGCAGCAGGACGAGCCAGACGATCAGCAGGCTGAGCATCGAGACCGCGACGGACATCTGGCCGTCGCTCTTGCCGTTGGAGTTGATCCACACCGAGAAGGGGGCGAAGCCGAGGATCGAGGCGGTGGTGAACTCGCCGAGCACCAGGGCGACGGTGAGCACGGCGGCGTTCAGCAGCGAGCTGCGCAGGTTGGGCAGGACGACGGTGAACACCGCGCGCAGCCAGCCGGCCCCGCAGTTGCGGGCGGCCTCGACCAGGGTGACCACGTCCACGCCGCGCAGGCCGGCGTCGATCGCCCGGTAGGCGAACGGCAGCGCCATCAGCACGTACGCGATGACCAGGACGATCGGGAACTTCGGGTCCTGGATGGCCACGATGGTCTGGAAGAACGGGGTGTCCTGCAGGTAGTCCGGGCCCCAGCGCAGCACGCCGATGATGCCGGTGGTGAGCGCGACGACCGGGACGACCAGCGGCATCGAGCACATCACCTCGATCACCGGGCCCAGCTTGGGTGCGCCGAGCCGGGCGGCGAGCACCGCCGGGACGAGCAGGAGCAGCAGCACCGCGACGGTGACGGCGGCCAGTTCGAGGCTGAGCACCAGGCTGTCGGTGAAGCCCGGGGCGTTCAGCAGCTCGGTGTAGGCGCGGAAGGTGGTGCCGCCCTTGTTGTCGTCGATGCTGAACCACAGCGAGGCGGCCATCGGCACCGCGAAGTAGACCCCGCAGAGCAGCAGGACCAGGCCGCGGCCGAAACGGATGCGATCGATCAGGCGAGCCACTTGGCACTCCGGCGCTGAAGGGGCAGGTACAGGGCCATCACCAGGCAGGCGACCACGATCATGTCGAGGCCGAGGGCGAGGGCGAGGTTGCCCTGGCCGACCAGGACGTTGCCGGACAGCGCGTCGCCGATCTGCATCGAGATCAGCGGCACCGAACTGCCCACCATGGCCTCGGCGGTGGCGTACGCGGCGAAGGAGGCGCCGAACAGCAGCACGAAGCCGCCGAGCAGCGAGGGCAGCAGGACGGGCAGTGCCACGTGCCGCCAGTACTGCAGCGAGGTGGCGCCGTTGTTGTACGCGGCCTCGCGCCACTGGGCCTTGAGGCCCTCCAGGGCCGGGGTGATGGTGATGACCATCAGCGGGACCAGGAAGTAGAGGTAGACCACCGACAGGCCGGAGAAGGTGTAGAGGCTCCAGCCGTGCTTGGTCAGACCGAGCTTCTTGGTGACCTCACCGGAGTTGCCGAGGGTGGCGACGAACATGAAGGCCAGCGGGACGCCGCCGAAGTTGGCGAGCACGCCGGAGGCGGACATCACGGCCTCGCGGAAGGCCCGGAACCGGGAGGTCGCCACGGCCTGGGCCAGCGGCAGACCGACCACGGTGGCGATCAGCGCGGTCAGCAGGGAGAGCTTCACGCTGCCCCACAGGGCCGTCCAGTACGCGCCCTGGAGGGAGCCGGTGAGGTTGTCGGTGGTGAAGGTGCCGCCGCCGTCGGGCGCGTCCGAGGAGGTGGTGAACGCGCCGATGGCGATCGCGACGGCCGGCAGGCCGAAGCCGATCACGAAGAAGAGCAGCAGGGGGAGGGCGGCGAGCCAGGCGCGGCTGCCGCCGGCCCGGCGCTTGGCCGGGCGGGGGGCCCGGGCGGACGCCGCGGTGGCGGCGGTGGCCGGGGCCGGGGTGGGGGAAGCGGTTCCGGCGGCGTCGCCTCCGCCGCTGTGAGCGGCGGAGGCGGTGGCCGGCACCGGGGTGGGAGCCGTGGTCATCTCAGGTCAGCCCGCGATCGCCTTGGCCCAGTTCTCGGTCACGACCTTCTTGGCCGCGTCCGTCTGGTCCTGGGTCGGGAAGGTGGTGAAGGGCTTCTCGACGTTCGGGAGCTTGGCGGCGCCGGCAGTGTCCAGGGTGCCGGCGGCCTTCATCGAGTCGAACAGGGCGGGGGTGGCGTAGCCGCCGAGGAAGCCGTTCTGGCCCTGGGCGCTGTAGAGGTACTCCTCCCACAGGCGCGCGGCGGCCGGGTGCGGGGCGTCCTTGTTGATCGCCTGGTTGTAGTACTGGGCGTAGGAGCCGTCCGAGGGGATGGCCACCTGCCAGTCGATGCCCTTGTCCTTGAACTTGTCGCTGTAGCCGGCGTTCAGGTACGACCAGTCGATGCTGATCGGGGTCTCGCCCTTCTCGATGGTCGCCGGGGTGACCTCGACCGGGTTGAAGTTGCCGGCCTGCTTGACCTTGCCGAAGAAGTCGATGCCGGGCTGGATGTTGTCCAGCGAACCGCCGTTGGCGAGCGCGGCCGCGTAGACGGCGCCGAAGGCGGCACCGGCCTTGGTCGGGTTGCCGTTCAGGGCGACCATGCCCTTGTAGTCGGGCTTCAGCAGGTCGGCGAAGGTCTTCGGGCAGACGGACACCTTCTTGGCGTCGCAGCCGATCGACATGTAGCCGCCGTAGTCGTTGTAGCTCAGACCGTTGGCGTCCTTCATGGTGGCCGGGATCTTGTCGAAGTCGGTCACCTTGTAGGGGGCCAGCAGGCCCTGCTTGCCGGCGCTGATCGCGAAGGCGGAGCCCAGGTCGACGACGTCGGGGGCACGGTCCTGGCCCTTGCGGGAGGTGATCGCGTTGATCTCGTCCTGGCTGGAGCCGTCCGGGTTCTCGTCCTCGATCTCGATGCCGTACTTGGCCTTGAAGTCGTCCATCAGCTTGCCGTAGTTCGCCCAGTCGCGCGGCAGCGTGATGGCGTGCAGCTTGCCCTCCTTCTTGGCGGCGGCGACCAGGGCGTCCATGCCACCGAAGTCGGCGACGGAGGTGGCGGTCTTGGCGCTCTTGCCGCCCGAGAGGTCGTTGCTGCCGGCCTTGGCGGACGACGAGCCGGCGGAACCGCAGGCGGTGAGGGACAGCGCGGCGGCGGTCAGGACGGCCGCGAAGGCGGCGGTGCGGGCGCGGTGCACGGACACGGGTCAGTCTCCTGAGAAGGGGGAACTGCAAGCGGGTGTCTTGATCGGGGGATCGAGCGAGTGGTGGTTCGGAGCCGTCCGAGGTGAGTTCGGATCCGTCCGAGTTGACTAGCCAACTTCGCTGACGGGGGTAAGTACGCCGGAGTCCGGTGACGGGAAGGTGAACGGACGGCTCAGAACCGGGGTCGGCTGTGGGAACGGTGGAATCCGGCCATCGGAGCGTGATCCGTTCGGTGCGATGCTCTGAATGCGCAGCGGGATAAGGTCGGGCTGTCCGCGCCGGTACGGCTGCGCAGGACACCGCCCCA
This sequence comes from Kitasatospora sp. NPDC004669, assembly GCF_040609455.1. Lineage (NCBI taxonomy): Bacteria > Bacillati > Actinomycetota > Actinomycetes > Kitasatosporales > Streptomycetaceae > Kitasatospora > Kitasatospora sp. NPDC004669. The sequence goes on from NZ_JBEXKB010000023.1 coordinate 97,074, forward strand.
GGAGGGACATTGACTGACGTGGCAGTAGAGCCCGGGCGCCCCGCCGAGCGCGCTGCCGGCGCCCTGTACCGCAAGGTCGCCGCCGATCTGCGCGAGGCCATCACCACCGGCGCGTACGGCGAGGCGGGCCGGCTGCCCGCCGAGGGCGCGCTGGCCGAGCAGTACGGGGTCTCCCGCGGCACCGTCCGCCAGGCGCTCGCCGTGCTGCGTTCGGACGGGCTGGTCACCTCCCGCCGCGGCACCCGGCGGGTGGTGCTCGGGGGCGCCCGGGTGCAGAGCTTCTCCGAACTGCTCAGCTTCACGCACTGGGCGTACTCGATGGGCGAGGAGCCCGGCGGCATCCTGGACTCGCTGGTGCGCCGCCCGGCCGACGCCGCCGAGCGCGAGCAGCTGCGCCTGGAACCGGGCGCCGAGGTGTATGTGACGGTCCGGCTGCGCACGCTCTCCGGCACGCCGGTGATGGTCGAGCGCACCATCTACCCGCCGCGGGTCGGCGAGATCGTCGCCGAGCTGCCGCCGGACGTGGTCTCGCACACCGAGGTGCTGCGTGAGCACGGCATCCTGTTCACCGACGCGGACCACACCATCGACATCGTCGCGGCCAACGCGGAGGACGCCCGGTTGCTCGGCTGCCGCCGGGGCGGCCCGCTGCTGCGCGAGCGGCGGCGGACGACGGACCCGACCGGGACGCCGGTGGAGTGGTCCCAGGACCGCTACCTGCCCGGGACGGTGGCCTTCAGCGTGCACAACTCGCTGGCCACGTCGGCGCTTTCGCGGCACGCCCGGGAGATGGACTGAGCTCCCGGGCGTCCCGGCCGCGCTAGCGCATGAGCGCGGCCAGCAGCGGGCGGTAGTGCTCGAAGTCCGGCGTCCTCGCGCCGGCCTCCTTCGCCTGCTCGTCCCAGCGCCGAACCGCCACCGCATCCTCGGCGCCCGGGAGTTCGGCGAAGGCGGCGGCCTCGCGCTCGTCCATCGGGCCGCCCTGGACCTGCAGGGTGTACTCGGAGGCCTCGGAGAGCCGGGCGCGGTAGTCGGGCTCGACCGCGCACAGGTAGCGCTTGGCGGCCACGTGCAGCCGGACCGGCTCGGTGGCCTCCGGGCCGAACCAGCGGGCCAGCCAGTCGGCGCCCGTGTCGCTGTGCCGGTTGTCCTGCCCTCGCATCAGGTCCCGTCCGTGCAGGGCGCCCCGGAAGTGACCCACGTCGTGCAGCAGCGCGGCGGCGACCAGGTGGTCCGGCGCCCCGGCCGCCTCGGCCGCGGCGGCGGCCTGCAGCATGTGCTCGGCCATGGTCACGGCCTCGCCCAGGTACTCCCCGGCCCCCTCGCCCGCGAACAACTCGGCGATCCCGTCCAGGGCGGCGGTGCGGCGGTGCAGCACGGCGAGGGTGCTCGACAGCGAGTCGAGGTCGGCGTAGCAGCCCTGGAGGTGGCGTCGGCCGTCCTGCTCGAAGGCCGTACGGGCGTGCAGCAGGCGGGTGTTGTCGAAGGCCAGGCAGTCACCGGGGTTGAGGCGGAAGGTGAGCTGGAGCTCGGGGCGCAGGGTGATCGCGGCGAAGCGGCGGTAGGCGGCGTAGAAGGCCTCCGGATTGTTCCCTCGTAGGGTGCCGATCGAGCGGTTGTTGAAGCGCACCTCGCGGATCCGGCCGAGCGGGTCCACGTCGATCAGCGGTCGGTCCGCGCGCAGTTCGGTGCGGCGGTCGCGGAAGACGAAGGGGACGGGGGTGCGGGTGAGCACCGCGAAGTCCTCGGGGGCCTCCTCACGGAGGATCGCCGCCGCCTTGAAGCCGTCCACCAGGCCGGAGTCGCCGCCGGTCGCCGAGTTCTCCAGGCAGTGCAGCAGCTGGAGGGTCGGCACCGGGTCCCGGTACGGGTTGTCGGTGTGCGGGGCGATGGCTCTGTCCGTGAACGCGAGGTTGTTCGGGTCCGGCTCGACCCGGACGTCGAACAGCTCCCCGTAGTTGGTGACCCGGACGTAGCCGAAGCTCTCGGCCACCCGGAGGACCTGCCGCTCCACGGTCGGCACCCCGCGCAGCACGGCGAAGCCGCTGCGCCGGACGGCTGCGAGGACGGCGGCCTGCTCGGCGGGGTCGGTCAGGTACACCGCCCAGTCGGCCTCGGGGACGCCGCGCGCGAAGTCGGCGGCCACCCACAGCTGCTTGCCCTGCTCGGTGCGTCCGTCGTCCTCGGCCTCCTCGTGCAGCCAGGCGAGCGGGTAGCGGGAGCGGTGCCCGTCCGACCAGAGCACCTCCAGGTTCCCGTCGAGCTCCTTGCTCGCCGCGATGGTGAGGTCCGGCGACAGGTCGTCGATCTGGAACAGCTTCTGGCCGTTGTGTGGGTCCCGGCACTCGGCGCACGGGCAGTTGTCGCGCAGCCAGTAGGGCGGCGGTTGCTCGGTCATGGGTCTCCTCCTCGGCGTCCAGCCAGGGTGGAGTTGTATAGCCAACTTCACCCGCTGGGCCGGAGCCTGCCGGTCCCCGGTGAGTTCCGTATGCCCGTCGGATGAACGTCCGGGGAACTGTCCGTCGAGACCGCCGTCAAATCCCTTGCGCCCGCAGCCCTGACCTGCTCGGATATGCCGGTGCTCGATCAAGATCAAACCCCGGCCGACGACGTCCTGGTGGACATGACTCCCGTCGCCCCGATCCCGACCCTGCCCCCGCCGCCGGGCTCGCGCCGTCGGCTCTGGCTGACCCTGGCCGCCTGCGGGGTCGCCGCCGTCATCGCCCTCGCGGTCGCCTTCGCCCACGACACGGCCGACTTCGGTGCGTACCGCTACAGCCCGCCGAAGGAGTTCCTGGGGCTTCCGATCGTCCCCGCAGAGCGGATCCCCAAGGCGTCGCCGCTCCCCGCTGGTGCGAAGGTCAGCGGCTACCAGACCGAGGACAAGTCGCGCTCCGTCGTCCTCACCGTTCGCGAGCTGCCTATCATCTCGCCTTCGGCCGTGATCGACTCCGTGGTCACCCAAGCGACCACCCGCTGGCACGTCGAGGGCCTGCGCACCGTCGAACCGGGCGAACGCGGCGGCGTCATGAAGTGCGGCCACATCACCGACATGATGAAGAAGGCCGGGAAGCCCCAGGACGTCGCCTTCTGCGTCTGGGTCGACGGCAGCATGTGGGCTGTCTACATCGAGCACGGCGAAGACATCACGCTCGACACGGACGTCCTGGCCAACGACGCCCGCAAGTTCCGTCATCTCGCCGAGGTGCCGTCCTGACCTCCCCGGCGGGTCACGCGAGATCCAGCACCATGACATCGTGCTCGGCCGCGCCCTCCCACGGGATCGCCGCGCCCACCCGTCGGTAGCCCCACGCCCGGTAGGCGGCCTGCGCCGCCGTCGCCTCCGGGCGGCTGTTCAACATCACACGCTGGTTCTCCAGCCCGTCCACGAGCGCGCGGTGCATCTCGGTGGCGACGCCCCGCCTGCGCCAGGCGGGGCGTACGGCCAGCTCGAACAGGCCGAACGTCCGCTTCCCGTCCTCGCGGCGAAGCTCCTCGGGCACGGGCTCAGCGAGGGTGTCCCACCAGCCCGTGCCTGCGGCCAGTGGGTAGCCGTAGGCCATGCCCACCACCGTCTCGCCGTCGACCGCGACCGCCGCCCGGAATCCCCGCCGCCGCACCTGCGTTCGGAAGCGGCGGAACGCCCGTTCCACGTCGGGCGGGCCATCCCCGTACGGCGGCTCCGCGAAAGCCTCGGCGAACACCGCCTTCAGCTGTTCTTCCAGGCCCGCCGTTTGTCCGCCGTCCAAGACCCTGACCGTCACCGTCACGCCGCCTTTCCTTTCTTCGCTGTCACTCCGGCGTCCCGCAGGCGCTCCACGAAATCGCGTGCTGCGGCCGTGTCGATTCGAGCGGCAGAGGATGCCACTGTCCGCAGCCGCTCAATCAGTCGAGCGGACGTCATGTCCTGGGCCGCGTCGGCGCTTGCGCACCCCTCTGCACAGGCCTCCTCCACCTCGCCGGCTTTCATGAGGACCTCTGCCAGACGCGCTCGGTACAGCGCTGCGTTACGGCTGTACGTCGGTCCGAGCCGGTTCACGGCGGATCGCAGGAACGGGATCGCGTGGACAGGGCGACCAGTCTCCACGTGCCACGCCGCAGTGGCGTAGTCAACCTCAACCTGGCTGGCGAAGGCTGTCCACCGGGGCGCGTCGGTGTCCTTGTCGGACCGGTCGTGCCAGGTCAGTGCGAGCGAGAGCGCGCGACGAGCGGCCGCGTGATCCCCGGCGGACGATAAGGCCCGCGCGAGTCGCAACGCCACGACCAATCTCGTCCGGGGGCCTCCCTGTGACTGCGCCAGCTCCCCGGAAGCGGTGGCTGCCGCTACCGCTTCCCATGGACGTCGCTGCTCAACGGCAAGCATGGACAACTTGTCCAGGGCCCTCACCTCCAGCAGCGGATCGCCGACCAGCCGTGCCGAAGCCAGCGCCTCGGTGCAGGCCGCCCGGGCTTGCGCCGGGCGGCCTGCGTCGAACTCGATCCAGCCTAGGTGGGAGTGCAATGTGCCGGACAGGGTGTGCAACTCCCGCCCGACCCGTTCAAGGTACGACCCTTCTGTCATCGCCTTCTCGACCTGCCGCAGTACGTGCAAGGCCGCCTTCTGTGCGACCTTTCCGCCTTGGGAATGATCGATGGCGTACAGGCCGGACCCCTGCGACTGCAGGAGTTGTACATCCGAAGCCCCGATCCGTCGCCCCCGAACGGCCGGAAGGGCGGTGGCGCCCAGAATTGCGCCCACATCCACGACGAACTGTCGACGATCCACGTCCTCATGGTGCCCGCTCGTTGGGCCGTTGTGCGTCCTGGTCGCTGGGACGTCGAATCCGAGCTCGATGAGTGGAACGCCTAACATCGCCTCGATCACTGCCTGTTGACCCGGATGAGGCAACGGCGGATTCGGCGACTCCCAGCGGCGGAGCTGGCGGACACTCACCGCCGCATCAATGGCCATGCTTTTCGCCATCTTCGAAAACGCGCCGACAAAGGATTCCTGGGTGTGACCGGCGGCCTTTCGGAGGTCGGCCAGCGATCGCGCAGTCAAAGCACCCCTCTCGCACAGAGTCCAACGCCAGTAACACTCTGCCAGCAATCGGGGTCGACTGGGTGCCGAGCGACTCAAACGTCCGGTGAAACGTCCGGTTGCTCAGCGTCCACAGACCATCGGCAGACGGTGAACTGGAAACGGCCCCACCTCCGAGCTGCCGAACCGTCCGAGGGAGCGAACTGTGTCCGTCGCCGTCGAAACGCTGTCCCGTGTGATGGCTCCGGCCACTGCCCGGCTTCACTATCGGCCGGAGTCGGCGAGCGTGGCGCGCCGACTGGTGCGACTCAAGCTCGCGGACTGGGAGTTGCCCGACCTGGCCGACGACGCCGAGCTGATTGTGTCCGAGCTGGTCGGGAACGCGGTCAAGACGGGCTGCCTCACCTTCATGACGGTCAGAATCCGCCGGGTCACGGCCCAGATCGTACGGATCTCGGTGCGAGACGGCTCCCGCACCATGCCGGTCCTCATCGAGGCGGGCGAAGACGAGGAGTGCCATCGCGGCCTCGCTCTGGTCAACAAGCTCACACGCGGCCAATGGGGCGTGACGCCGGACGAGTTCGGCAAGACGGTGCACGCCGACCTCCACGTGCCGCCTGGCTGACCGCCCGTCCCGCTCTCCCTGGGTGGCCTCAGATTCCTCCCCCAAGGAGGGGGAGGTAGCACCAACCGAATCAACGAGGAGATCTCCATGAACAAGCGCATCGGCTTCAATCCCACGTCGCACCCCGACCTCGACTGGTCGGTGGCCCGCGACTCCCACCTGGACGACAAGGTGGAGTGCGCGGCGCTCGCCGCGATGCCGAACGGCCTCGTCGCGCTGGCCAACATCAACAATGCGAACGCGGTGGTCGAGCTGACCCCGGGTGAGCTGCGGAAGCTCAAGGGCGCGCTCGTCGCCGGCCAGTACGACCACCTGCTGGGCTGACCGCCCGCAACCCCATGCGGCGGCCATCCTGCCGCGCAGGGTGGCCGCCGCACTCCACACCGAATCAAGGAGAACTGCACCATGACGACCTCACTGCACCGCCTCGTCGCCGATCCGGAGGCTTTCCGTAAGGCGTGGCCGGACTCCCCGACCGTGTACGACAAGGACGCCGACGACCTGAGGCTGCTTGCCAGCCGCCAGGCGGCCCGTGAGATCCTCGCCGACCCGGACCTGCGCCCTGGAGGCTTCGGGATGGTCCGCGACGGTGTTCTGACGGCTGAACGTCCCGATGCCGATCACCCCACCGACACCTTGGTTCTCAACGGGCTGCACCGGTCGTGGCCGCCACTGGTGACGTTCTGCAAGGCCCTTTCCACCCAACTTGGCCACCCCGTCACCGGGAACGTCTACCTCACACCGGCCGGCCGGGCCAAGGGCTTCGGCTGGCACTGGGACTGCCACCATGTCTTCATCGCGCAGGCCGAGGGCGCGAAGCGGTGGCGCATGTTCAAGCCGGTGTTCGTCAACCCGCTGGAACACCACAACTGGTCGAAGATCGGGTTCGATCCGGCAGACAGGGTCCGGTTCGAGGATGACACCCCGGACTTCGAAGTCACTCTGCGGGCTGGGCAGGTGCTGTTCATTCCCCGAGGGTGGGTCCACGCGGGGCGGAGCACCGAGAGCGAGCACAGCCTTCACATCACCCTTGGCGTACAACTCCTCACGGTACACTGGGCCTTGAGGAAGCTGCTGGAGCTCGGTGAGGAAACCGAGGAACTGCGTGCCGCGCTGCCGCCGGATCTCGGAGGCCAGGACTTCCTGGACCTTTCCGCACAGCTGTGGGCGCTGTTCGTGGAGTGGGTGACCAAGCAACCTGCGGAGCCGCCTGCGCTGCGGCTCCGGTCCGCGCAGCGGCTGTCGGTTCTCAATCAGGAACCGAAGTAGGGCAACGGGCTAACCTCGGAGCGATGTCGAGCTGGAGGATCAGTACGTGGTCTTTCCCGAGGACGAATCGCCCGCGGAGTGGTATGCCGCCCGGGCTGACCGGGACCGTCCGCAGGGAACACGGGATGCGCTGGTGCTCGCTCCCGAGGATCGGCAGGGGTTGCATCCGTTCCAGGACGTCCCGCGGCTGGTGGTCGAGTGGGACGGGCGTGCCTGGCGGCCGGTGGCGGTAGCCGCGGACTTCTCGGAGGCGTATCCGCTGATCATGCGGCGCGATGGGGAGCTGATCGAGCCGCAGGACGACACGCCGGTGGCGTTGCTGCGAAGGGGGACCGGGCGGCACCGCAGGCCTCTTCCGCCGTCTGGCTGACAGGGGTGGGCCGGAGCGCGTTTCGGCGTGGGGGAGTCCCGGGTGCTACGGCACTGTCGGGGGGATTCCCCCCGAGGTGAGAGGCGCTGTGCCATGGCCCGTCCCGATACCACGACCCCGCCCTCCCAAGGGCACACCGGGCTCAAACGCGAGGTCGGCCTCGTCGGGCTGCTGTGGGCCTCGGTCGGGGCGATCATCGGCTCCGGCTGGCTGTTCGGGGCACAGAAGGCGGCGGTGGCGGCCGGGCCGGCGGCGTTGTTGTCCTGGGGCATCGGCGCGGTGGCGATCATCATGCTGGCGATGATCCATGCCGAGCTGGGTGGGCTGTTCCCGGTGGCGGGCGGTACGGCGCGGTATCCGCACTACGCGTTCGGCGGGTTCGCGGGGATGTCGTTCGGGTGGTTCACCTGGCTGCAGGCCGCGACCATCGCGCCGATCGAGGTGCAGGCGATGATCAACTACGCCCGGCACTGGACGTGGGCGGACGGCCTCCTGAACGAGGACCTGACGCTGACCGCGGCGGGTTTCGTGGTCGCGGCCGTGCTGCTCGGGGTGTTCGTCGCGATCAACTTCCTGGGGGTGAGGCTCCTCGCCCACACCAACAGCGTGGCCACCGTATGGAAGGTCGCCGTCCCGATCCTGACCATCTTCGCGCTCGGGTTCACCGAGTTCCACGTTTCCAACTTCACCGTCCACGGCTTCGCGGCGCACAAGGCCAAAGGCGTGCTGGCGGCCATCAGCACCAGCGGGGTGATCTTCGCGCTGCTGGGCTTCGAGCAGGCCATCCAGTGGGCTGGTGAGAGCCGCAACCCCCGCCGGGACATCCCCCGGGCCGTCCTCGGGTCGGTGGTGATCGGCACGATCGTCTACGTGATGCTCCAGGTGGTGTTCATCGGCGCCCTGCCGCCGTCGACCTTCGCGGGCGGCTGGGACAAGCTCGACTACCCCGGCATCAGCGGCCCGTTCGCGGGCCTCGCGACCCTGATCGGCCTCGGCTGGCTGGCGACGATCCTCTTCATCGACGCGGTGATCTCGCCGGCCGGCACCGGGCTGGTCTACATCACCTCCAGCTCCCGGGTCACCTACGGCCTGAGCCGCAACGGCTACGCGCCGCAGGCCCTGCAGTACACCGACCGCAACTCGGTGCCCTGGCTCGGCCTGGTCATCGCCTGGGTGGCCGGCGTGCTCTGCTTCCTGCCCTTCCCGAGCTGGCAGCGGCTGGTCGGCTTCATCACCTCGGCCGTCGTGCTGATGTACGCGGGCGCGCCGCTGGCCTTCGGGGTGCTGCGCAAGCGGCTGCCGGGGATGCAGCGCTCGTACCACCTGCCCGGCGGCACGATCATCTCCCCGCTGACCTTCGCGGTGTCGAGCCTGATCATCTACTGGGCCGGCTGGGACACCCTGTGGCGGCTGGGGCTGGCGATCGTCATCGGGTACGTGCTGCTCGGCGGGTACTGCGCGTACGCCTCGTCGAAGGGGGTGCCGAACGCGCCGCGGATGGACTTCAAGGCGGGGCAGTGGCTGCCGGTCTACCTGGTCGGGATGGGGATCACCTCCTGGCAGGGCACCTTCGGCGAGGGCTCGACGGGGAACCTGCCGCTGTGGTGGGACATCGTGGTCGTGGTGCTGTTCTCGCTGGTCATCTACTACTGGGCGCTGGCGGTCGCGCTGCCGGCCGAGGAGATCGAGCGGAACATCCGCGGCGTCGAGGCGGTGGACGCGGGCGGGCACTGAGCCGCTCGGGACACAGCGGCCCCCGGGGATTGCTCCCCGGGGGCCGCTCGGCGTTTCCCAGGGCGTTGTCCGACGATTCGCGCGCCCGCCGGGAATCGTCGGACACGCCTCATGCTCCGACGGTTGCTCGCCAGGCGGTCTCGGCGGCCGCCAGGGCCGGCTCGGCGTCGGCCTTCGTGGCCGTGGCGAGGGCGGCGAGGCAGGCGCCGACGGTCTCCAGCGAGGCCGCCGGGCCGTAGTGGTTGACCCGCAGCATCTCCGCGGCCAGGGCGCCGCCGCCGGGCTGGACCGGCAGGGCCGGGTCGAGGGCGGCGGCGAGCTCGGCGGCGTGCAGACCGGCCGGGGTGCGCAGGGTGGTGGCGACCGGGGCCGCGTGGGCGTCCTCGTGGACGTACGGGGTGAGGGTGCCCAGGGCGCGGACGCCGGCCCGGGTGGCGGCGGAGGCGGCGCGGTGCCGGGCGATCACGGCGGGCAGCCCGTCGGCGGCGATCCGGTCCAGGCAGGCACCGAGCGCCAGCATCTCCAACTGGGCGGGGGCGTGCGGGAGTACGGCGCGACCGGCGTCGGTCCAGCGCTCCTTCCAGTCCAGGAGGGAGAGGTAGGAGCGGCGCGGGGCGGCCGGGTTGGCGGCGATCCGCTCCCAGGCGCGCTCGGAGACGGAGACGGCGGAGACCCCGGCCGGGCCGCCCATCGCCTTCTGGCCGCCGATGACGCACAGGTCGATGCCCCACGCGTCGGTGAGCAGCGGCTCGGCGGCGACCGAGGCGACCGCGTCGAGCATCAGCAGCGCGCCGTGCTCGCGGACCACGGCGGCGATCTCGGCGACCGGGTTGGTGTTGCCGGTGGCGGCCTCGGCGTGCACCAGGGAGACGAAGTCGATCCCCGGGGCGGCGTCCAGGGCCGCGGCCACCTGCGCGGCGCTCACCGCGCTGTCGAAGGGCACGGCGAGGTCGACGACCTCGGCCCCGCAGGAGCGCAGCCAGGTGCCGAAGGTCTGCCCGTACGGGCCGGTGACGATGTTGAGCGCGGTGGAGCCCGGGTGCGCGGCCCCGCGGATGGCGGCTTCCAGTGGGAGGAGCGCCTCGCCCTGGGTGACGATCACGTCGGCCTCGGTGTGCAGCAGCGCGGCCACCTGGTCCTCGATCGCCGCGAACCCGGCGGCGCTGAGCGGGGGGAGGTCGAGGAAGGGACTCACGGTTCGAAAGCCTTTCGCGCGCGGGGTGGTGGGTGCGGAAACGAGTCTGCCGCATTCTCACTGCTTACAGGGAACGCCCCCGTCGGTAGAGTGCGGCCATGAGCGATGGCGCGGTGCTGCACGTCCGGGGTCGGGTGCTGGTCGGTCCGGAGGAGGTCCGGGACGAGCTCTGGGTGGTGGACGGCCGGGTGAGCTTCACCCGCCCGCCGACCGCCGGGGACGTCCGGTCGGTGACCGGTTTCGTGCTGCCCGGCCTGGTGGACGCGCACTGCCACGTCGGACTGGACGCGCACGGCGCGGTGGACGCCGAGACCAGCGAGAAGCAGGCGCTCACCGACCGCGATGCCGGCACCCTGCTGATCCGCGACGCCGGCTCGGCCGCCGACACCCGCTGGATCGACGAGCGCGAGGACCTGCCCCGGATCATCCGCGCCGGGCGGCACATCGCCCGCACCCGCCGCTACATCCGCAACTACGCGCACGAGATCGAGCCCGGCGACCTCGCCGCCTACGTCCGGGCCGAGGCCCGGCGCGGCGACGGCTGGGTGAAGCTGGTCGGCGACTGGATCGACCGCGATCGCGGCGACCTCGCCGCCTGCTGGCCCGGCGACGCGCTGGCCGAGGCGATCGCGGCGGCGCACGAGGAGGGCGCGCGGGTCACCGCGCACTGCTTCGCGGCCGAGTCGCTGCCGGACCTGCTGGCGGCCGGGATCGACTGCGTCGAGCACGCCACCGGGTTGACCGAGGAGCTGATCCCGGCCTTCGCCGAGCGCGGGGTCGCGATCGTCCCGACGCTGGTCAACATCGCCACCTTCCCGGAGCTGGCGGCCGGCGGGGAGCGGAAGTTCCCGGCCTGGGCGGGGCACATGCGGCGGCTGCACGAGCGCCGGTACGACATGGTGGGCGCCGCGCACGACGCGGGCGTCCCGGTGTTCGTCGGCACGGACGCGGGCGGCTCGCTCGCGCACGGGCTGGTCGCGGACGAGGTGGCGGAGCTGGTGAAGGCGGGGCTGAGCCCGGCCGAGGCGCTGTCGGCGGCGAGTTGGGGCGCGCGGGCGTGGCTGGGGCGGCCGGGGCTGGAGGAGGGCGCTCCGGCGGACTTCGTGGTGTACGAGGAGGACCCCCGGGCGGACGTCCGGGTGCTGGCGGACCCGCGGCTGGTGGTGCTGCGGGGGCGGCCGGTGGGGTGATGATCGGCGGTGACGCTCTGTCGGTATCGGCCGATAGGGTGACGACCATGGCACCGCGTCCACTGAATGAGATCGTCGAGCCCGGTTGGGCCACCGCCCTGGAGCCCGTTGCCGGGCAGATCGCCGCCATGGGCGACTTCCTGCGCGCCGAGCTGGCGGCCGGCCGCACTTACCTGCCGGCCGGGCCGAACGTGCTGCGTGCGTTCCAGCAGCCGATCGCCGACGTCCGCGTACTGATCGTCGGGCAGGACCCGTATCCGACGCCCGGTCACGCTGTCGGCCTGAGCTTCTCGGTGGCGCCCGAGGTCCGTCCGATCCCGCCGAGCCTGATCAACATCTTCCGGGAGTACGGCACCGACCTCGGCCTGCCGCAGCCGTCCAACGGGGACCTCACGCCCTGGACGAAGCAGGGCGTGCTGCTGCTGAACCGGGCGCTGACCACCCAGCCGCGCAACCCCAGGGCCCACAAGGGCAAGGGCTGGGAGGCGGTCACCGAGCAGGCGATCCGGGCGCTGGTGGCGCGCGGCGGCCCGATGGTGGCGATCCTCTGGGGGAGCGACGCCCGCAACCTGCGCCCCTTGTTGGGCAGTATCCCGACGGTCGAGTCGGTCCACCCGAGCCCGATGTCGGCCGACCGCGGCTTCTTCGGCTCCCGGCCGTTCAGCCGGGCGAACGAGCTGCTGGTGCAGCAGGGGGCGCAGCCGGTGGACTGGCGGCTGCCGTAGCAGAGTCGAGTCGGCGCGGAACGCCAATCTCACTCCAACGGGTGAAATGACGTTCCGTGCTGCTCGCGTGACGGACTGTTCGAGAAGACTGGCGCCTCATCGTTTCATCTGTGTGGGGGTTCCGCCATGTCGTCTCGGCAGTCTCGCCGAATCGTTTCCGCATCCGCTGCCGTGGCGGTGAGCACACTGCTCACCGCCGCGCCCGTCCAGGCCGCCCCGGCCCCCGCGCCCTCAGTGGGCAAGGCGCGCGCCGTCACCGCCGAACTCGACCTGGACGTCAGCCTGTTGAACAAGGCGGTGGACGTCCCGGTGAACATCGCGCTCAACAAGGTGGAGACACCGGAGCAGAGCTGGGGGTCCCCCCGGCCGGAGGCTGGGGGAGGCTCGGTGCTCACCGCCAAGGTGGACGGGGTCGACCAGGTCGGCCCGGTCGAGCTGGTCAAGGCGGACATTGGCAAGTCCGTCACCCGCGCCGACGCCAAGGGCACCGCCGCCTCCGTCAAGCTGGTCAACGCCGACGTGCACGCCCCGGGCCTGCCCGCCACCGCGCTGCTCGGCCTGGAGGCGATGAGCGCCGAGGTGACCTGTCCGGTCGACGGGCAGCCGACCGCGAACGTGGTCGCGCCCGCCAAGCTGAGCGTGCTGGGCAAGCCCGTCACGGTCGGGCTGTACGGTCCGACCAAGGTGGACGTGCCGCTGGTCGGCAGCGTGTCGGTGGAGTTCTCCAAGAAGACCACCACCACGACCACCGCCGCCGCCTCCGCGCTGGAGGTGCAGGTGGAGGTGAACCCGCTGAACCTGAACGTCGCCAAGGTCACCGGGAAGATCACCGTCGCCTCGGTGAGCTGTGAGAAGCCCTCCGCGCCGTCGGCCACTCCCTCCGTCGCGGACACCCCGAGCGCCGCGCCCACCAGTGCGCCCGCCGCCCAGCCGGTGGCCGACACCACCACCTCGCGGGCCGCCGCGCCGCAGGCGGCGGTGGAGAAGCCGGAGAAGCTCGCCACCACGGGCGGCAGCAGCGCCACCGGTCCGCTGGCCGCCGGGGCCGCCGCCCTGGTCACGGGCGGGGCCGCCGCGCTCTGGGCCACCCGGCGCCGCCGGACCGCGCGCGCCCGTCGGCACTGAGCCCGTAGGCACTGGGCCCGCAGGCGCTGGGCCCGTAGGCACCCTTGAGGGCGGGAGTGCCGTGCCCGGCACTCCCGCACCGTGACCGTGCCAACGCGGACGGTTGGTTCACATGCGCGTTACATGAGAGGAACAACCGGGAAACGGCGGCTTGCGACGCTACGCGGGCACCCACCACCCAGCACTGCGAGGGACACGCCGTGGCAATCAAGGCCGAGTACATCTGGATCGACGGCACCAAGCCGACCGCGAAGCTCCGTTCCAAGACTCGCGTCCTGCCCAACGCCGACAAGATCCCCACCTGGGGCTTCGACGGTTCCTCGACCAACCAGGCCGAGGGTCACGCCTCGGACCGCGTGCTGGAGCCGGTGAAGGTCGTCAAGGACCCGATCCGCGGTGGCGACCACATCCTGGTCCTCTGCGAGGTCCTGGAGACGGACGGCACCCCGCACGAGTCCAACACCCGTGCCCTGCTGCGTGAGGTCGACGAGAAGTACACGGCGCAGGAGTCGATCTTCGGCATCGAGCAGGAGTACACCTTCTTCAAGGGCTCCCGCCCGCTCGGCTTCCCGGAGGGCGGCTTCCCGGCCCCGCAGGGCGGCTACTACTGCGGCGTCGGCGCCGAGGAGGTCTTCGGCCGCGAGATCGTCGAGCTGCACCTGGACCGCTGCATCGACGCCGGCCTGGCCATCTGCGGCATCAACGCCGAGGTCATGCCCGGCCAGTGGGAGTTCCAGATCGGCCCGGTCGACGCGCTGACCGTCTCGGACGACCTGTGGATCGCCCGCTACCTGCTGTACCGCACCGCCGAGGAGTTCGGCATCGACGCCACCCTGGACGCCAAGCCGGCCCGTGGCGACTGGAACGGCGCGGGTGCGCACACCAACTTCTCCACCAAGGCGATGCGCGAGGGCTACGACGCCATCATCACCGCCTGCGAGTCCCTCGGCGCCTCCCAGGAGAAGGTGCTGGAGCACGTCAGCCAGTACGGTGACGACATCCAGTCCCGCCTGACCGGCAAGCACGAGACCGCACCGTGGAACGTCTACAGCTACGGCGTCTCCAACCGCGGCGCCTCGGTCCGCATCCCGTGGCAGGTCGAGGTGGAGCAGAAGGGCTACATCGAGGACCGTCGCCCGAACGCCAACATCGACCCCTACGTCGTCACCCGCCTGCTGATCAACACCTGCTGCGAGGCCCTGGAGAAGGCCGGCCAGGTCTGATCCGACCCTGAGTCCCCCACGCCCGCAGGCCCTTCCCCGCTCGGGGAAGGGCCTGCGGGCGTTGCGTCACACGTGCGGCGTGGTGGGCGGCGGCGGGAGCCGGGAGTGACCGCGCAAATCGCTGGTCAATCACCGGTCGTCGCCGGACAATTCACGGCATGACCCAGCAGCCCCTGCTCCTCCTCGATGTGGACGGACCGCTCAACCCCTACGCCGCGCCGAAGACGCGTCGGCCCGAGGGGTATGACACCCATCGGTTGCTACCCGAGTCGTGGGTGGCGCGGAATGCGCCGACGCCGCGGGAGCGGGTGAAGCCGTTGCGGGTGTGGCTGAACCCCGCGCACGGGGCGGAGTTGCTGGCGCTGCCGTACGAGTTGGTGTGGGCGACCACCTGGATGGACGAGGCGAACACCTTCATCGGGCCGCGGATCGGGCTGCCCGAACTTCCGTACATACCGTGGACGGAGGTGTTCCGGGAGCAACCGGACGGGTTGCACTGGAAGACCAAGGACCTGGTGGCCTGGGCGGCCGGGCGGCCGTTCGTGTGGCTGGACGACGAGCTCGGGCCGCAGGACATCGAGTGGATCGCGGCGAACCACCCGGGCGAGGCGCTGCCGCTCTGGGTCGACCCCAGGGTCGGCCTGCAGGAGCTGCACTTCGCGGCGCTGCGGGAGTGGGCGGCGGAGGAATGCTGATCGGACGGGTCGAGCGGCTGTGCCGCTATCCGGTCAAGTCGCTTCTGGGGGAGGAGCTTTCGGCCGTCGAGGTGGACGAGCGCGGCTTGGCCGGGGACCGTGGCCGGGCGCTGCTGGACGTGGAGACCGGGCGGGTGGCCAGCGCGAAGAACCCCCGGTTGTGGGCCGGCCTGCTCCGGTACTCGGCGGCGGCCGCGGCGGACGGCGGGGTGGCGATCACCGGCCCGGACGGGTGCGAAGCGGACGAGGCGGAGCTGTCCGAGGCGCTCGGCCGCGAGCTCGCCCTGATCACCGGGCGCCCGCCCGGCGCGACGGTCGAGCGGGCCGTGCCGGAGGAGGTGTTGGCGCACGGGATCGCGGCGGAAGTGCCCATCACCGTCAATGAGTTGGGGCGGGCCGCGCCGGAGGGCGGCTTCTTCGACTTCGCCCCGCTGCACCTGATCACCAGCTCCACGCTGGACGCCGTCGGCACCGAGGCCGAGCGCTACCGGCCGAACCTGGTGATCCGCACCGAGGGGGAGGGCTTCGTCGAGAACGCCTGGGTGGGGCGGGAGTTGGCGATCGGCCCGACGCTGCGGCTGCGCGTCGTGGCGCCCACCCCGCGCTGCGCCGTCCCCACCCTGCGGCACGGCCCGCTGCCCCGCCACATCGAGGCGCTGCGGATTCCGGCCGAGCGGAACCGGCTGGTCCCGCTGGAGGGCATGCCGGAGCTGCCCTGTGCCGGGGTGTACGCGCAGGTGCTGACGCCCGGCCGGATCGAGCCCGGCGACCGGGTCAGGCTGAGCGGTGTCAGGATGAACTGATCACCGTCTCCAGGGTGTTGAGGAAGCGGTCGGTGGTCTCCTCGTCCCGGACGGCGATCCGCAGCCAGTCCTCGCCGAGCCCGGGGAAGGTGTCCCCGCGCCGGACGGCGAAGCCGTGCTCGCGCAGCCGCTCGCGCACGGCCGCCGCGCCCGGCAGTCGGACCAGGACGAAGGATGCGGCCGCTTCGCCGTACATCCGCAGGCCCGGGACGGCGGCCAGGCCCTTCACCAAGTACGCCCGCCACAGGGCCAGTTCGGCGGCCGCCTGCTCCGCCTCGGCCAGCGCCGCCGGGCCGCTGCAGACCTCGGCTGCGGCCAGTGCGGGGGTGGAGACCGGCCAGAGCGGCTGGGCGGCGCCGAGGGCGGCGATCAGCGACGCCGGTCCGAGGACGTAGCCGATCCGCAGCCCGGCCAGGCCCCAGGTCTTGGTCAGGCTGCGCAGGACGACGACCTGGCCGGGCAGGTCCCGGGCCGAGGCCAGGGACTCCCGCTCGCCCGGGACGGTGTCCATGAACGCCTCGTCCACCACCAGGGTGCGCCCGGGGCGGGCCAGCGCGGCGACGGCCTCGGCGGGATGCAGCACGGAGGTCGGATTGGTGGGGTTGCCGAGGACGACCAGGTCCGCCTCCTCGGGGACGGCGCCGAGCCTGAACCCGTCCTCGGCGGTGAGCAGCACCCGGTGCACCCGGTGCCCGGCGTCCCGCAGCGCGGCCTCCGGTTCGGTGAACTGGGGATGCACCACGGCGATGTGACGGGCCGTCGCCACCCGGGCGAGCAGCACGAAGGCCTCTGCCGCCCCCGAGGTGAGCAGCACCTCGCCGACCGGACGCCCGTGCCGGGCGGCCACCGCGGCGCGGGCGGCGCTCTGGTCGGGGTAGGCGGCGAGGTCGCCGAGGGTGGCGGCCAGGTGCTCGCGCAGCCAGGCCGGGGGCGTGCCGGTGCGGACGTTGACCGCGAGGTCGACCAGTCCGCGGCCGTCGGCGCGCACCTCGGCGTCGCCGTGGTGGCGCAGGTCGGGTTCGGGGGTGGTCACGTGGAGGCTCCTTGCTGGTCGACGGGAAGGCCGGGCACCCGGTGGACGTCGTACGGGCCCGGCGGCACGGCGAGCCCGGCGCCGTCGCCGAGCGCGACCAGCGCGACGGCGTGCCCGTGGGCGGCCAGGGTGACGGCCGCTCCGGTGCGGTCGACCACCTGTCCGGTGCCGTCCGTCGCGACTCCGGCCCAGTCCAGTACCACTCCGCGGGCGTTCCGTACCGTCCCGGGCTCCGGCACCGCGACCTGCCGCGTCCCCGGCCGGAGCAGCCCGGCCACGGCCTCGACCGCCTCCGGCCTGCCCACCACCGCCGAGGCGCGCCGCAGCTCCGTCAGGGCGCGCGGCACCAGCAGGTCGTGCGCCCCCGGCCCGAGGCCGACCACCGCCAGCCGTCCGTGCACCGCGGCCCGGGCGATCGCGACCGTCGCCGTCGCCGACTTCCGCTTGGTGACCACGAGTCGACCGCCGTTCGAGCTCGCCAGCGCGGCGGCCTCGGCCACGCTCGCGGTGCCGACCGCCGTACCGACGACCTCGGAGGGGTTCGGCACCGTGAGCCGGGCCAGCTCATCGGCCGGGTGCTCGTCCACCGGTACGTTCAGGCAGCGCGCGGCCCAGCGCACCGCCGGGTGGTCCGCCTTGCCGGCCACGGTGGCCAACCGGGCGATCGCCGAGCGGAGGTGGCCGGTCTCCGCCAGCACGGCCGTCAGCAGCCGCATCGCCTCGACCGGTTCGGCGCCACTGCCCGCGCCGATGCCGACGACCAGGGTGCGCGGGACCACCAGGAGGTCACTGTCGCCCGGGTCCTCCTGGTCGGTGATCCGCAACACCGGGGCGTCCTCGGGCGCCTCCGGCCGGATGTTCGGGGGCAGCGCGGGCAGCGGGTACGGCACGTCGGTGACCAGCCGCACCGGGCGGCCTTCCGCCGCCGCCCGCTCGGTGGCGGCGGAGCCGGGCCGGTGGTACCGCACGGCGTGCGATGTCAGGACGTCGAGCGGGCCCTCGGGGCGCGGCGGGTAGCGGGTGAGCACCGGCTCGACGCCGAGTACCGCCTGCACTTCCCGGGCCAGCTCCTCGCCCCGCTCCCCGCCGGCCAGCGGGACCACCCAGCGCCGCTGCGAGTCCACGCAGAGCAGGTCCACCTCGCGGGGAAGCTTGACGAAGCCGCTGTTCAGCAGCGAGACGACATAGGGGACCGGCCCGAACACGACCACCTGCGGGTACCGGTCCACGGCGAATGCCAGCGCGTCCGGCGGCTGGAAGCAGTTGCCGCGTGAGGCGTGGCGGAGCTCGCTGCTCTCCGGCCAAGCGGCGTGCAGCTCCTCGGCGAGCGGGCGGACCGGCGCGTCGAGGGAGATCAGTCCGATCATCTGCCGTGCCCCTTCGTCCCGACCCCGTGGTCCCGGGCCCCCGTGATCCCACCACGGGCGGCCGAAACCGGTCAATCGCGGCGCGTGTGAGATCCGACGCGGACTCCGTTGCTTCGTACGGCGACCGCGTCGCAGCTGTTCGTCTGTTCTTCACTTCCCTTGTGCGGTACACGACATGCCGCGATCCTACTGTTCTCGGCGCTCCCGCCCCGGAAGCCCGACACTCGGAGGACCCCATGGCCTTCGCACGACTCCGCACCCCCGGCACCCCCACCGCCGGCCCGCGCCCCGCCCGTCGTCGCCCGTTCCGCCCGCTCACCGCCATCGCCACCGGCCTCGGCCTGGTCGCCGGCTCGCTCGGCCTGTGGGCCGCGGGCGGCAGCGCGGCCGCCGACACCGCGGTCGGCCTGCCCTCGCCCGACCACGTGATCGTCGTGATGCTGGAGAACCACGCGTACTCGCAGGTCATCGGCAGCTCGGCGGCGCCGTACATCAACGGCACCCTGGCGGCCGGCGGCGCGACGCTGACCCAGTCGTACGCGCTCACCCACCCCAGCCAGCCCAACTACTACATGCTGTTCTCCGGCAGCTCGCAGGGCATCGTCGACGACAGCTGCGTGGACGTCGGCGCGCTGCAGCAGCCGAACCTGGCCTCCGAGCTGCTCGCCGCCAACCAGACCTGGGCCAGCTACAACGAGGGCCTGCCCGCCCCCGGCGCCACCGACTGCCGCGTCGACAACTACGCGCAGAAGCACAACCCGTGGTTCGGCTTCGGCAACGTGCCCACCTCCAGCGCCTACGGCATGGACGCGTTCCCGACCGACTTCACCACCCTGCCCAAGGTCTCCTTCGTCATCCCGGACCTGTGCGACGACATGCACGACTGTTCGGTGGGCACCGGCGACTCCTGGCTGCAGACCAACCTGGACGCGTACGCCCAGTGGGCCAAGAACAACAACAGCCTGCTGGTGGTGACCTTCGACGAGGACAACCGCCTGGCCGGCAACCGCATCCCGACCCTGGTCTACGGCGCCCACGTCGCCCCTGGCAGCTCCACCGCCACCAACTACAACCACTACGACGTGCTGCACACCCTGGAGGACCTGGCCGGCGTCAACGCCCACGCCGGCAACTCCGCCGGGGCCTCCGACATCACCGGCATCTGGAACTGACGCCCGTGTACGTCGCGGACTCCCGCAGCTCCAAGGCCCCCGCCGCACCGGCCACCGGCCCGGTGCGGCGGGGCGCCGCCCTGCGCGCCGTGCCGGGGGCGGTCCTCGCCCTCGGCACCGTCAGCATGGTCACCGACATCTCCTCCGAGATGGTCAGTGCCGTCCTGCCGCTCTACCTGCTCACCGGACTCGGCCTGTCCCCGCTCGGCTTCGGGCTGCTCGACGGCATCCAGAACGGCTTCAGCGCGCTGGTCCGGCTCGTCGGCGGCCACCTCGCCGACCGCCGCGGCCGCGACGGGGCCGCCCGCCACAAGACCGTCGCGGCCGTCGGGTACGGGCTGTCCGCGCTGTGCCGCCCGCTGCTGCTGTTCGTCCACACCGTGCCGCTGATCGGCGCCGTCATCGCCGTCGACCGCACCGGCAAAGGCCTGCGCACCGCGCCCCGGGATGCGATGATCTCGCTCGCCACCGAACCCGCCCACCGCGGCCGGGCGTTCGGCGTGCACCGGGCGATGGACACGGCCGGCGCCCTGCTCGGCCCGCTCACCGCTTTCCTGGTGCTGCGCCTCGCGGGCGGCCCGCTCCTCGCCGACGGCGGTGAACGACACGGCTACGACGCCGTGTTCACGGTCAGCGCCTGCGTCGCCGCGCTGGGCGTGCTGATCCTGCTGCTGTTCGTGCCGAACCGGCAGCACGGTGACGACCGGTCAACTACCGATCCCTCGCTGCGCGACAGCCTCACCCTGCTGCGCCTGCCCGGACTGCGCCGGCTCACCCTGTGTGCCGTGCTGCTCGGGCTCACCACCGTCAGCGACTCCTTTCTCTACCTGCTGATCCAGCGCCGACTCGGCCTGTCCGTCAACCTGTTCCCGCTGCTGCCGCTCGGCACCGCGGCCGCCTTCCTGCTGCTGGCCGTCCCGTTCGGCTCGCTCGCCGACCGGATCGGCCGCCGCAGGCTCTTCCTGCTCGGGCACGGGGTGCTGCTGCTGGCGTACGGGTTGCTGCTGTCGCCGCTGCGCGGGCTGCCGGCGGTGATCTGCGTACTGGTGCTGCACGGCTCCTTCTACGCCGCCACCGACGGGGTGCTCGCTGCCGCCGCGGCCGACACGGTGCCCGCCGAACAGCGCGGCGCCGGGCTGGCCCTGGTCGGCACCGGGCAGGCGCTGGCCCGGTTCGCCTGCTCCCTGGTGTTCGGCGCGCTGTGGAGCGCGGTGGGCGGCCCGAGCGCGCTGGCCTGGTCGGCGGGCGCGCTGGCGCTGTGCGTGGGCGGCGCGGCGGTGGTGCTGCGCACGTCCGAACCCGTTGCCGCTGAGGAGACCGCGTGAACGAGGAGGGCGTGTGAACCTGCAGAACCGGACCAGGCTGATCGTGCTGCTGGTCGCCGTCCTGGTGCTCGGCACGGTCGGCACCGGCGCCGTCCTGTACGCCGCCGACCGCACCGCCGAGCGGGACCGCACCCAGGCCGGCGGGCCGGCCGTCAACCCGGGATCGGTGTCTCTCCAAGTCCCCTCGGACGGCCGTCAGTTGCTGTTCCGCAACATGGCCTGGGGCCCGCACCGGGACGAGATCACCACCGTCCCCGCCGACCGGCCGGACGGCCCGCGCACCGCCTCCGGCACGCAGTGCCTGCGCTTCCACGCCGCCGCCGGCACCGGTATCTGCCTGCAGGCCCAGCACGGCGCGCTGGAGGACACCTACCGCGCCGTCATCCTGGACGACCACCTGCACGAGCGGCGCTCGTTCCCCGCCGCCGGCATCCCCACCCGCTCCCGGGTCTCCCCGTCCGGGCACCTCGCCGCCTGGACGGTCTTCGTCAGCGGCGACTCCTACGCGGGCACC
Organism: Kitasatospora sp. NPDC004669; assembly: GCF_040609455.1. Classification (NCBI taxonomy): domain Bacteria; kingdom Bacillati; phylum Actinomycetota; class Actinomycetes; order Kitasatosporales; family Streptomycetaceae; genus Kitasatospora; species Kitasatospora sp. NPDC004669. The sequence goes on from NZ_JBEXKB010000023.1 coordinate 118,459, forward strand.
GACTTCTCCACCCGCACCTCGATCGTGGACGTCCGGGACTGGAACCTGCGGGAGAACCTGGAGGACTTCGCCGTCGTCAAGGACGGCCACCCGTACCAGGCGCACGACGTCAACATCTGGGGCGTCACCTTCGCCGACGACAACACCTTCTACGCCACCCTGGCCACCGGCGGGCAGACCCACCTCGTCCGCGGCGACCTCGCCGCCCGCACCCTGACCACCCTGCACGACAACGTCGAGTGCCCCTCGCTCTCCCCGGACGGCACCCACATCGCGTACAAGAAGCGCGTCCCCGGCCTGCCCGCCGACTCTCCCTGGCGGCTGTACGTCCTCGACCTGGGCACGATGACCGAGACCGCGACCGCCGAGCAGCGCAACATCGACGACCAGGCGCTCTGGTCCGACAACGGCACCCTGCTGTACGCCCTGCCCGGGGACTACGGCGCCGACCTGTGGACCGTCCCGGCGGACGGCTCCGGCGGCGCTCGACCGGTCACCAAGGCTGCGGTCGCCCCCGCCTACCTGGGCTGAGGAACTCTGGGCTACGGTCCCCTCGAAGGAATGTGACGTTCTGATCGGCTGTCCCGATCTGATCGGATGGCCCGATCGAACGTCCTGATCGAAACGGGGGAGCGAGAAACCGTGGACGGCATCCCACCCGAGCGCATGGTGACCGACTCCTGGCCCGCCCTGCACGGCCGCCCGGTCCTGCGGCGCACCGTCGCCGTCGGGCTGGTGCTCGGCGTGTCCGTCGCCGCCGCCCTCGTGGTGCGCGGCGTCGACGCGCTCACCGCCGACCAGGTGGGCCGGGAAACCGACCGCGACCGCGCCGAGCGCCTGGCCGGCCTCCACCCCTCCCAGCACCCGGGAGCCGGGCGGTACTACGTGCCGGTCAGCACGGTCTACACCCGGACGTCGGACGGGGCGCCGATCGCCTACCTGCACTACCGGCTCGGGGGAGGGAAGGACCCGGGGCTCGGGGACTTCCTGCGGACCTACGACCTCCCGGCGCCCGGACCGGCCGCCCCGCTGCCGCCGGACCTCGCGGCGGCGCTCGGCGGGGACGAGCCGGCCGAGGCGCCGGAGCTGCCGGAGCTGCCGGAGCTGCCGGAGTCGCCGGAGCCGTCGGTGAGCCCCTCGGCCGCGGCCTCCCCGTCGGCGGTCGCGTCCCCGTCCGAGACCACTTCCGCACCCGTCGCCATCGCGGCGCAGCCGGCGGACGGCGGCTCCGCCGACCCGAGTGCCGACGCCGACGCCGATGCCGACGCCGATGCGTCCGATGAACCCTCTGAGCCCTCCAAGCCCTCTGCACCCCCTGAGCCCTCGGCCGAGCCGGACGCCAAGGTCGGGGTCGGGGAGGGCAGTCCCTCCCCCACCCCCCCCCCCCCCACCCCCCCCCCCCCCCCCCCCCCCACACCCCCCCCCCCCCCCCCCCCCCGGAGCGCCCC